>NZ_JBIWKA010000005.1:343830-518169 GCF_044765445.1 Streptomyces sp. NPDC102467 | reverse complement strand
AAGAACAACACCTGGCTCCACACTCGGGCCGCCGCCCTCAACCTCCGCCGACTGATCAACCTCGGACTCACCCACGCCCGCGGAACCTGGACACTCGCCCCTGCCACCCCCTAACGGAAGGGGCCATACCCACCCCGCAAAACCCCGCCGACCAGGCAACATCTTCAGCAGACTTCTAGGCGCTGTTTCTCGGATCATGTGCGGAGCCAGATGATGAGTGCTGCGAGGGTGACCGTGCCGAGGTAGATGTACGCCCGTTTCTCGTAGCGGGTGGCGACCGCACGGAAGCCTTTCAAGCGATTGATGGCACGTTCGACGGTGTTCCGTTTCTTGTAACGCTCGCTGTCGAATCCGGTGGGGCGGGAGCCACGGTTGAGCCGGTGTCTGCGCTGGTCACGACGCTCGGGAATGGTGTGGGCGATGCCGCGTCGCCGCAGGTAGCCGCGGTTGTGCCGCGACGTGTAAGCCTTGTCCGCCAGCACGTGGTCGGGCCGGGTGCGAGGCCGTCCCACTCCGCTGCGGGGTACGGCTATCTGCCGCAGCACATGCTCCAGTTGGGGGTCGTCACCGTAGTGGCCGGGAGTCAGCAGGAGGGCGAGGACACGCTGCATCCGCTGCTGCAGCGCAGCGCAGGTACGGCGTTGCGTGCACATCGCGGGCTCGCCAGCATCCGCGACCGTGCCCGTGAAACCGGGTACGAACTGCCCGGCTTCGACGTCGATCCCGATCTGCAGTCCTTCTGTGAATGGGGAAACGCCGACTTCGTCTCTGACGTCGAGACCGCCACCGAGCAGGTCCACTCCCGAACGACCACGCTGGCCGGGAAACTGGCAGCCCTGGGTCCTGAAGCGGGAGTGGCCCGTTTCAATGAACTGATCGAGCAAGCAAGCCTGGTGGGCGAGGGTGCCGACCATCTGACCGCTGTCCGCACGGGCGAGCTGATGACGGATCCGGCGGCCTGGTACCACGCTGCATCCGCTTCGGAGTGCCGCATGCTGCAGGGCGCCGCCCCGACACAGTGGCTCACGCTGGCTCCGGACGCGATACCGACGGCCGTGCTGCAGGCCGCTCTCAAGAACACGCGCAGTCGGCCCGCCGCCATCAGTGCGGTCCTTGCGCGCAGCGTGGTGGACCGGGCAGGAGAGACGGTGATCGCTTCGCTGCGGGCCGAGGACGTTCCCTGGCTGGATAGGCTGTTCTGCCACGACGCTGACGACGTCATGCACCGGCTGCTCGTGCATAAGGATCCGGCCGTCGCCGCGAGCACAGCGGTCAGTTTCGCCGTGGGCACCCCGCCTGGGCCCGCCCTCCCTAAAGACTGGCGGGCAGCATGGAGCAGTGCCTTTGAGGGGCTGCTCGTCGACCGTCTCACCTCGCACAACCAGTGGAGAGCGGGCCACGTGCTTGCGTACGTGGCCGAGCACGACGCCGACACCTTCGAAAGGTTGTTCGGCCGTCAGCTGCAGGACATGGCTGCCCAGGGCTGGTATTCCTCGCCTCTCCCCCCTAACAGCGAGGACCTGCTGGCTCTCCCGCCCCGCCCGCACAGGCTGCGTCTGGCTATCCAGTGATTTCGTATGCCCCGTATCGGCCCCAGCGCTCTGGTCCCTCTGATCAATTCGGACACCGAGCTGGCCAGACAACTACTCAACGAGCACGCTGTCGATCCCGGCCGGCTGGTCACCTGCCTGGAGGAGCAGCGCAACACAGCCCTGGAAGAAATCGGTCCTCTGCTACTGGAGCGGGGAGTGTCCGCGCAGCAGATCGCAGCCGCCGCGGCCTCGTATAGTTCCTGGTCAGGTGACCGCTCACGCATACACCTGGAGCTCATCGACTACTTCACCGCTCTGGCCGATCGTGTCCCGGCGCTGCGGACGGTAGCCGCAGCCGGCTGCTCACAACAGCAGGAGTTGCTCCGCGAGGCAGAAGAGCGACGTCTGGCCAAGTTAACGGGGCCTGACAGGCGGGCCCCAGTGCGAAAGGTCAACCGCACATGAGGAGTCTGTTTCAGACCCCGCTCGCGTCCTCGAAAACGATCCGCAGGTTCGGGCGGGCGGGGTCGTCGCCCGGGATACCGGATGGCAGCACCGGAGCCAACACCTGGAACACCCGGCGCATCGCCAAGTCGTCATAGGCAGCGAGCGTCTCGGTTGCCTGAAGCAGCAGACCTCCGCCGCGCAGTTCCCGTACCGCGTGGAAAACGCCTGTCGCAGCGAGGCGCGAGACGCCTCCGAGCCGTGTCGCCAGCTCGGAAGGCACGACAGTGACCCAGGAGTAGCCGCGGAGATGCGTACGCGCCTCACGTAGAGACTTGCGCTGCGAGCGGCGCAGCGCGGCTTCCAGATCGGTCGTGTCGTGAAAGTTCAGAAAGTCCACGCGGGCGAAGACCGGGTTGGCGTCGTCCAGAGCAGCAGCCAGGAAGTCCACGAGGAGGGTGCACCCTTTCGGGTCGCCGATTCCCGCCCCCGCCTTGAGGGCCACGGTGAGACCCGTGTGGCTTCCTCTACGACCCTCATGCTGGCCTCCTACACGGCCGATATCGTCGACCCACTCACCTTCGCCCTCTGCGGGCTCGTGAAATCCGGCTTGAGCGTAGAACGGTTGCCGGCGCAATTCGTCGGCAAGAGTCGGCCAGTTGTTCTGCACGCCCTTGAACCGAACCTCACGCTGACCGCTGATGGATTCCGTTACGAGCACGTATGAGCGACTGTCGTCTTTCGCCTGATCACAGAAGAAGTAGTCGATGGCGGTGCGGAACCAGTGCTCAAGGAGGCTCCCACGTGGAGCGGCCGCCTGTTCGTCGAGTGTGGCCCAGATGGTCACGTCCATGCTGGGCTCTTCGCTCTCCACTGAAAATCCTCCCTGATCCACCACGCCGCGCAACGCTCACCCTATGCCTGCATCCTGGCTAAGCGAAGGCTCCTCCCGTGAGCCCGTTGAAGATGAATCCAGCGGTGAACAGCATGCCAGTGAAGATGACGGCTCCCGCGCCGGCCTTCTGCGCCCCCGGTGAGAGCTCGAAGCCTCCCGCCGGGCCGCCTCCAGACGCCGCCCCTGTCGGGCCGGGAGCAGGTTCCAGCGCGGGAGCATCGACCGTACCCGGTGCCGGTTCTTCGACCGGAGCCTCCGTGCTCGCGCTCGGCTTGGGGGCGGGACTCGGTTTGGGCGTGGGGTTGCGGCGATCCTTCCGTCCGTAGAATCGCATTCCGGGGAATTCCACCTTGGACCAGACGTTCACGACGCCCTCGCGGGACGCCGCGCGACCCGATAGGACGCCAGGTCCGCGCTCGACGTTCCGATCGTCCCCCTCGTCGTCCAAGTAATCCTTCATACCTTCGACGTACCGAGTCAGGTCCTTCGGGCCATCCGTCTTCCCGTATTCGTTACCGGGTTTGACTTCCCAGATATAGACCTTGTCCTTCGTCCAGAGGATGACGTCGGCGGCACCGTCGTTGCCGGTCTTGTTTCCACTCGCGCCAGGTATGGAGTTGGCAGTCGTGCCGCCGTCACCGATATCCACCGTGACGTAGCCCTCGACCTTGTTCTCCATGGCCCATACCTGGACCGCATAGCCGGACTGGCAGACGGCCGCGTCGTGCCCGCTCATGTGGAAGGTCATCGCGCAGGCAGAGCCGACATTGCTCTTGCCGCCGTGACGAACGACCGTCTTGCCCCCGCTACCTCCCGATCCTCCGCCGGAGCCGGATCCGGAGCCTGAGCCCCCGGCCTTCTGCCGGGTGCTCACGGGCAGCCCGCCCTGGCACTTGATCAGACCCTGCATGCATTCAATGAGCGCTTCGCCGGTCGGGTCCGAGAAGGAGACCGGATTGTTGGCTGCGTATGTGTAGCCGTTGAGGGTCTGTGGCTTGTCGGTTTCGAGCAGCGGGTCAGCGCTGATGAAACGCCCCGTCACCGGGTCGTATTCGCGAGCCCCAATGTGTGTCAACCCCGTGCTCGCGTCAGCGGTCTTGCCCAGGAATCCCTTGTCATCGGGCCACTTACCCGCGCCCCCGGAGCGAGACGCCCCGAACGGCGTGGTGTAGCGCTTGGTGATGGCCTGGGTCGAGGAGTCGAGTGCGACGCTGGATGTTCCGTGCTGATCTGCCGCCATCCAGCACAGGGTGTCGGTGCCCGTCTTGTTGCTGCGCAGGGCGACCGCGTTGCCGTCGAAGCCGTAGTAGCGCTGTCCCCAGTACTTGCCTGTGGTGTTGTCCAGGTGCACTTCGGTCGTGCCCAGGTACAGCACTGTTTCCCCGGCAGCGTTACGGCGAATGAGCAAGTTGCCGTCGGCGTCGTAACCGTAGCCGGTGGTGCTGGCGCCCTCCTTCAACGAGTTCAGCTTGCCCTCTGGCGACCAGGTGAGGGACTGACTGGCGGTGCCGTCGGTGCGCTGCGTGGTGTTGCCTGCGGTGTCGTAGTCGTAGTCGGGCGTGACGCCGGCGCAGGAGGCAGCCGTGGTGGTGGCGGCGAGTGCGTGGGGTTGACCGGAGCTGTAGCAGTAGGACCTGGTCGTGGACGAGGCTGTGGTGTGTGTGGTCTCTGTAGTGCGCAGACCTGAATTCGTATATGTGTAGGACGTCCAGTAAGGGCTCGGCCCGCCCAAGCCGGACGTGCTTCGTGCTGCTTCCGCACAGTTTCCGTCGGTCGGCGTCCATGCTTCGGTCAAGCGGCGGTGCCCGTCGTACCCATAGCATTGGTTGTCTGCGGAGGAGGTTCCGCCCAGCGTCGTCGCGTCCTTGATCGAGGTGACGTTGCCCGTGTCGTCGTAGGCGTAGTTGAGTTCCTGCAGTTCGTACGGGTGGGTCTGGTCCGTCAACACTGCCTGGGTGAGCCGCCCCGTGCCTTCCTCGTAGGAGTTGGTGAGATACGCCTTCTTGGTTCCTGTCGCGCTGGACGTGCCCAGGGTGAACTGTTCGGTCTGCCCCAGGGCGGAGTAGGTGACTCCGAGGATGTATCCCGTGGTCCCGGAGAGGCTGGTCGGCAGGCCGACCCCGTTGTACTCAGAGGTGATCTTCTCGCTGCCGAGTCCGCCGACGGCCGGCTCGTTGATGTACTGCTGGGTGCCGTCGATGTTGTAGTACGTCGAGAAGTCGGTCGTGGCCTTGACGGCGCCGGACGTGACCAGTTTGTCGTCCGACGGAAGCACCAACTGCGTGTTGGTGGGGTGGTAGAGGCTGTCGTAGGCGGTGACCTTCTTGGTGAATGCGGTCCCGGTCGTCCCGTTCGTGTAGCGGGTGGTGGAGTCCAGCTGTCCCTTGGCGAGGGTGTCGTACGCCCAGTTCGTCAGTTTGTTGGCGTCCGTCTTGGAGCCCGACCATTCGTCTGTCTTTCGGCCGAGGACGTCGTAGCCATAGAGAAGGGCCGCGCCCCGCGAGTCGGTGACCTTGGCGACCTGGTCGAGGGCGGTGTATTCGGTGCTCGTCTTACCCTTGTCCGGGTCGTTCGCCGTGTTCTGCCGGCCGTAGAGGTCGTAACCGTAGGACCACACGGCGCCGTCGGGTCCAGTGACCGTGTTCTGCTTTCCGTCCAGCGTGAAGGCGAACCGGGTGCTGGTGTAGGTGGCACCGCTGCTCGCTCCGTAGTCGGTGTCGGAGGGCGAGGTCCCGGCGTACTCCCTGCGCTCGACGGTACGTCCGAGGGCATCGGTGATGTCACGGGTCGCCGAGCCGCCGGCCAGTGCGGTGGTTGCGGTGGAGTCGCCGGTGTAACTGGTCGTGGTGGACCAGCGTTTGACACCGTAGATGTAGAAGCTACTGCCCGTGGGCCGCCCCGCCGCATCGAATGCGGTCTCCGTCTGTTTGGGGGCCTCGCCGTACTCGGCACGCGCGTAGGTACCGGTCGGCGCGTGGTCCTGGTCGAAGATGTCCGCGTACGTCTCGTACGCCAGACCGCGGTTGTCGTATCGAGTGTCGGTCAACAGCCGTCCCCCCAGGGGCGTGGGGGCCTGGGTCTGCAGGGTGCGCAGCAGGGAGTCGTAGACGGTGTAAGCCGTGTTGTACGTGTCCCCGTCGGCTTTGAGCGTGCTGGTCGATGTCCAGGACGGTTTGTCGCTGTTCACCGCGTAGTCGTAGGTGTAGTTGGCGCTCTGTTGGCCCGAGTGGGACCGGTTCGGCAGCCAGACGGCTGTGGTGCGCCCGAGCGCGTCGTACGAAGTCTCGGTCAGTTCGGTGTTGACGTCGTAGACCTTGGTGATCTGTCCGCTCGCCGGGTCGTGGTACGTGTACGACTTCTGCGCCTTGGGGTTCGTCACCACGATGCGGGTCAGTGGACCTGCGGCTGCGGGCGTGTAGGCGACGGTCGTGGTGTTCTTTCCTGCATCGGTGGAGGTCAGCACGCGGCCCAGGCCGTCGAAGGTGCTGGTTCCCGTGGTCTGCCAGGCGGTGGGGTTGCGCTCGCCGTTGGTGGCCGAGGCCGGGTAGGCAGAAGCTCGGCCGCCCCAGGTCTTCAGGCCCTTGCTGGGCTTCTGGTCAGCGCTCCATGCGGTCGCCGAGGGGTTGTCGTAGTACGTCGCGGTGTCGGACAGCACATCGCCGCGGCTCGTCGATGAGGACGGCAGGGACAGTGAGGTCTCGGCGGCCGTGCACGTGCGGGCGACCGACCGGGTGCGGGAGACGAGGGAGTTGATGCCGGCGGGATCGTTGCGGGCATACCAGTTTCGGGTGCAGGTCTCGTCGCCGCTCTTGGCGGTATCGCCCGAGTCGTCGACCGTGAGAGCCATTCCGTAGTCGTCGTACGTGGTGGCAGTGGTGCGCGTGCGCCATCGGGATGTCGCCGTGAGGAAGGTATGGGTGTACGTCTTCGCTGTGCGTATGTAGTAGGACTCGGTGTCCGCATACGACTTGTGCTGGGTCGCCGTCAGCTTCGACCAGGGGTCGTTGACCGTGACCGTCACGGGTGTGGCGCCGTTGTAATCGATCTGCTCGCGCAGCATGCCGGCGAACTGATCGCTGTCTGTCTGGTCCGGGACGTCGAGGCCGACCAGATCGATGCCCTTGACCGTCGCCTGGCGTCGTGCGTCGGGGGCCAGTGTGCCGTCGGATCCGAGCAACCGGTCCCCGTTCATGCCTTGCTGGTAGATCGAGACCGTCTTGGTGGCGGAGGTGCCGGCGCCTTTTGTGGTGGTCACGGTGCCGTAGCCGCGCCAGATCGACCAGGTGCGTTCATCAGCACTGACGAGCGGGTTGTCGTTGTAGTGCCAGGCCGGGTCGGAGTAGCTGTACGCGGTCTCCACGGCGTCGTTCTTGGCAGTCGGATCGGAGACGGTGACGGCGAGAACGCGGTACTTGTGGAACCAGTCGATGCTCGACTCACTCGCGCCGTTGATACCCCAGTACTGCGGAAAGCAGGACTTGGTGTTGTCGTCCTCAGCGGCGGGCATGCGGGAGCCGCGCACGCATTCCGGCTCCGAGAGGGTGACGCGGGTGATGGATCCGGTCTCCGAGGTGATGCTCTCGATGCGCGGACGGCTCAACGGCAGAACGTCGTCGGTGGCGTCCACCCGGTTCTCCCTCATCTGATAGGTGAAGGTGATCGGGTCGAGGGTGATCGCCGCGCCGTTCTTGCCGGTTCGCTTGATGCTCTTGAGCGTCAGGGTCTGGTCGGTGCTGTCTCCGATGTCGCCCCCGTCCAGGTACTCCTGGGTGAACGCCCAGGAATCGACGGGCGTGAACGTGCTGCCGGTCGCCGACCAAGCCCATGTGTCGATCTGGGTGAGTCGCTTCCGTGTGAAGAAGGCAGGGCTGTGTGCATCACAATCCGCCCCCTTCTTGCAGACCGCGTCATAGGGCACGTCCGGCCAGTTGGAGGCGGTGGAGTCCTTCAGTTCCGTGCAGTCGGAGGCCGTGCAGCGTTCCTCATAGGTGAAGGTGACCTTGTTGGAGGTGACTCCTGTGAAAAGAGTGTCCTTGTTCTGGCCGTAGAGGATCTTGGTGAGATAGCCGCCGCGGGTGTACTCGGACGTTGCGGTGGAAGCGCCGTTCTTCGCGTAGGCGTTCACCTCCGCCGTGTACCAGTAGGTGGCCGCGTTTCCGCTGGGGTCCTCGACGTAGTCCAGGTTCCAACGCCAGGCTTGGGTCAGCGAGCGATCAGCGAAGGAAGTCCCCTGGTCGTACCCGGGCTCTCCTGCATCATCCCCGTACACCGGCACGGCCCACACCGAGTTGGTGCGCTCGGTGCCCGCACCGGAAAGCTTGTTAAGACCGAAGACGTACTTGGTGCCGTCGCCCGTGGTCACCGTCCAGTACTCGCCGTTGCCGTCGCCGTTGTCGGCTCCGGTGGATTGCGTGACGGTGGAGGCGTCATCGTTCGCCAGCCGCCATTGTCCGGTGGAGTCGTCCTTGACCAGTTCGCTCGACTTGCCCTTCAGGACGAGGGAGGCGTTGTCGTACTTCCAGCACAGGTCGTTCTTGTCGTCCTGGCCGTCCTGGTCGCAACTGCCGTACGACCGCTCGACATACGACGTCGCCGACAGGTCGAAGCCCTCACCGATCGGCGTGGTCTGATTGTTCGTGGAGGCCGTGCGGCCGTCGACGGTGCCCGAGTCGTACGACAGTTGCAGGGACGGGGCGGGTCCCGCGGCAGCTGGTGGCACGTTCATCGGATAGGACCACGTGAACGAGCCGGCGCTGCCGCCCGCTTCCCACGTCGACGAGGAGGAGAGCGAGGTCGCCTTGTAGGTGCCGGCCCCGGAGGAGGATGCAGGAGAAGTGGCCGCGAGAGCGAGGACCGTGGCGCTCTCGGTGCCCCGAGCCATCGCGACGTCGGCCGACACCGTCTGCTTCTTGATGTCGTTGCGCGAAGCCAGCGGCACCGCCTTGCGGCACTCCGCCCTGTCGGGAGTGGTCAGCGCGCACGCCGGCAGGTGCAACAGACCGAGTCGCCCGGACCAACCACCGCCGTACGCCGAGGCGAACGCCGAGTAGTCCACGGACAGCCGGGCCCGCCCGGGGTGGGTGGCCGCGGTGGCCAGCAGAACACCCTTGATCCCGACGGCCTCAGTGGTCCTGCGGTCCAGCACCTGGATCGTGGTGTCGCCCGTGGCCACGTTCCCGACGCTTCCCCTGGCCACGGTGACGGGCAGGCCCCCGACCGTGCCGGTGGCCCGGCCCGAGCGGTTACCGGGAAGGGAAGTGGAGACCCGACCGGGCCTCGGCCATGCGGAGTGCTGTTCGGTGGCTGCCCGGCCCGCCTGGGCCGCGTTCCGCTTGCGCGACGCGGCCACATCGGCGCGGGCCTTCTGCGCCCCGAGGCCGGTGACCGCTCGTACGTCGCTGTCACGCTGTTCGGGCACGGCAGGACGGCCAAGGCCCCCCGGCGCCGCCTGCACCGGCTGTGCTGCGGGCAGCACCCCGGTGACCAGCGCGACGGTCATCGTCAACACGATCCCGGCGCGTCTTCCACGCAGCCGACGAACAGCTCTCGTACCGGTGTTCACGGACATACCCCTGTCAAGGCGCGGCACGCTCACGGCCGCAGAAGAAGGACGAGTCTGAGGGTGAAGCGGACGTGCCGGTCAGCTGCCGACCAGGGTGTCGATCTGCGTGCCGTCGGCGGCTGCCCCGGCCCAGACCCGGATGTCGGAGATCCGGCCCGGCAGGTAGTGGCCCCAGGCACCGTTCACAAAGCCCTTGCCGACGGCGAAGTCCCCCGAGCCGACAGCAGCCGTGTACGAGGTGTCGGTATCGTTCTGAGTGGAGTCCAGGTACATGGCGATGGTGCCGGCCTGGGCGTCGTACACACCGGTCACCCGCACCCGACTGCCCACGACGGCCGCGCTGTCCGAGTCCACGGCAGTGAAGGTGCCATCCGCCCCGAGGCGCCCGAACCGCCAGAAGCCGACGGGGACTTCATACGGGTTGTCGTCGTCGTCGAACCGGGTTTCCGTTCCGGTCTGCTCGTACCACACCCCCCAGGCGGAACCGTCCGCGCTGCGCTGCCCCATCACCTGCCCGATGAACCCGGTTCCCTTCGCGTTCAGCGCCGCCTGGTCGAGCTCCACTTCGGTGCTCACGGTGAAGGAGCCGGTCTCGTCGACGAGGGGACCAGCCGTGGTCGCGGCGTCGTCGACACCGTCCAGCACGATCGCCTCTCCGTCGAGGAAGGCGCCGCCGGTGAGGGTCAGCGACCGGCCGTAGCCGGAAGTGGTGTCGGTCAGGGTGGTGCCGCTCGCCCCCTCCGGGTTGAAGGCAGCGACCAGTTCGGTGGCCGTCGCGGTGTCCGTGCCGTTCAGCAGTCTCGCCTCTTTGGCGATGTCGCCGGGCTCAAGGGCCTGCTGGAAGACCGCGACCTCGTCCACGCGCCCCCGCCAGTAATCCAAGTAGGTACCCGACGTGTAGCTGGCCCTGCCGAACTGCATCACTCCGTCCGGGGTCTGCTTCTCCCCGCCGGAGGGGACGGCGACTGGGCTGCCCTGGGACCGGCCGTTGACGTACAGCTGGATGGTCTTGTGCTCGGCGTCGTAGACACCCGCCAGTTGCGTCCACGTCTTCAGCACGACGCCCTCGGCCGCGGCGTTCTGGGCGACGAAGTGGCGCGTTCCGGTGGAGTCGGTCCAGGTGAAGCGGAACACCCACCGCTTGACACCGGACGAGTAGTACAGCGAGAAGCCCGAACTGTCGCTTCCGGTCTGCGACAGTATCGTTCGATAGTCGCTGCTGTCCGTGAGATACGCCCAGGCGGAAACGGTGTAGGAGGACTGGGTGTTGACCGCCGGAGCGGAGGTAGCGGCGTACCCGGAATGCCGCGAGGTGTCGGAGGTGTCGTTCAGCCACAGGGATCGGTCGCCGTCACCGCGTCGGCCGAACGAGGACCATCCGGCGCCGGTGGTGTAGAGCGTGGCGGCGTGGCGTGCGCCCTCGGCCGTGGCCGTGTCGGCCCCGGAGGCCACGGTGGATCCCGGGTCGCCGTCGTCGAAGTGCCAGCGCCCGGAGGCGCCTTGACTCTCCAACACGTTGAACCTCACGCTCGCGGTGGCGCCCCAGCGGCCACTGCCCACGTTGTCCAGCGCCCGCACTTGAAGAACTTGGGTTCCTGCCAGAGCCGGCGCGATCGCCTTCTTCACCGTGGCGCCGGAGACCGTGGACGACCAGGAAGTGGAGGACGACAGCTTGTATCGGTACCCGACGACCGTGCCCGCGTCGCCGGACGCCGGCGCGAAAGTGAAGTCGTCCTTGACTCCGGGGCCTCCGGACGCAGCGCACACGTTGGCCGCGCACGGCGTGTAGGTCGTGCCGAAGCCGATCACAGGCGCTTTCGGCGCTGTGGTGTCGACCTTGAAGTAGCAGTAGCCCTTGGATGCGGCTGTGCTGGGCGACTCGAGGAAACTTCCGTTGTTGTAGTACGAGCGCGTGAACACGCCCATCCGGTACGACGCGCCTTCCGACAACGTGACGGGTGAGCTCACCGACACCCTGTCGCCATCGCCCACGTACCCGCTGCTGGGCCGCATTGGTTCGGTGACCGTTCCCCACGTACCGTCGCTGCTCTTCTTCTGTACATAGAAGTGGGTGCGCAGGTTGGCCCCGCTCTCCCCGCCCGCCTGCGTTTGGGCCACAGCCGTGAGCGTCGGGGTGGGATCCGAAAGCACATCCGGGTCACCCGCATCGGTCTCGCAGGAGGACACCTCCCCGGAGAGCACACCAGGACTCGTGGGTGTGGCGGGAACGCCGACGTAGTCGACATCCAGTACGGCGTCGTCGTCGAAACGCTTCCAGCCGTTGGGATCCGACTCGTTGTACGCCTTCAACATCAGCGTGAAGCGGGAGAAGTCACCGGCGGCGAACGCCTTCACGGTGTTGGTGAGGTTCTCGTAGCTCTGCTTCGGGTCGTCATGAAACTCGATCGGCGCGTCCGGTTCGCTGGGATCACACGCCGAGCCCCGGCCCGCCGAGACAGTGCGGTCGCCCATGATGTCCCAGTTGCTGGTCGGGCCGGGCCACTTCGTCGACGAGGAGATGTTCGGGGTACGCACCAGCTGCACCGTGGTGTTGTCACAGGACATCGACCAACGTTCGGTCACACGGAAAGTGGCATCCAGCACCCGTTTGCCGCGCAGCGCCGTCGGCGCGAACTCGAAGTACATGCGCTGCTTGTAGCCGGAGCCACAGACATACGCGTACCCACCGGTCACGTACGTGCCGCAGTAGCCAACACCTTCACCGTCGTCACCGCCAGAGAAGTTGTAGAAGGTATCGCCGTCCGAGGACAGCAGTGTGCGCTCCGACTCGCCCCACGAGATATCGGGGTCGATATAGGCCGGCAGGACCGTTTCATCGCCGGTGAGCAGCCCGGCGTCCGGCACGACGGTGATGGAATCGCCGTCCGCGCTGACCGGCAACACCACGGATGCGTCCCCGTCACCAGGACCCGCTGCGGGATCCGGGGTGAGGTCGCCATCTGCGGCGACCGGGTCCTCTGCCGAGCCGCGCGATGACACTGCCGCCCTGGCACTGGCCGTGCCACCGGCGGAGTCCCACTGCCGAGCGGCAGGCGAACGGAATATCGCGTTGCCGTTCTCGTCCACCGCGTTCAAGCCGCCGCCGACACCGCCTTGCAGGGTCAACCCGCGCGCCTGCACGGGAAAATCGAGCTTCTTGAGTGCGTCGCCGGCTGCCGCCTCGGCGGTCCGGACGATCAGCACCTCTCGGTAGCCTTCGGTGGTCGCTGTCATTTTCAAGTCGACGCCGAGGATCACGTCGGCATATAGCGCCGAAGGCCCGTCCAGCGTCGGCTCGGGCAGCCTGCCGGGCCAACCGACCCTGAGCGACTTGCCGTCCTCGGCCACCTTCACCAGGTCGGATCCGTCTCCTCCGCCCGAGAAGGACACATCGGCCACTGCCGCTTTCGGACCGACGGTGCCGTTCTCCCGCCGCTCCAGCGTCGCGTCCGGCGCGACCCAGGAGCCATCCTTCTGCCGTACCCGGACAGGAACCGTGGACTGACTCAGCGAGGAAGTGACACCGTCCGGATTCGCATACGTCGTTGCGTATTCCGTGCGTTGTGCGGTGATTTCTACGCGTTCACCTGAATCCGCCGCCTTCGCTGCCGCCAATTCAGCCTCGGAGGCATTCTCTTTCGGCGCTGCGTACATGGAATCCGCATGCGCAACCGGGGCGGGTATGAGAACGCCAAAACCCGGAAGGGCAGCGAGCAGCGCCAACGCCGCCGTGACCGCAGGCAGCCCCAACCGCCCTCGCCTCAAGCCAACATGACAGCGCGTCACACAGTCCCCCCGGGAGAAACACACCTTCTTCATGGTGAGGTTTCAGTTTCTACAAGGGTTGATCACATCCGGTCAAGTCTTTGCTTTGACGAGAGCCCAGACCGCACCGAAATCGCAGCCATGAAGAATTGGAAGTGAACGAAAATAGAACTGGAGAGAAACTGCAGATGCCGCGCATGCTTTATCTCCTGGCATCACTGGGTTCGAGTCGTCTTCCGCCGCCGCACCCGGGTGCTGCCGCAGCCCTGAGGCTTTCCGACCTTCGGGAACTCGCATCCTGATCGAAGGTCGACGACGGCAGCAGCTTCCCGGCCGGCCACGCCACCGCGTTCACCGGGGCCGGACGAAACACGAAATTGCAGTTCAAGGTCTCCGACGTGGACGCGTGCGCTCGGCAGCAGCGCCTCCGCTGAGACGGCGGCGACTCCGGAGCTTCGCACGTCCGAAGCCGCCGCCGATCTATGCGGCCAGTGCCACGTCGAGCACCTGCGCCGCCTTCCCGATCGACCCGGGCATCAGATGCCGGTAGATCTTGAAGGTGACGTCGATGCTCTTGTGTCCCATCCACTCCGCGACATCCGTGATCGCGAGTCCGTTGGTCAGGCAGTTCGACGCGAAGAAGTGGCGGTACCCGTAGATCACCATCCCCTCGGGGATGTCGACCTCGACCGCTGCCTTCATGCGCTTCCACTGGTTCGACAGCCCCCAGTGGGGATAGGGCTTCGCCGCGTTGGTCGGCTGGCGTAGCAGGTACCCGTCGACCGTGCCGTACTTCTCGGCGTACCAGTCGATCGTCTCCCGCACTCGTGGCGGCAGCGGTACATCGCGGTACTCCCCCGCCTTGCGGTGCTTCAACGGGCCGTACTCGCCCGTCGCCTGAACCACCTGCTCGTTCACCCGGTACACGTCGTCCGCGACGATGTTCTTGAGGTTGACGGCAGCCGCTTCTCCGTTTCGCAGTCCACAGCCACTCATCAGGTCCACGAGCACCGTGAAGGCGTCATCCCCGGCCGTCCGGTGCGACCTCAGCTGCTCCAGCGAAGGGATCACTGCCCGATCCGGGTCATACTGCGGAGCCTTCACCCCATCCAGAGGGTTGTCCGCATAGAGGCCGAGCCGATGAGCATCGAGGAGGATCGCGCGCACTTTGTCGAAGGCGTTGGACTGCGTAGCCAGGCCCGCCTGCGCGCGCTCCATGGAGCGGATGAAACCGTCGACCACCTTGTGATCGAAGCTCAGCATCTTCCGGCTGCCGATCGCCGGGAAGACGTGGTGCTCCAGGAGCGAGTCGAGGTGGCGGATGGACCCGGCGGCCAGATGCCGCTGGCCCCCCTTCCACTCCTCCGCGTACTCCTCGAAACGCATGGCGCCGTACTTCGCTATGCGCTCCGCCCTCGCCTGAGACCCCGGCCTGCGCCTCTTCTCGTTGTAGATCTCCGTCAAACGGTCGATCGCGTCGTCCTGCCGCGGGAAGCCCGCCTCCTCGGTCTGCTGGCCCCCCGCGTTGCGGTAACGAATCTTGTACGAGTGCGGGCACTTCGACCACCGCGACTCAGGGTGGTCGCAGTCCTTGAAGAAGGTGCCCATACCTCGCGTGAGCTTGCGTGCTGCCATGTGGTGCTGACTCCTCGACGTCCGATGCTGACCGCCGAGGGTGTCCGATACCTCTGACCTGGGAAGAAACGGCAAACCCGTGGTATGTGGTGGAACTTCATCGGCCGCAACCAGGACGAGATCACTCAGGCGCGGGAGGACTGGATGAGTGGGTCGCGATTCGGGGAGGTGAAGGGGTACGACGGCGACCCGTTGGACGCGCCCGAGCTTCCGCCTGTTCCTCTCAAACCCCGAGGTCGAGTGCGTTGAACGGAACGCCTTGCTGCGGGCCGTCTTCATGGCCTGCTCGCGCGTCGGGGCGAGGGCGGAGAGAACCTCGATCGCCTCGCGAATGTAGCGGTAGGCCGCGCGGCTCGGCGAACCGATGACCAAGGCAGGTTGGAACAGGCTCAGTTTCTGGAATTGCCTGGAACGATCCCCAACAGATTCGTCGCCTACTGCGAGCCGGGTTCTTTGTAGGTCGGCCCGCGAGGCCCCTTCTCTGGGCTGCTGCAAGTGGGGTCAGTCTCGGTACCAATCCTCACCGTCGCTGCCGAGGGCGTTTCGCAGGTAATTTTCGAGAGATCCCGCTACCCATGTGCGGCTGTCTGTTTCGTGATCCCACACGAAGATCTCGTCGTCACGGGTCGGCCGGCGAATGAAGGCGAACTGGTCCCCGCCCCCATTGTCTCCGAAAAACATGAGCGAATCGAAGGCCTGATAGAGATCACGAAACTGTCCGTCCAGGCGAAACCCCTCGTTGCCGCTCAGAATCTTTTCGGCACTCCAGATGATGTCGGTCCCGTAGTCGTCAGTGATCCCGTTGGTCTCAAGAAGGAGATCGCGGAGGGGCTGTGGGATGGTTTGCCCCAGGCATTGCTCGATTGCTGCCAGGGAAGCCTCACCGGCCGAATCCTGAAGGCCAACGCCCGGGAACTCTGAAGTGAGTTCACGCCACATATGTCTCCGCTCCACTCATCGGGTCACTATCTGATTCGAGAACTGAAACATTTTCCGAGCCTATCATTTACGCGCGTGACGTTGGTCGAGCACCTCCCGCCTGGTCGGATTGGGATGCGTGCGACAGAACTCATTCCACGACACACGGATGTCGCTGGAGTGAACCCTACTGTCGATATCTCCCTTAGGAATTCCTAGCAAGTTTTCGAGGGGGGGGTGATTTCATCGGGTGAGAAAATTCCGGTGTAGCGCTTGAGGACCTGTTGTTCGATAGCGTGATGTACCACAACCTTCCCTTTTGAGCTCCGGATGCGTCTTCGCAGGGAGTGAGCCCGAAGGGGTCTGTCCACAGGTGCGGGTTGTGGATATAGGTGACCGGATGCGGCGCAGGCGCCAAGCCGAGGGGGTCCGGCGTAGGTATCGCGCGGTCTCCGGGTCGTACTGGCAGAAGTGGTTGTAGTGCAGGCCCGTTTCCGGGACCGTCCAATCAACGGGTCTTACAAGATTTTCGTAGGCGTTGATCGGCTGATCGGTTTCGGCCTGGTCCTGTGTTCCGGTGCGGCAGGCTGGTGGCGTGTGATGTCGAACTGACGGAACTGCTGCCACATTTGTCGTCGGTGCTGGTCGAGACGGTGGAGACGGGCGGCTCTCTGGTCAGGATCACAGTGCGGACTCCGGATTCGAGACCAATGGATTGCCCCGGCTGCGGGCAGCCATCGGAATGGGATCACAGCGGCTATGTGCGGCATGGGGCGGCAGTTGGAGGTGCTCGGCGATCTCGCTCCCGGTCCAGCCCTTGTTGATCAGGCGCAGGGACTGGTCGTGGAGGTAGCCGTACAGGTCGCGCTGGGTCTCCAGGAAGTGGATGACGCGCTCTTGTCCCCAGGTCGGCCAGTGGTGCGAGGCGAACGCGACGTCCACCGTGTCACCGAACAGGTCGATCGTCTCGGTGAGCGCGTGCGACCAGACGTGCGGGTCGCGGACGACGGCGCCGCGCAGGGTCAGCAGGTTGTGCAGGGTGTGGGTGGCGTCCTCGGCGGTGCACAGGGCCCTGAAGTCGGGGAAGTGGATGAGCAGTTCGGCGGGGGCCTCGGTGTCGGGGGCCATCTGGAAGACCATCCGGACCCCGTCGACGACCTCTTCCTGTCCCGTCGTGGAGACGGTGAGGGTCGGCGGGATGAGGGTGACGGTGCCGGTCGAGGTCGTCTGCCCGAGTCCGGCGCCGACTGCTCCCTGTGGGCCCCGGGCGAGCGCCGCGCCGTACATGTAGGCGGCGCGCCGACTCATGGCCGTGCCCGCGTACACGTTCTCGGCCACGGCGTGCTCGGTGAAGTCCTCTGGCGCGATGACCGGGGTGCGCCCGACGCGCTCGTCATTTTGTGGGCACGGCGTCGGCCCGACGGCTCAACTCCGGTCCCTGCGCTCGGGCTCAGCGCCGCGTCGTGCCTCGCTGTGGGCCACGGAGTCCAGCAGCAGGCCGATGACGGCGCCGATGAGCAGATACACCATCGCGGTGCCCGACTTGGACGCCAGGGACGCGGCGGTGGTGAAGGGGAGGAGCACCATGATCGCGGTGGCCGGCGCGACGATCCAGAAGAAGAGCCGCTCCGGGCACGGGGTCGCCACCATGAGCAGGTGCAGCAGCGCCGTTGCCACCAGCGCGGCGAGGGCGGCGCCGCCTGCCAGCGAATCGGTGGTGCCACCGGTCGAGGGCACACATACGGGGATGTCGAGCACTCCGCGTATGAGGAAGAGGGTGGCGACGGTGGTGAGCGCCGCGGCCACCGCGGCCATCACCCCTCCCGCCCACAATCGACCGGTGCGAAAGCGGGGCCGGGCCGGAGGGAGAGGTGCGGGACCGGGAAGGGGAAAGGCTGTGCTTGAGGGCGAACTCGACCGGCTGAAGGGGCTGTTCGGTGGTTTCGGTGGTTCCATGAAGAGCTGCCCTTCTGAGCCCCTGAAGAATGATTTCAGGTGAGCAGTTTCGTTTTCGCGCGGGAGAATTCCTCGTCGGTGAGTGAGCCTGAACGGTGCAGTTCGGCGAGGCGCGCGAGTTCGTCCGTTCCGCCGGCCCCGGTGTTGCTCTCGGCGGCCGTCTTACGGATGTAGTCCTGGAACTGCGCTTCCGCCTGCTTCGCTTGCTTGGCATCGCGCCGGCCCATTCCGCGGCCGCGGGCGATGACGTAGACGAGCACCCCCACGTACGGGAGCACGATGCAGAAGATCAGCCAGCCCGCCTTGCCCCAGCCGCTCAGTTCCTCGTCCCGGAAGATATCCGTGACGATGCGGAAGAGCAGGAACAGCCACACGATCCACAGGAAGAAGTAGAGCATCGTGAGGAAGAGGTCGAGAAGGGGATAGTCGTCCATGGCTCCCTCTTTCCGTCCGCGTGCAGATGATGCTGTGAAGTATCGCCCTGCGGCCGGTCGTACGCATTTCGGTGCGTGGGGTTATCGATGGCCGTGCATCCCGAAAACAGTGCGGCTTTGCCTGTTGCGCCGATCAACGCCCCACCGGGCAAAGGGAGTTCCGTGACCGGTGGAATGCGGGCCCGGTCGGCCAGGTCACGCGCCGACGCGGCGAACGAGGACCGCGCCCGACCCCCGTCTCGTCATCGTCACCCTTGAGGCGGGTCCGGGGCGGGTCCCCTGTTCGGGTCACCCACCTCGCCGAAGGGCGGGCCTGACGCATCCCATGGAGTGCAGCACGGTCGTCCCGGCAGGAGGCATCAGTGGCGCAGGGCTCACATCCCGCAGGCCCGGACGAGCAGGCGGAACTCAGGGCGTTGCGAGAGCGGGTGGCGACACTCGAGAGCGAGCGCTCCCCCGGGCGCCGGCGGCACCGGCGGCGTTCCTTCCTGGCCGCCGTACTCATCGTCGTCGGGTGTGTGCTCGCGCCGCTGTCCGTGGTCGCGGCGTGGGCGGCCGACCAGGTCGGCGACACCGACCGGTACGTGGCGACGGTCGGCCCGCTCGCCTCGGACCCGGCGGTGCAGGACGCCGTCGCGAACCGGGCGACCGACGCGCTCATGTCCCGTATCGACCTCTCGACGCTCCTGTCCGACGTGCCCGCCCAGGACCGGCCGCGCCTGGAGAAGGCGCTCGGCAGGCTCGGTGACTCGCTGGAGGGCGCCGTCCGCAGCTTCGTCCGCGACAAGGCCCGTGCCGTGGCCGGTTCCGACGCGTTCGAGACGATCTGGAAGCAGGGCAACCGGCAGGCCCACAGCGCGCTGGACAAGGCGCTGACCGGCAAGGGCGGCGGCGCCGTCCGGCTTGAGGGCAACACGGTCACCGTCGATCTCGCACCCCTGGTCGACCGCGTCAAGCAGCGCCTCGTCGACGACGGGATGACCGTCGCGGGCCGGATCCCCGAGGTCCACACCGACTTCACGCTGGTCACGTCGGAGAGCATCAGCAGTATCAGCAAGGCCAGGACGTACGTGCGGCTGCTGCAACTCGCCGGGAACTGGCTGCCCGTCATCGCCCTGGTCCTGGTCGCCGCGGGCGTCCTGCTCTCCGTACGCAGGCGAAGGGCCCTGGTCACCGGAGCGCTCGCCGTGGCCGTCGCCACCGGGCTGCTCGGCATCGGACTGCGCGTCTTCCGAGTGTTCTCTCTGGACCGGCTGCCCGCCGACGTCTCGCAGGACGCGGCCGCCGCCGTGTACGACACCATGACGCACTTTCTGTTCACCATGGTCCGCATGGTCGTCGCGCTCGGCGTCGTCGTCGCACTGGCGGCATGGCTGACGGGGCCGGGGCGCCGGGCCGGTCTGCTGCGCGGGCTGTGGACCTCCGGCATCGGCGGTGTGCGGGCGACCGCCGAACGGGCCGGGATGCGAACAGGCCCGGTCGGTCCCTTCGTCCGCCGCTACCGGACCTGGATCACCTGGGTGCTCGTGGCCGCCGCCCTGCTCACGTACCTGCTGTGGTCCTACCCGACGGGCTGGGTGGTCGTCGGGATCGCGCTGTGCCTGTTGTTCGTGCTGGCCGTCGTCGAGTTCCTCGGCGGCGCGGCACCGGCCGAGACCGGGCCGCCGCATGGACGCACCCGCTGACGTGTCCACCCCGAGCAAGGAGACATGATGCGCGCCCCTCGGACCTCCGCCGCTCTCTTGACCGGTCTGCTGTGCGCCGGACTCGCCACAGGATGCGGGGACGACGAGGACAAGGCCGATCCGATGCGCGACCAGCAGTGGGCGCTCGACACGCTGAAGCTGCCCGCCGCCTGGGACGACGCGAAGGGCGACGACACCGTGATCGCCGTCGTCGACAGCGGCGTCGATCTGGATCACCCGGACCTCAAGGACCGGCTCGTGCGCGGCTACGACTTCGTGGACGGTGACCGGAGCCCCAAGGACGGGTTCGGCCACGGCACCCACGTGGCGGGCATCGCGGCGGCGGACACCGACAACGGCACGGGCATCGCGGGCGGGGCGCCCGGCGCGAAGATCATGCCCGTACGCGTCCTCGGCTCGGACGGCAGCGGCACCAACGCCGACATCACCAAGGGCATCGTCTGGGCCGCCGACAACGGCGCCGACGTCATCAACCTCTCCCTCGGTGAGGGCCCCCTGATGTCCAACCTCCTCCAGGGCGGCATCCTCAACAAAGCCATCCAGCACGCCCACGACAAGGGCGCCGTGGTCGTGGCCGCCGCCGGGAACGACAGCGCCGACACCCAGCCCTACAAGACCGACACCCCGGTGCTCGTGGTCGGTGCGAGCGACAAGAACGGGCGCCCGGCGGACTTCTCCAACTTCGGTGCGGAGAACGCCGTTTCGGCCCCCGGCGTCGACATCCTCTCCACGCTGCCCACGTACACCGTCGAGCTGACGAAGAAGAACGACTCCGGGTACGGGAAACTCGACGGCACCTCGATGGCGGCGCCCTACGTGGCGGCGGTCGCGGCCCTCCTGCATCAGGAGGGCGAGAACCCCGACGAGATCATGAAGACCATCCGCGACACCACCACCGACCCGGGGCAGCAGAAGCGGCTCGGTCTGGGCGTGGTGAACGCGCAGGCCGCCGTCGATGCCGCCGACGACTGACGGCGGGGCAGCGTCATGGCCTCCGTAGACGCGGGCACCGTCCGCCGGATGACCGACACCCTGTTCATCGAGCGGGATCTGGGCAGCCCCAGCTCGACCCGCTTCTGGGGGCTGCTCTTCCTGGCGGCGGTCATCGCGAGCGCAGGGGTGGTGGGCGACTCGACGGCGACCGTCATCGGAGCCATGATCGTCGCGCCGCTGATGACCCCGATCCTGGGCAGCGCGCTGGCCCTCGTCCTCGCTGACCGCTCGCAGGTGGTGCGGTGCGCACTGCTGGTGCTCGGAGGCGCGCTCGCCGTCGTCGCGGTGGGTATGCTGCTCGGCTGGATCGCCGCCCCGCCGGACGACTTCGCCTCCAACAGCCAGGTGTCCTCCCGCATCAGCCCGCGCCTGATCGACCTCCTCGCCGCGCTGGCGACCGGGACGGTCGGCGCGTTCGCCCTCGTCCGCGCCGACATCTCGGACACGCTGCCGGGTGTCGCGATCGCCATCTCGCTGGTGCCGCCGCTCGCGGTCACCGGGCTGCTCCTCACGGTCGGCCGCTACCACGACGCCGGCGAGTCGGCGCTGCTGTTCGCGACCAACGTGGCGGCCATCGTGGCAACCGGGACCGTCGTCTTCCTCGTCTACGGAATCCGGGGCGCGGCCCAGGAATCCGGCTTCCTGGTGGGGCAGTTCCACGGCCGGACGCTGGTGGCGGTCGCCGTGGTCGTGCTGTTGATCGCGGTGCCGCTGACCACCGGGACGATCACCGTCGCCCAGGACCGTTCGCTCGCGGCCGACGCCCGGCCGGTCGCCGAGCGGTGGGCCGCCGCAGGCAAGTGGCAGATCGCCTCGGTCGACGCCCGCAACGGTGTCGTGGTCATCGGCGTGCTCGGCCTGCCGCCCCAGCCCGCGCCCACCGCACTGCGCGCCGCGCTCGACCGGAACGGCATGCGCGACGCGGACCTCGAACTGCATCTCGTGGGCGGGCGTACGCACTGGTGCCCGGCGGACACCGACACCTGCACCGTGCGGGAGGCCGCCCGCAGCTGAAGGACGGCGAGCCGCCGAGCCCGTGCCCCTCGCCCGCGGCGCGCACACAGCGCCGCCGTGGACGAGGCCGTCGCCGGGCTGCGCTACGGCACGCTCGGCGTCAACTGCTGGTCCGCGTTCGGCTTCCTGCTCGGCTACACGCCCTGGGGCGCCCACCCCGGCCACACCCGCCAGGACATCGGCAGCGGCATCGGGTTCGTGCACAACGCGTTCATGCTGGAGGACGTCGAGAAGACGGTGCTGCGGGCGCCGTTCGCGCCCGCGCCCCGCGGCCTGTTCACCGGCTCGCCCTCACTGTCGCCACGCCCGCCGTACTACGTCACCAACCGCACGGGCACCACGACGATGCGGCGCCTGACGGCCTACGCCACGGACCCGAAGGCGACCCGGCTGCCGGGCATCCTCGCGTCGGCGCTGCGCGGCTGAACCGGCGGCCGGGCGCTGCCAGGAGTCAACGGGTCAGGAATCGAGGTGTCAGGAATCGAGGTGCCAGAAGGTGAGATGCCAGAAGTCGACGTGTCAGGAGTTGAGAACTCGCGCCTTCTCGGTGGCGAACTCCTCGTCCGTCAGCAGCCCTTGGGCCTTGAGCTCGGCGAGCGCGGTGAGCTGGGAGACGCGGTCCGTGGCCGCGGCGGGCGGCGGTGCCGGCTGCGCCGCGGCCTGGGCCGCCCCTTGGTCCATCCACTCCTGCTGCTGGGACTGCGCGCTCATCTGCCGCTGCGCGTCGCGCTCGCTCTGCCGCCGGTTCACCCGGCCGGAGACCGCGGTGGCAGTGCCGGAGATCACCGCTGTACGAGCCATGGCGCCGAGCAGTCCCGGCCGTCCGAATCGCTGAGGCATACCGTCTTGTCCCTTCGTCGCAGATGTCGCGGATTACGGGCGGTCCGGGTCGCCGGCGCCCTGCGGAGCCGGTGTCCGGGCGGAGTCGGAGTCGAGCGCGGCGATGGCCTCGGCAATGGTGTCCCGCGGAATGCGCTCCATGAGCAGCAGTTCGCCGTCGGACGCGCGGATCGCCGTCGCCAACCGGGCCGCCCAGGTGTTCTCCCAGGCCACGACCAGCGCCGACGACTCGGGTGGGAGGTGGTCCGCGACGGCCCGCAGATCCTCGTCGCTGAGCAGATCGAACTGCGCGTCGGTGACCTGCTGGAATGCCTCCGCCACTTCTTGGTCGGCCAGCTCGACGACATCGACGGAGCCGTCGGCCGTCTTCCTGACGAAGCTCAGATCGAGGATGCGAACGGTGCCGCTCTGCTGCAGTTCCCGCAGGGCGGGCGCGACATCGCCGTTGAAGCGGTTGCCTTCGAAGGCGACCACGGCGACGTCCACCGGTCCGACACGGTCGGCACTCAGGTCACTGACCACGGGCACGGCCACCTCTCACTGAAGAACACATGAAGAACATGTAGGACATTACGCAGCATAAGGGGTGCCGGGCGCGGGCTGCGCGACTACGGGCCACGTGCACTTCCCCCACCGCGGTCGGGCATCCACCGCGCGCAGGGCGGAGTGAGCGCGAGCCGGCCCCGGCCGAGTGGGACTCGACCGGGGCCGGCTCGTGCGCGGCTGGGGTCAGCCGGCGCGCCTGCGGGAGCTCCTGCGGGCCATGATCCCGCCCACCAGGGCCAGTGTGGCGATCAGGAGCCCGAACACCGTCCAGCCCCACGAGCCGGTGTCGGCCAGGTGTTCCTTGTGGTGCTCGTGGCCGCCGGGGGTGTCGGGCGTCTCGTCGAAGGTGTTGGTGACGTCGACCGACGCCGTGTCGTCGACGACGACCTCGCCGTCCTTGCCGCCGTCGGACGCCTTGTACGTGACGGTGTCACCCGTCGGCGCGTCCTTCTCGGTGACGGTGCACTCGGCGCCCTGCGGAACGCTGATCGTGCGGCTCTCGCCGTCGCTCAGCTCGAAGGACCGGTCCCCCGGCGCGAGCGGCACGTCACCCTGATCCGTGGTGCAGTCGAGGGTGAACTCGTAGGGACCGGCGCCGCCGTTGACGACGTGCTTGGTGACGGTGAGCTGTCCGGCCGGGAAGGTGTTGGTGACGGTGATGGCCGCGTCGTCGTCCGCCGTGATGACCGCCGGATTGTCGGCGGAGCCGTGGTCGACGACCGCCTCGGCGGCGCCGCCGGTATCGACCTCCTCGGCCCAGCAGCGGGTGTTCACCGGCAGCGGCTTGATCGTGACGGGTTCATCGGCACCCACCTCGTAGGTCTTGTGCAGGACGAGGTCACTTGCGGCGCCGGAGGCGTTCGGCAGTGCGCAGGAGACGGTGACCTCGAAAGTGCGGCCGTCCGCGTACCGGGCGGCGTCGCCTTCGACGTCCTTGATCAGTTGCAGGGCGCCGAACTCGAAGGTGTTGGTGACCCGGGCCGTCTGCACGGACGTCCTGCCGATGCCCGGCTTGATGGTGACCTCCACCGGATCGGAGGCGGGGTGGTCGGAGCTGCCGCCGCGGGCCGAGGTCTCCCACACCTCGCACTCGGCGCCGGCCGGGATGCCCTCGATCGTGACCGGCTTGTCGACGGAGACCCGGTAGTCCTTGTCGACGACGGTGCGCTTGCGGCCGCCCTGCGGATCGATGGTGCAGGTGACGTGGAACGAGAACGGGACCTTCTTCAGCGGCCCGTCCAGCTGGTCGGGGTGCTCGCCCAGGCGCTTGACCAGCTTCAGGTCACCGTAGGCGAGGGCGACACCGACCTGAATGGGCTCGTTGGCCTGCAGGACGCGCGGGGAGCCCGCGCGGTCGGTGGTCTCGTTGTGGGCGTAGGAGTTCCAGGCGATGGTCGGGTCACCGTTCTTGGTGACATCCAGCGGGGTGTCCATCGCGTAGGTGATGTCCACGGTGTCGCCTGGCGCGAGCCCGGGGGCGAAGGCGAGCTTCATCTCGGCGCCCTTGGCCCGCGCGCTGTAGTTGTCGTCCCAGGTGCCGGAGGAGCACTGGGCCGCGGTGGAGCCGGCGCCGCCCATGTCCAGGTCGTCGGTGCAGAGCGGCTCGTTGTTCTCGTACTCCACGCTCATGGTCCCGGGACCGTCGAGCTGCGGCCGGGAGGCGAGGGTGGGCCGCTTGTCCCAGGCGGTGCCCCGGCTCTGGTCGAGGATGACGCCCTTGTCGCCCTGGACGGGGAACCGGTCGACGATGCGCATCGCGGTGCCGGACTCGGTGCCGGCGTTCTGGATGCGCATCAGGTAGTGGTACTGGTCGCCCGGGTTGACCAGGGCGATGCACGGGTTGGCGGTGTAGCGGCGGCCGTCGGCGTCGGTGGCCGTCAGGCACGAGTCGTCGCCGACGGGGACGACCTTGCGGGTGCGGGTGTTGTACCAGCCGAGGTCGTCGTTGCCGGAGACCCACTTGCGGGCCTGGAAGGCGGCGCCGGACTTCGCCGTGAGGGTGGCGTCGGCGACGCAGTACAGGCCGTCACCGAAGTCGCCGTCCCGCTGTGAGGTGCCGTCGCAGGCCAGGTCGGGGTCGGAGGAGGTGGCGCCCATGGTGTTGGTGACCACGTCCCCGGCGTTGATCCCGGCCTCCAGCTTGACGTGGATCTCGATGGTGAACGTCGCTCCCGGCGCGAACTGCCACGCCTTGCCGCCCGCGTCCTTCGAGAAGTCCCAGCTGAGCCGGGAGACACGGCCGCCGCTGGTGGTCTCCTTGAACACCGGGGTCGGCACGGCCGGGGTGCCGCTCGGCACCTTGGCACCAGTGATCTTGTACGGCTGTCCGTTGTCGCCCTGGAAGGTGTCGACGAAGGCGATGCCCTCCGGCAGGTCGTCCTTGACCACCAGATTGGGGACGTTGGCCGTGCCGGTGTTGGTGACCTTCAGGTAGAAGGGGGCGTCCTCGCCCGGCGCGAGCACGGTGTTCGGCGTCTTGCTGACGTCCAGCACCGGGTCGCCCTTGACCAGGTTGAGCGTGGCCGTGACCGGGTCGATGGCCTTGGGCTTGTCGTCGTCCTCGACCTTGGTGAGGAACTGGCCGCTGACCGTGTCCTCCAGGTGGCTGGGGACCGGCCCTCCGGTGCTGCGCAGCGCGGGGCGCGGGCTGACGTCGAGGACCAGGACGCCCGCGCAGCTGTTGCCGGTGCACGGGGTGATCGTGTAGCCGTCGTTGGAGGTGCTGGTGGAGGTGTAGGTGGCACGGATGCCGGTGACGTCCGCGGCGCTCACGCCCGAGGGCAGGGCGGCGGAGGAGGCCGGTTTGCCGTTGACCCACTTTCCGTCGACGTAGGCGTCGATCTGTACGCGGTCGGCGCCCTTCGGCATCTGGTTGGACTTGATGGACACCAGGTCGACGGCGTCGAAGAAGTCCTTGTCCTGGTCGGTCATCCGCAGGTACTTCGCCGACATGTTGCCGGTGTTCAGCACGGTCAGGGTGGCGTCCGCGTGCTGGCGCGGCAACCCCGGTACGTACTGCGGGAGTTCACCGGGGCTGATCGACTTGTTCAGGGAAGCCGAGTCGTCGGCGGGCCCGGTCGTCATGTCCGGCGAGCACACGTTGTCGCCCGGCTCGTAGTCGCCGCCCGCGGAGATGGAGTAGCAGTTGGAGAACGTCTCGCCGTTCTCGACGCCCCGGCGGCGCTCGGTGACGATGTTGACGGTGAAGCTGGACTGCGGCGGCAGGTTGCCGTCGTAGGAGGCGCGGACGCCGGTGGCGCGGTGCCGGACCGTGGTACTGGCGTCGTCGTAGGCGACCCAGGCCCCGCTGCCGCCGCCGGCTTTCGGGTCCCACAGTTCGATGGTGACCGGGGCGCTGGAGGGGGAGACCGTCACGGAGTCGATCCGCAGGATGTCGAAGGGGCTCTCCCCGGTCGGCTTCCCGTCAGGTCCCGCGGGCGGGTCGGTGATCACCGGGTCGACCAGCGGCTTGTTGCCGTTGTTGGTGACCTTGAGATGCATGGGGATCGGCTGGCCCGCGGGGACGTCGGTCTGGTCGACGGTCTTGGTGCCGGAACCGGAGGTGTTCGGCGACTCGACCGGCAGGTTCTGGCAGGCGGTGCCCGAGGCGGTACCGCTGCCGTCGGTGCGGCCGGCGTCGCCCTTGAACCCGGCACAGTTGTCGACGCCCGGGCTGGAGCCGGAGGACAGGTCGTCCTCGGTGACGGCGTCGGTCAGGGTGCCGTGCAGGTCGAGCCCGGCGTCGGCGCCCGCCTTGATGGTGGGATCCCCGTCCGCGCCGACGCCGGTGTAGGTCACCTCGACCTTGGTGACGGTGGTGCCGGCCTTGGCGACGTCGACGGTCGTGTTCTCGGTGTACGTCTTCGTGGTGCTGGTGCCGTCGGCGTAGGTGACCGTCAGCTTCGCCGTGGTGGCTCCGTCGGGGAAGCGCAGCCGCACCTTGTCGACGTCGAGCTTGTCGAACTCACTGGTCGCCGTCGCGTCCGGTTCGGTGATCGTGATCGACTTCACCGGGAACGGCGAGTTGTTCTTGACGTCGACCACCGTGCTCACCGGTGAGTTCTCGCCGATCACGGCGTGCTCCCCGGTCTCCTGGCTGAAGTCACCGTCGGTGTCGGGGAAGAATTTCTTGGTGCCGTTCATCACCAGGGTGTCGGGGAGGATGTCGTACGTGTCGCAGGCCTGGGCCCCATCGACGTCGCCCTCGGTGGCCTCCTTCACCGCCGGTGTCGCGCAGTTGTTGACGGTGATCTTGTCGGTGGGCTTGAGGTCGGAGCCGTCGGAGCGCTGGGTGTCGCGCAGCTTCAGGCCGACCTTGACGGTGCCGCCCGTCGCGTCGTACGGCAAGGGGTCGCCGTCGCTGTTGGTGAAGACGACCTCGAAACCGACGACGTCCCCGGCGTCGACACCGCGCGGCAGCGGCAGTTCGCCCGGCGCGGTGATGGTGGCGCCGGTGTGCTGGGTGCCGTCCGCCGTGGTGACCACCAGATGAGCCTCGTCGGCCCCCTTGGGGAAGGCCGTCACGGTGGCGGAGGTGAAGTCGAAGTACTCGAAGGTGTCCTCGCCGGAGTCGGACACGCTCAGCTCGGTGACCTCGGCCGAGGTCGAGGAGTTGTTGCGCACGTTCAGGGTGATAGTGGACGCCTCGCCGGTGCCCGCGATCGCCGAGCCGTCCTCCCACGACTTCGTCGCCACCGGCTTGACCACGCGCGGGATGGTGACGGTGATGTCCGTGTCGGAGGTCTTCGGATCGGCGTTGTCGGCGGAGACCTCGGCCTCGTTGTTGATCACGGTGCCGTCGGCGAGCTGGGTGTCGGCCGGCACACGCATGCCGATCTCCACGGTGCCCGCCTGCCCCGCGCGCAGACCGGTCTTGCCCTCGGGGTTCTGCAGGGGCTGCTTGTAGACGATCGTCAGCTTGCGCGTCGCCTCGTCGTAGGTGACGTCCCGGGTGGTGGTCGACTGCGGCAGGCTGGTGACGTCCAGGCCCGCGGGGAGCGTGTCGGTGACGGTGAAGTCGACGCAGTCCACGGTCAGCCCGGAGCACTGCCCGTCGAGCGTGTAGATGAACTCGTCGCCCGGCTCAAGCGGCCCGCCCGCGTCATTGGTCTTCGTGATCCCGACCGCACTCTGCGGGTCATCCGCGACCGGTGCCATCGGGACCGCGGCGGCCTGCGAGCCGAACAGCAGACTCAGCACCATGGCGATGCCCAGGGGCAATCGCGCCAGGGTCTGCGGATGTCTGGGCATGTAACGGGGCCTCCACCTATGTCGCCGGATCTTGAGCGACCGTAGGGTGCGAACCCGGTCGAAAAAGGGCGGCCACGCCATAGAAGTGATGAGCCGTCAATTAGTTGAGCCGTCCGGACCAAGGGCGGCGTACGGCCCGGCCGGTTCGCTCGGCGTTCAGCCGCACAACTGCTGGGCACGAGCCTCGGCTTCCAGCGGTCGGCTCCCTCGCGCCGCCAGTAATCCCTCAGTAACGGCGGCTTTCTAGCGTGCGAACTCCCCGTTCCGTTCCCGGAGGAGCACCCCGATGCACCTGCCCCGACCGCCCCGGCGCAGAACCGCCGTATGGGCGGCGGCCGCGTTCACCGCGACCGCACTGGCCGCCGGCGTGATGCCGGCCGTCGCCGCCGACACCCCGTCCGCCCCGGCCACCGCGAAGATCGGCTCGTCGCTGAGCAGCGCGGTGGCCAAGGGCGGCGACGCGACGTTCTTCGTCGTCCTCAAGGACCAGGCCGACCTGTCCGGCGCCAAGAGGCAGAACTCGCACGCCGCGAAGGCCAAGGCCGCCTTCAAGGAACTGCGCAGCCACGCCGAGAAGAGCCAGGCCTCCCTGACGTCGTTCCTGGACCGCAAGAAGGTCGGCCACCAGGACTACTGGATCGCCAACGCCGTCGAGGTGACGGGCGGTCAGGATCTCGTCGCGCAGCTCGCGGAGCGCTCGGACGTCGCAGAGATCGTCAAGGAGCAGAAGTACAAGCTCGACGACCTGGAGTCCTCGACCAAGAACGTCGAGAAGACGAAAACCTCCGTCACGGCGGCGGCCACGGATGACGACGCCACCCCGGAGTGGGGTGTCAAGGACATCGAGGCCGACAAGGTCTGGGACGAGTACGACGCGCGCGGTGACGGCATCGTCGTCGCCAACGTCGACTCCGGGGTGCAGTACGACCACCCGGACCTGGTCGCCAACTACCGCGGCAACAACGGCGACGGTTCCTTCACGCACGACTACAACTTCTACGACCCGACCGGTGAGTGCCCGACCGCCGCCCCCTGCGACAACAACGGCCACGGCACCCACACCATGGGCACGATGGCCGGCAAGGGCGGCGTCGGTGTCGCCCCGGACGCGACCTGGATCGCCGCCAAGGGCTGCGAGTCGGAGAGCTGCTCGGACACCTCACTGCTCGCGGCGGGCCAGTGGATCCTCGCGCCGACCGACCACAACGGGCTCAACCCGCGCCCGGACCTCGCCCCCAACATCGTCAACAACTCCTGGGGCGGCGGCGACACGACGTTCTACCAGGACATCGTCGAGGCGTGGAACGCGGCCGGCATCTTCGAGGCGTTCGCCTCCGGCAACGACGGCGACGGGCAGACCTGCTCCACCGGCCACGCGCCGGGCTCGCAGGCCCCGTCCTACGGTGTCGGCGCCTATGACTCCGCCGGGTCCATCGCGTCCTTCTCCGGCTTCGGCCCGTCGCTGGTCGACGGCTCGGCGAAGCCGAACATCTCGGCGCCGGGCGTCGACGTCCGTTCCACCTGGCCGGGCAGCACGTTCAACACGATCTCCGGTACGTCGATGGCGACGCCGCACGTCGCGGGCGCCGTCGCGCTGTTGTGGTCGGCGGCTCCCTCGCTGATCGGTGACATCGATGCCACGCGCCGGCTGCTGAACGAGGGCGCGCGCGACATGGACGACACGCACTGCGGCGGCAGTGCCGGCTTCAACAACGTCTGGGGCGAGGGCAAGCTCGACATCTACGCCTCCGTCCAGAAGGCCCCGCAGAACGCCTCCGCCGTCACCGGCACGGTCACCGACCGGGCCACCGGCAAGGCGCTGTCCGGCATCGCCGTCAAGGCCACCGACACGGCGGGCTCCGTTCGTACCGTGAAGACCAAGGCGGACGGCGCCTACCGGCTGACGCTGCCCGAGGGCACGTACTCCTTCGCGCTGCGCGGCTACGGCTACGCGGACAAGACCGTCAGTGGCGTCGAGGTCACCAAGGACCAGGACGTCACCCGGGACTTCACGCTCGACGCCGTCGACGAGCACGCCGTCACCGGCACCGTCCTCGACGTCCAGGGCCGCCCGCTCGGCAAGGCCACGGTCCAGGTCGAGGACTCCCCGGTGGCACCGGTCACGACGGCCACCGACGGCACGTTCACGCTGCCGAAGGTCGCCGCCGGCAGCTACACCCTGTCCGTCACGCCGACCGCCCCGGTCCTGTGCAACGGCGTGTACCGCGACGCGCTCACCGTTGACGGCGACGAGACGGCGAAGATCAAGCTGCCCGCCCTCGCCGACACGTACGGCAACACCTGCACGCCGGTCACGTACTCCTGGATCAAGGGCACCACCAAGGTGGCGCTCACCGGTGACGAGGACGCCAAGTCCCTCGCGCTGCCGTTCCCCGTCTCGCTGTACGGCGTCTCCTACACCAGCGCCTCTGTCACCACCGACGGGCTGATCAACTTCCTGTCGCCGCGCGTCGGCGACTACGAGAACACCGCGCTGCCGGCCGCTGCCCGGCCCAACGGCACCGTCGCCGCTCTCTGGGACGACCTGGTCCTCGACAACAAGTCCAGCGTCCAGACAGCCACCACCGGCGCCAAGGGCAACCGCAAGTTCGCGATCGTCTGGAACCAGGCCGCCTATGCGAACGGTTCCGGTGACCGCGCCACCTTCGAGGCCGTCTTCGACGAGGCCACCGGCTCGGTGACCCTCCAGTACAAGACCGTCGGCGACCGCGGTGCGAGCGCCACGGTCGGCATCGAGAACCAGACCGGCACCGACGGCCTCCAGTACGCCTACGACCAGGCGGTCGTCACCGCCGGTTCGGCCGTTCACTTCGCCCAGGAAGACAAGTGATGACAGCCCATGACTCGCGGCGCGCCCTGCGGCTCGCCTCCCTCCTGGTCGCGGCCGGTCTCGCGCTGACGGCCGCCCCGCACGCCCTGGCCGCCGACTCCGGCAGCGACGCCATGCACCTCACGAGCAAGCAGGCCGACACACTCGCCAAGCGGCTCCAGTCGGACGGCCCGGTCGACGACAAGGCGGCCGACGACGCGCAGAGCAAGACCGGCGCCGCGTCCGGCACCGGCGCCTCCACCGACAGCAACTCCCTGTCCATGACCGCCACGTCGAAGATCGAGGGCGTGCGCGGCTACGGAGCCACCGTCCCCGTCGGCAACAAGAAGGGTGACTACTTCACCCTGCACACGCTCGGCCACATCGCGCGGACCACCGCCGACGGCACCGAGCAGTGGAGCCGCGACAGTGCCTCGCTGTACGCGGACTGGAAGGTCAAGCACCTGCGCGTGTGGGAGACCGAGTTCTACCCGCCGCGCCTGCTGATGGGCTACAACGCGGTCTCCCCGTTCACGCCCACCTCCGGGCAGGGTTACGACACCGGCGACCTGACGGGGGACGGCGTGCCCGACGTGGTCTTCTCGGCGAGCGTCGGCATGAGCCCGCCCTCCGGGGTGGTGGTCCCCGGCACGACGATGACGTCCGGCACCTTCGTGACGATCCTCGACGGCGCGACCGGCAGGACGATGTGGTCGAAGTTCTACGCCTTCGCGGGCATGGTCAAGATCGTCGACGGTGCGCTGCTCGTCGCCGACGCGCCGCGGCAGAACGACGACGCCCCGGCCACCGCCACCGCGAAGATCACCGGCACCCGTTTCTCCTACGCCGGCGGCGCCCTCGGCGAGGCCAGCTCGTGGACGTACGACACCGGTGAGGTGCAGCCCGCGACCTGGGGCGCGGTCCAGGACCTCGGCGGTGGCAGAGCGGCCGTCTCCTGGAACCTGCGCAAGACCGACATCACCACCGCGCGCGGCCGCACCCTCGTGCTCGACACGAACGACGGCTCCGTGCAGTGGCAGACGGACAGTGCGCTGTACGGGCGTCAGCTGGGCCTGGACTCCGGGCGCGGCCGGCTCGTCGCCGTGGAGCAGGCCGACCTCTCCGACGAGGTCCGCTACCAGGTCGCCGCGTACGACCTGAAGACGGGCCGCCGCACCACGCTGACCGACCGCGTCAATGTGCTGCCCACCGCGTTCACGGTCGGCGACCTCAGCGAATCTGCGGCCGACGAGTACGCGGTCAGCGAGTCCTCGCTCACGGACAGCCTGTTCGTCAACGCGAGCACCGTCCGGGTCCTGGACGGCGACGACCCCGACACGGCGCTGTGGCAGCACACCACAAAACGCGCTGCGGACAACGGCCATGACGGCCCCAGCACCTGGCGCCTCACCGTCGTCGGCAGCAAGCTCGTGGCCGCCGGCCAGGACGACACCAAGTTCGGCACAGCGATCAACGCGGCCGGCCGGTACGGATCGCTGACGGTGTTCAACGCCAAGGGCAAGGTCGCCTGGCAGACCAAGGGCGCCACCGCGTCACCCACGTTCCAGGACATCTTCAAGGACAAGGCCGGCCGGCACATCCGGACCGTCGACAGTGACCAGAACGTCCGCACCTACGACCTGGCCGGCGGCGCACAGCAGCAACTGACGCCGCTCCAGGCCGACATGGCGTACGGCAAGGCCCTCGATGTCGACGGCGACAAGAAGGCCGACCTCATCGAGGGCGGCCAGTCGAACGGCGTGTGGGCCTACTCGGGCACCTCGCTGCTCGACGGCAAGCCGAAGCAGTTGTGGCGGGCCGCGCTCCCGGGCGCGGTGCACCGCATCGAGGTCGCCGACGTGACCGGGGACAAGACGCCGGAGATCGTGGTCGCCGCGGACAGCGCGGTCGTCGTCCTGGACTCCCGCACCGGCGCCACGCTGCGCACCATCGACGGCGGCGGCCACTACGTCCGCTCCGTCGCCCTGTCCGACCTCGACGGTGACGGCAAGAAGGACATCCTCGTCCCGACGAACAAGCTGACCGCCTACAAGGGCAGCGGCAAGCAGTTGTGGTCGTACGCGGCCCCGGCCGACGCAGGGGACGTCTACTTCTCCGACGTGTCGGTCAACGACGGCCATGTGTACGTGCAGTACGCCAGTGACCAGGCCTTCACCCTCGACAACCCGACGCTCAAGGCCGTCCAGCTGGACGCCGGGACGGGCGCCCTGGGCTGGGCCTCCGCTCCGAAGGCGCCGGCCGGGGCTCAGGACGGCCGGGTCCGTGGAGGCCTGTTCGACAACGCCGTGTACTCCTCCCCCGCCATCCCCTACGCCGACGGACACGGCGTCGCCTACACGTGGGTCGTGTGGGCGCCGGCCGGCGCGACCGCCTCCGACGGCTTCAGCCCGTTCAACGTCACCGAGATCCGTGACGGCCGTACCGGCGAGATCCTGCACACCGCGATCGGCGGCGGCCTGTGGACGCACAGCAACTACCTCAACGGTGACGGCGTCCTGCTCGAGGCCGGGACCGCGGCGATCCGCACCTACGGCCCCGACGGCAAGGACAACCGTGTCGTCCTCATCCCGCCGACCGGAACGGCCACCTGGTTCACCGCCCCGGGTGGCAGGAGGGTGGTCCTCACCGGCACCGCCGGCGGCCCCTACCTGTGGGACCCGGCCGTCCTGAGCGGCGGGCAGGACTACCCCGACTACCTCGGCAAGAGCCCGACCATCAGCGGCTCCCGCAACTTCGTCACCGGCGACTTCGACGGTGACGGCGACGACGAGGTCGTCGCCCTCAACTTCGACGACCGCGGCGTGAACCAGACGGCGGAGCAGACCGGCGGCGGCTACTACGTCCCGAACAACAACATCCACGGCGTGACCGCGCTCAAGGTGTCCTGACCCCCGCCGCCCGACCACGAGCATCCGGACCCCCTGGGCCTCGCCCAGGGGGTCTCAGCCTGCTCGGTTACGCTGGCGCCCTCATGAACGCGCAGCAGACGGACAGCACGATTCCGGCCACTCCCCTGCTGCGCCTGCACCTTTTCGGCGGTTTCGCGGCTACGCGTGACAGCGGGCCCGCGCCCGCCGGGCGCTGGACCCGACCCAGCGCCCAGACGCTGGTCAAGCTGCTCGCCGTCGTCCCCGACCATCAGCTCCATCGCGAGCAGGTGCGGGACATCTGCTGGCCGGACGCCGACCAGCAGTCCGCGACCGGCAGTCTGCGGGTCGCCCTGCACGCCGCGCGCCGCGCCCTGCAACCCGAACTCGCCCCGCGCGCCGCCTCGTCGTACCTGATATCCGACGGCGCCCTGCTGCGCCTCGATCCGGCCACCGTACGCATCGACGCCGACGAGGCCGAGGCGACCGCCCGGACCGCCCTCACCACCCAGGACCCCCACACCCTCGCCGCCGCCCTCGTCCTGTTCACCGGAGAGCTGCTGCCCGAGGACCGGTACGCGAGCTGGGCGCAGTCCCGGCGGGAGCAACTCGTCGCCCTGCGCGAGGAAGTGCTGCTCGCGCTCGCCGCCGCGCACATGGCGCAGGGGTCTCCCGCCGAGGCGATCACCGTCGCCGAGCAGGTGCTTCTCGCCAGTCCCGCCGAGGAAGCCGCCCACCGCATCGTCATCGAGGCCCTCCTGCGTCAGGGGCTGCGGCGTCGGGCCGTGCACCAGTACCACGTGTGCCGATCCGCCCTCGACGCCGAACTCGGGGTGCGACCGGGCCCGGAGACCGAACGGCTGCACCGGGCGGCTCTGGACACCGCGCCCGCGGCGGCGCCGTCCGCGCCCGTGCTGCCCGCACCGCTGCGCGCCGAGGCGGCGCCGGTGCACGGCCGCGACGAGATCCTCGCCCGGCTGCTCGGCGCGGGCGGCCCGCCCATCACCCTGCTCACCGGCGAGGCGGGCATCGGCAAGACCCGGCTGGCCGGCGAGGTGGCGCGGCGGGCCGCCGGGGCCGGGGCCGCTGTGCTGTGGGGCGGCGGGCACGACGCGGAGGGGCACACGCCGTACGGGGCGTTCGCCGAGGCCCTCGACGGCTGGCTCGTCGACCGGAACGCCGGGGAGCGGGCCCGGGTCGGCGCCGAGTACCCCGAACTGGCCGCGTTCCTGCCGTCGCTCGGCCGGGTACACACCGGTGAACGGCGCGGCCCCGAGGAAGAACGCGACCGGCTGTTCCGGGCCGCGTCGGGCGTACTCGGCGAACTCGCCGCGAGCCGCCCGGTGTTGGTGGTCCTGGACGATCTGCACGCCGCCGACGAGGGCTCGTACCAGCTGCTCAGCCATCTCGCCCGGCGGGCCGCCGCCACGGGCAGCGCCTTGCGTTTTCTGGTGACGTACCGCGCCGAGGAAGTACCCGAGGGCGACGCCCGGCGTCTCGCTCTGGCCCACCTGACCCGCCAACACCTGATCACTCAGGAGGAGTTGGGCCGTCTCGACCGAGAGGCGTGCCTTGCCGTGGTCCGCGACGCCGCGCCGCGGACCCGCTCCGACGACCGGCTCGGACAGGTGTGGGAACTCTCCCTCGGCAACCCGCTGTTCGCCCTCGAACTCGCCCGGGGCACCGGCGGCGACGAAGCACCCGACGGCGTACGGCAGTTGGTGGCCGGGCGGCTCGGCCGGCTCGGCCGTGAGACCCGCCGGGTCGTGGAGGCGCTGTCCGTCGCGGGCGGCGAGGCGGCGCTGAGCGAGCTGCTCGACGTCGCCGCGCAGGGGCTGCGGCCCGCTGTCGACGCCGCGGGCGCCGCCGACGCCATCGAGGACGCCATCGGCGCCGCGCTCATCGAGGAACGCAAGGTGGTCGTCGCCGGACGGGCCGAGGCCGGCCTCGCCTTCCGCCATCCGCTGGTCCGCCTCACCTGCTACGAGCAGTTGAGCGACGTACGGCGGCAGCAGCTGCACGCCGCGTTCGCCCAGACCGTGCTGCGCCGCCGCCCGGACGCCGTGGACACGCTCGCCTCGCACTTCACCCGGGCCGACGATCCGCGCGCCGCCGCGTATCTGCGCCGGGCCGCGGAGCGCGCCGCCGCCGTGTACGCCAACGACACCGCCGACCGCTACTACCGCGACCTGGTCGCCCGGCTCGACGTGGACGCCGCCCGCGCCCGGCTCGCGCACGCCCAAGTGCTGCGCCGGATGGGTCACTTCGGTGCTGCTGCCGACGTACTGCGGCGCGCGCTCGCCGAATTCGTACGGCGCGACGACCACGACGACACCGTGCTCGCGGCGGCCCGGCTCGCGGAGACCCTCGTCAAGGCCGAGGACGCGCAGGCCGCCCACCGCGTACTGGCCGCGCACCCGCCCACCGAGGACACCGCGCCCGAACCGACGGCGACCCACCACCTCACGCGGGCGATCGTGCTGGGCGTTCAGGGACGGTACGCGGACGGCTACGCGGCCGCCCGGCACGCTCTCGCCCCCACCTTGCGGGTGCCGGGCTTGACCGGCCAGGGGCTCCTGGCACGCTGCTACTCCGGACAGGCCACCAACCTGGCGCTCGCCGGCCGCTTCAACGAGGCCCGCGAGGCCGCCGATCTGGCACTCGCTCCCGCCCGCGCATACGGGGACTCCGCGCTGCTCGGCTCCGTGCTGTCCGTACTACGGGAGAACGCGCGGCGCAGCGGGCGGCTGCGGGAGGCGGTTGCCACCGGACAGCGGGCGCTGGTCCTCGCCGAGGAATCCGGGGACCCGACGGCGGCCGCGTTCGAGCGGGCGAATCTGGCCGAACTGCGGCTGCTGCTCGAGGAGTTCGATGCCGCCCGCGAATTGGCCGAGGCAGCGGTGGCGGGCGCCGACACGAACGACGCGTGGTCGCTGCCGTATGCGCTGGCCGCGCTGGCGCGGGTGCTGATGCGGGCCGGGGAGCCCGAGCGGGCGGCCGGCCCGCTGGATCGTGCGGAGCAATCGGTCGGCATGGCACGTGACCAGCAGGCCCGCTTCGAGGTACGCACGGCACGGGCCGAACTGGCCCTGCGCCAGGAGCGTCCCGAACGCGTCCGCGAGCTGCTGCGCGAGGACGAGGCACCCGTCCTGATGGCGTGGGCCCACGTGCTCGCCGGTCGACGGGAGGCGGCACAGCTGATCGCCGCCGGGGAGATGGAGCGGGCCCGCGGCAGCGGTGAGCGCCTTGCCGAAGTGGATGCCGGGGTGGTGCATGCGGTGGCCCTGGGTGGCAACGCCGGGGCCCGGGCCCTGGAGGTCGCGGAGGCGCTGGCCCGGAGCCTGCCCTACCCGGCGGGGATGGGGCGGATCGCCGAGGCCCGGAGGGCTTCGGCGCGGGGGTGACCCCGCGCCGGGCCTTGGCCCCTGGCCACGAAGCGCACGGGGACGGCGGCACGGGGATCCGAGCACGTCTCTGCCTGCGTCACCGAGCGACGACCCCGCAGGGATACGGATATTTTTCATACACTGATGACGTTATGCCTGAATTCGTAGAATTTAATCGGAATGACGCTGCTGCCCCGGCCGGCTCTCCGCCGGTCAGCGCGCGCTTGCTCCTGGTCGACCGCGATTCCGCCCGACTGCGGCGGCACACTCCTCGCCGCCTGCGCCGTCGCAGCCTTCGTCGCCGAGCTCCGCCACGCAGACATGACGTGGCAGAAAACCGTCAAAACCGGAAAGGTCGACACGGATGAGCCCGCACGGTGAACCGCGCCCACAGCCACCGGTGACAAGCGAAAGCCCCACAGAAGCCACCCTGCGCCATCCCGAACTCGCCCGCCGCGCCGCCCAGTACACCGAATCCGACAGCCGACAGATCCGACGCCTGCTCTGGAAGGAAGCCACCGTCGTGGCACTGGTGGTGCTGCTTCTCGTCGCACGAGCACTCTGGTTCGCCTGACCGAGCCGACCCGGATCTGGCGGGCCTGCAACCAGACGCGATCGTCTCGTCGATCTCGTAGAGGTTGTCGACGCCCTGGAGCAGGGGGCCGTGCGCTCCAGGCCCATGCCGGAACTCCATGGAGCGGTCCTCGTCGACCGCCGGGCTCAGCACGCGGCCCGGACCGCAGGGGCGGAGAGCGGGGTGAGGGAGGCGTACTCCAGGGGTGCGGACGGGTCGATGGACACATCGAGCGGGGCCGGTTCGGCGCCGGATCGTACGAGCAGGTCCCCCACGGCGGCGATCATGGCGCCGTTGTCCGTGCACAGCGTCATCGGCGGCACCCGGAGTTCGATCCCGGCTGCGGCGCAGCGCTGTTCCGCCAGGGCGCGTACACGGGAGTTGGCCGCCACTCCGCCGACCACGATCAGCGTGCGCACGCCGTGGTCGCGGCACGCGCGGAGGGCTTTGCGGGTGAGGACGTCGGCGACGGCTTCCTGCAGTGCGGCGGCCCCGTCGGCGACCGAGGGTTCCTCGCCGCGCAGGCGGTGCTGTTCCACCCACCGGGCCGCCGCCGTCTTGAGGCCGGAGAAGGAGAAGGCGTACGGGTCGTCGCTGCCCTTGGTCAGCGGACGGGGGAAGGCGACCGCGTCCGGGTTGCCGGCTCTCGCGGCACGGTCGATGGCGGGGCCGCCCGGGTAGGGCAGGCCGAGGATGCGGGCGACCTTGTCGAAGCACTCGCCCGCCGCGTCGTCGAGGGTGTCACCCAGGTGCAGGATCGGCTCGCGCACCAGATCCCGGACGAGGAGCAGCGACGTGTGACCACCCGAGACGATCAGGACGACGCACGGTTCGGGCAGCGGGCCGTGCTCCAGGGTGTCGGCGGCGACGTGCCCGGCCAGATGGTGCACCCCGTAGAGCGGGACGCCCGCCGCGTAGGCGAGAGATTTCGCTCCGGCCAGGCCGACCTGCAGCGCGCCCGACAGACCCGGACCGGTAGTGACGGCGACCGCGTCGATCTGCCCGAGCCGCAGCCCGGCCTCGGCCAGAGCCTGTCGCACGACCGGCGTGAACGCCTGGAGGTGCGCGCGGGACGCGATCTCGGGGACCACGCCGCCGAAGCGGGCGTGCTCGTCCATGCTCGACGCCACCACGTGGGCCAGCAGCTTTCCGTCCTGCACGATGCCCGCGCCGGTCTCGTCGCACGACGACTCGATCCCCAGCACCACCGGTGCGCTCACCACGACCTCCTTCTGCACATTCTGCTTAGTTGCAATATATGTGCAGTAAGAAAGGGCGGATCGCCCGGTCTGCCCAGCGAGTCGGTTCGCGCAGTCGCCGACAGAGGGGAGGGTGTACCCCCCGCCGCCTCACCCCGTGCTGAGCGATGCAGTGAGTTCCTGACGATGAAAACGAGCCGCCGCGGCCAACAGGTCCTCGTTCGCCTCTCGTTCCCCGATGGTGATCCGGACGCCGTCCCGGCCGTAGGGCCGCACGGTCACCCCGGCGTCGCCGCAGTGCTCGGCGAACGCGGCGGTCTCCCGACCGAGGCGGAGCCAGACGAAGTCGGCCTGGCTCTCGGGCACGGTCCAGCCCTGCTCAAGAAGTGCGTCACGGACGCGCACGCCCAGGACGGTGGAGCAGTCGGAGCCGTTCGGCGACTTCAGCGTCACGTAGCTGCCGTTGGACGCCGCACCGCCGAGGTGGCCCGAGGCGGAGTTGATGAACTTCCAGCCCGGCTGGGTGAATTGGGTGACCCGCGCGGTCGCCCAGGTGCTCTCACCGATCGAGTACGCCGCGATCACCCCGAACCTGCCCTACGCCGCAGGATCGACCGGATCACCGCGGGGGCGCCGGAGTCCATGTCGTTCGAGCCGCCCTCGCCGGCCCACAGCGGCTTGCCGCTGTCGCGGGTGGACACCGACTACGGACGGTCGGGTCAGCCGCGCGACAGTGTGGTGTCGTGTTGAATTTGCCGTCAAGCTCCATGCCAAAAGAAACAAGTGCCAACGAAAAAACAAGCCTTGTCGCACGGTGAGTCCAACGGGTGCGTCAGGCCCGGTTCGGCACGCGATCCCAACTTCGGTGCGGCGGACGCGACGTGACCCGTTCGGCACCGTGCCGGTTTCAGCCTGTGGCGGCGTTGAGGAGGTCGAGCACGCTCTGCTGGCAGCCGTAGTCGGTGGCGCCGCCGCCCCCGCTCCAGTGCGGGCCGTACTGGTCGAGCGCGTTGCGGTCCTTGTCGTAGGCGCTGTTCGCCCAGCGGGTGAGGGCCGGGGCGTAGGGGTGGTCGGAGAGTTGGCGGTTGAGCGTGCCGAGTCCGCGGACGTAGGCGCCCTTGAAGCTCGGGCCGTCCCCCGTGCAGCTGTCGCCCTCGCCCGGTTCGCGCAGGACGCCGTTCGTCTGGAGCCGGACGGTGGAGGCATCGGCCAGTTGCCGTGCCGTGGTCAGGAGAGCGGCGTCGCCGGTGGCTCTGTGGAGTTCGGTCAACGCCCCCAGGATGACGCCCTGGTTGTACGTCCAGGTGGGCTGGCCGTTGTTGGCGCAGGAGTCATTGAGACCGTCGTTGATCATGTGGCCACCGTTGATCATGCCGCTGTTCCGGAACCAGTTCCATTCGCTCTTCGCCTGGTTCAGGTACACGGTGTCGCCGGGGATGCGGTTGTGCAGGGCCGAAGTGAGACGGAGGAACAGCTCGTTGGTGATGGCGTTCTTGTAATTGCCATTCGTGTTCCAACGGACCCCGCCACCACAGGTGTTGTTCCAGTTGGCGTTCATGTGGTCCGCGTCGGCCCGCGCGGTGGCGAGATACCGGCTGTCGCCGGTCGCGTCGTAGGCGGCGATCCAGGCAAGCCCCCACCACCCGGTGTCGTCGAGGTACTCGTTCCGGAACTGCCCTCCCTGCGCGTTGACGTTCTTGTCGTATGTCTCGGCGATGGCGTAGGTGTAGCTGCCCATGCCGCTGATACGGCTGTTGTCGATGATCGCGGTCAGTGCGTTGGCACTGGTCCACCAGCCGTTTCCGCCGAAAAGCTTGCTGGTCCGGTCGAACGACATCATCAGCGCGGTGGCTGCCGCGGTGCTCCGACTGCCCGCGTTCCAGGTGGTCCGCGCCCACGCTGTACACGCGATGGCTCCGCCGGCCGGCTGGCCGCAGGCCCGAAGGGCTCCGACTCCCCGGGCGTTCCAGTCGTCGACGTTGTACATCTGTGTGCGCCAGCCCCGCCCTCCGGCCGGTACGGCGGTGTCGCCGAGGCGGCTGCCCGAGGCCCAGGTCCGTCCGCCGTCCATGGACCGGTCCAGCCACACGCGATCGCCGGGTCCGCCGTTGTCGATGGACGCCCAGCCCATCGCGTCGGTGTCGTCGAAGTGCAGCGCGACCGACCGCGCGGAGACCGTGGTGCTGACGGGAACGCGGTCCTGGGGGCTCAGCGAGGGGTCCCGGGCGTCGCAGTACTTGTTGCACAGGGACGTCGGCGCCGCGGCGGCGGGTGGTGACGACACCCCGCCGATCAGCAGTGCGGACAACGTTGTCAGAGCGGCCGACACGGCGACCGATGTGGATCTCAATGGGTTCATGGAAGAGGCTCCCGACACGTCTTGGCATGGTGGGGACGCGGTGTGTGCGAGTACAGGAGAGCGCTTCCGAAGCTAGCTATGCGACATGCCCACGTCAATGCATACGGCACCGCACAGGTCCAGGGCGGAACACCAGGAACCGGCGCCGCATGCGGCGCAGGGCTCTTGACATGTACGCACCCTGAAGGTCTGATGTGGTTGTTTTTCGTTCAGGCTTGTTGAATTGTGCGCCAAATACCCTCTAGGAGCCGCACATGCCTCTCGGACAGCACAGTTTCAGAGAACGTTTCGCGGCTTCGGCCGCCTCGCTCGCGCTTGCTGTCGGTGGCCTGGCAGGTGCGGCCGCGTTGACGTCGGGGGCCGCGATCGGGGTGCAGATCGCCGCCGCGCCGGAGGCCGCCGCGCTGGAGAACGGCCTGGCTCGGACCCCCCAGATGGGCTTCAACAACTGGAACACCACGGGCTGCGGTTCGCAGTTCAACGAGGCGATGGTCAAGGGCATCGCCGACATCTTCGTGTCCAAGGGCCTCAAGGCCGCCGGTTACACCTACGTCAACCTCGACGACTGCTGGGCGCTGCCCTCGCGGGACGCCTCCGGCAACCTGGTCGCCGACCCGGCGCGCTTCCCGAACGGCATCAAGGCCGTCGCGGACTACGTGCATTCCAAGGGCCTGAAGTTCGGCCTGTACTCCAGCGCGGGCACCAAGACCTGCGCGGCCAACGGCTTCCCCGGCGGCCTCGGGCACGAGAAGCAGGACGCCACCCTGTGGGCCTCCTGGGGCGTGGACTACCTCAAGTACGACAACTGCAACAACACGGGAGCCGACGCGCAGACCCGGTACAAGACGATGGGGGACGCGCTCAAAGCCACCGGCCGCCCGATCCTCTACAGCATCTGCGAGTGGGGCTCCAACCAGCCCTGGAACTGGGCGCCGCCCATCGGCAACTCCTGGCGCACCACCGGCGACATCAGCGACAACTGGTCGAGCATGATCGGCAAAGCGCACCAGAACCAGCCGCTGGCGCAGTACGCCAAACCTGGCGCATGGAACGACCCGGACATGCTGGAAGTCGGCAATGGCGGCATGACCGACACCGAGTACCGCACCCACTTCAGCCTCTGGGCGCAGATGGCCTCTCCCCTGCTCATCGGCAGTGACATCCGCACCGCGAGCCCGGCGACGCTGACCATCCTGAGGAACACCGACGTCATAGCCGTCGACCAGGATTCCCTGGGCAAACAGGGCACCGTCGTCTCCTCCTCCGGCGGACTGGTCGTGATGTCCAAGCAGTTGTCCAACGGCGACCGCTCGGTCACCCTCACCAACGAGGGCAGCGGCACGGCCACCGTCAGCACCACGGCCACCGCGGCCGGACTGCCGGCCGCGTCCTCGTACCGGCTGACCAACCTGTGGTCCAAGGAAGTGTCGTCGACGAACGGCACGATCAGCGCATCGGTGCCCGCCCATGGCACGGTGATGTACCGGGTCTCGGCCGGTACCGGCAGCAGTACGGGTACGACGCATTCCCTGATCAGTGCCTCCTCCCAGCGCTGCCTGGACGCCGAAGGCGGTGGGACGGAACCCGGTACCAAGATCGAGATCTGGGACTGCCACAGCGGCGCAAACCAGGCCGCGACGCTCACAGCCGCCGGTGAACTGCGCCTGCACAACGGCTCGCAGTGCATCGACGCCGACGACAATCAGACGACTCCGGGCACCGCGGTCCAGCTGTGGACCTGTAACGGCGGAGCCAACCAGCAGTGGCGACTCAACCCGAACGGAACCATCACGGGCACCCAGTCGGGACTGTGCCTTGATGTGACGGGCGGCGACAAACCCGCAGGGAACGTCAACGGCACCGCGCTGGAGTTGTGGACCTGCAACGGGGGCGCCAACCAGCAGTGGAACCTGGGCTGACCGGTGTTCCGCCCCGACCGGAAGCGTTCCGGCCCGCACGCGACGGCATGCGGGCCGGATCGGCGCAGCCCCAGATGCCCAGGCCGGCGCCCAGCATGTTCTGTCGCCGTTGTCGACCGATGGAGCCGGTGGCCCGGAGGCCACGCCGACCTGCGCCCGTGCCCGATCCGGTGGGATGTCGCCGGGCGCGACGTGATCTTCGGCAGGCCGGTGCGGGAGCGCAGCCCCGGTCGGCGCGGCACGCGTGCACACACGCGACGGGGCGTCAGCCGACGTCGAGAGCGCGTCGTCCCCGTCCGCTGCGTCCGAGGGCGAACCGGAGCGGGAGCTGTGCCAGCCAGCACCACATCGCCGCCGCGGGCGAGGCGAACGCGATCGGGATGGTGATCGCGAAGACCAGGACGGTCGAGCCCAGGTCCGCGACGATCCCGCCTGCGACGTGCGGAGCGTCCGGGCGGGCCAGGTTCGGGCGGCGGTGGATGGCGAGCAGCAGAGCCAGCTGGAGCAGGTCGATCACGATGATGGTGGCCGCGTAGACGACGACGGCGAGCGGCTGCGAGGCGTACTCCGACAGCATGGTGGTCGGGAAGGGCAGCAACGCGATCACCCCGAGCCCGGCGAGGGCCAGACGGACGGTCACCGCGTCCGTTCGTTGCGCCTGCTGCAGGATCCTGCGGTGGTCACGCCACAGATTGGCCAGGATCGCAAAGCTCAGCGCGTAGGCGCCGACCTTGGGCAGCAGGTCGTGCAGCATGTGCCGGAATGCGTCCGCGTCCAGCCCGCTGGTGACATGGATGTCGAGGACGAGCAGCGTCATGGCGATGGCGAAGATGCCGTCCGACAGCGCGGTCAGCCGATCCAAGTCCTTCGCGTCCACTGAAGAGTCGTTCACAGCGAGCAGAGTAGTCGCGGCGTCTGCACCTGCCTGGGTGAGCTGCTGGTCAGCGGGCAGGGGTCTCCGGCATCGGCACCTCCGCCCTTTCCTCTCGGACGCCTTTCAGAATGCGCCGCGTCATAGGGTGCAGTACTCGCGGAGCCGGTTGTCCCGCCCGGCCAGTGGTTGCCGTGCGTGACAGGGAGCCGGTCGGTTCCGGTCAGACTTGCCGGACAAGCGCCGCCGGGTCAGGAGGGGTTGGCATGGAGGAAAGGTTCACCCGCCGGAGGCAGAGCCGGTGGGGCGAAGGCGCGGCGTTGAAGGAGGAGATCGTCCGGGCCGCGGCACGGATGCTGACGGAGTCGGGCCGGGAGAGGGACCTGTCGCTGCGTGCGGTGGCGCGGGAGGTCGGCATCTCGGCCCCCAGCATCTACCTGCACTTCAAGGACCGGGCGGCGTTGGTCGCGACGGTGACGCAGCGAGCCTACGGGCGTCTGGCGTCCGAGTTGCGGGACGCCTGGACGGACGAGCGGGAAGCCGGGCCGTACAACGCCCTGCGTGCGCTGGCGCAGCGCTACTGCGCTTTCGCGCTGGACAATCCACGGGTGTACCGGCTGATGTTCGGCATCGAGCGGATCGAGGTGCCGCGCGACGAGGCGCCCTCGCATCCGCTGTGGACGGTGCACGCGGTGTGGAACGACGCGGTGGCCGCCTGCCGGAGCGGCGGCGGGTCCGCGGCCCCCGACCGGTCGACTCCTCTGCTGTGGGCGTCGGTTCACGGGCTGGTGGCCATGGCGGCGGCCGTGCCCTTCGCAGCGGACCGGAAGCAGCTCGAGGGAATGGTGGATGAGCTCCTCGAACTGGTGCTGGCCAGATGACTCACCACCGACGGTCACCTTCCGTCATTTAGCTGTATGGGGCCACTAACACTGTTAGGAATATGGGGCACGCGATCCTTCCCCCTCACGGAGGCACGCATGACCCCCACCGCGGACACAGCCGTCGGCCTGCCCGAACTCCCCGGCACCCGGGCTGCCGGCTGCCCGTTCGACCCCCCGCCCGCACTGCACGCGCTGCAGACGGACAGCCCCGTCACCCGCGTTCGGATCTGGGACGGGAGCAGCCCGTGGCTGATCACCCGCCACGACCACATGCGCACGCTGCTGGGCGATCCGCGCGTCAGCTCCGACCCCGCACAGCCCGGCTTCCCGCACCGAAGCGCGGGGATGCGGGAGCGGGACCGTCGAAGCCCCACCTTCATCAACATGGACGACCCCGAGCACGCCCGACTGCGCCGCATGGTGACCGCGCCGTTCGCGGTCAAGAAGATGGAGGCGCTGCGGCCCGCGGTCCAGAGGATCGTCGACGACCTGATCGACGGCATGCTCGCCGGGCCGGGCCCCGTCGACCTGGTCGAGGCGTTCGCGCTGCCGATCCCCAGCCTGGTCATCTGCGAACTGCTCGGCGTGCCCTACGAGAAGCACGACTTCTTCCAGCGCCACACCAAGGTCATCATCCGTCGGTCGTCCACGCCCGAGGAGGTGCGTGAAGCGTCCGAAGGCCTCACCGACTACCTGTACGACCTCTTGACGGTGAAACGCGCGACGCCCGGCGACGACCTCCTGTCCGAACTGGCCGTCAAACGGGTGGCCACCGGAGAGATGACCCAGCGGGAGGCCGCACGCATGGGCGTCCTGTTGCTCGCCGCGGGGCACGAGACGACCGCCAACATGATCGCGCTGGGCACCCTGGCGCTGCTGGAGAACCCTGCCCAACTCGCCCTGCTGCGCGAGGCGGAGGACCCCAAGGCGGTCGCAGGCGCCGTCGAGGAGTTGCTGCGCTATCTGAACATCACGCACAGCGGGCGCCGCAGGGTGGCGCTGGAGGACATCGAGGTCGGCGGCCGCACCATCCGCGCGGGCGAGGGCATCATCTTCGCCAACGACATCGCGAACCGCGACCCCGACGCCTTCCCCGACCCCGACCGCCTCGATCTCACCCGGGACGCCCGCCGCCACGTGGCCTTCGGGTTCGGCGTCCACCAGTGCCTGGGCCAGCCGCTTGCCCGTATCGAATTGCAGTGCGTCTACAGCACCCTCTACAAGCGCATCCCCACCCTGCAGTTGGCCACCCGGATCGACCAACTGGAGTTCAAGCACGACGGCTTCGTCTACGGCGTCTACGCACTCCCCGTCACCTGGTGACCCCACCACGCCCGGCGCCTACTGCCCCCACCCCCATCAGCGGAGACGAGAACCTCATGCGCGTAGAAGTCGACCAGCCCAAATGCGTGGCCTCCGGACAGTGCGTCCTCCTGGCCCCCGACGTCTTCGACCAGGACGACGACGGCATCGTCGAGCTCCTCACGGAACACCCCGATCCCGCCCACCACGACGACGTGAGGGAGTCGGCGGCCGTCTGCCCGGCCGCGGCGATCCACCTGGCCCAGGCCTGAGGACCGCACCACCGGGAGGGGTTCGGCCGGCCCCTGTGACCGGTCCGGCCGAACCTGGTGGCGCCTCGTACCGAAGTCAGGTGGTGACCGGAAGAGTGGTCCACCGCTGGTTCGGGCCGCCGGTGCAGTCCCAGAGCACCACTTGGGTGCCGTCGGTCGTGGACGAGCCCGGGTCGTCCAGGCAGCGGCCGGAGACCGGGTTGCGGTAGCCGCCGTTGTACGCCTGCCAGACCTGGTTGGCGCCGCCGTTGCAGTCCCAGATCGCGGCCTTGGTGCCGTTGGCCGTGCCTCTGCCCGTCGCGTCCAGGCACTTGCCGAGCGCCCGCAGGGTCCCGTCCGAGCGCGCTGACCAGACCTGCGCGGCGGTGCCGTTGCAGGACCATATCTGGGCGGCCGTCCCGTTGGCGGAGTTGCCGCCATTGACGTCCAGGCACTTGCCGTCGATCCCGGAGCGCACCGCGCCACCCACCGCGACGGGCGGCGCGATCCAGCCGGCCGCGTCGGCGGCCTGCACGCCCGCGTCGAAGGCGTCGGCCATCTTGCTGAAGCCGCTGTCGTTCGGGTGGAGCGCGTCGGAGAGATCGGCGGCGGTCAGAGCACCCATGTCGACGAGCCGCACGTGCTTGCCCGCGGCCGCCTTCGACTGGACGATCTGCGTCAGCTTCTGGTTGAACTCCGGCCGGTAGGCCTCCTCGGTCGCACTGGTGGAGACGATCACGGTGCCGACCAGCACGGTCGCGTCGGGCGCGGCGCGCAGGACCTGGTCGATCAGCGCGCTCATCCGGTCGGGCGCGGTCGGGACCTGGTAGCTGCCGTTCAGGTCGTTCGTGCCGATCTCCAGCGTGATCACGTTGGGGCGGTACTGGGGCAGCACGGAGTCGGCGATGGAGGCGATCTGGTCGATGCGCCAACCGGAGTGGCCCTCGTTGTCCGGGTCGGACATGGAGCCGTTGCGGCCGGACCCGACGAAGTCCAGCGTGTGCCCCTGGGCTGCCAGCTTGTTCCCCAGGAAGCCCCGGTAGCTGTTGCCCGAGGGGCTTCCGACCCCCCAAGTGATCGAGTTCCCCAGCGGCATCAGGCGTAGGGAGGCCGGGGCGGCGGCCGAGGATGCGGTCCTTGCCGTGGCGGTGGCCGTCGTCGGCAGGGCGATGCCCGTGCCCAGCACGGCCATCACCGACGCGACCAATGCGGCTCTGAGTCTCTTCATGATCGGTTCCTCACTGCTGGGGGGACAGTGGTGCGGGCGGGCCGACGGCCGACTGCTGACATCGTTGTCGATAGCCGGCCGCGCGACACCCGAGACAGGTGCCGAAGGAAAGTGCGTGGGGCTCTCTTGCGTCGCGGATTCGTGCGGAAGACCGGAGCGATGACACGCAGACAACGCGGTGGCGCCTCCAGGAAGTTAGCCAGCGTGCCACTCGACGTCAATGGTCCGAGCAGCAGCCCACATGGCCCCGCCTTTACCGGCCAACTCTCCTGCACAGGCGCCTAGTTGGAGGCTCGTAACGCGACTCTGTTCGGCCAGTGCGCCCATGTCGCCCTGCTGTCGCGCCGACGTGACGCGGAACGAGGGCGGCCCGCATGGACAAGGCGCGCGAGGGGAACTCTCGACACGCTGGACGTCTCGAAACATTTGAGGGCCCAAGCCGAATCTTGATCCTCTGATTGACGAGACTCCGCCATTAATCTGCGCCATCTTTGCGCCGCCGAGCCTCAACTGACCTGTGAAGTAAATCAGGTTGGGTCAGCACCAGTGAGCGAATGTTTCGGGGCGAGTGCCGAAACTCTTGACAGTTGGCAGGGTCAGATCAAAGCTATCGCCGGCGGCAGGACCCCACCCCTGCCGCTCCGGGCCGCCCCACCTGTCGGTCACCGACGCCCCGCAGGTTCGTGTCACGCCGCCCGGCTCCCATCGGCCTCACAAGGACGAGGAGGACGCCCGCACATGAACGAACGCCACCTACCCCAGCGCCCAGGTCCTGACCGCCAAACCCAACGGCAACGGCACACCTTCGGCGTCACCATCCAGCACAACGGCAACACCACCTGGCCCACCGTCTCCTGCACCGCGAGCTGACCCCCACCCTCTCGATGTCGAAGGAGCACCCCAGCATGAGAAACCGAAGAACCCGTCACTCGCTGCGTTCCCTGATGACCAAGGTGGCTGTCGTGACCATGGCTGCCGCGAGCATCCTGACCGTCCATGCCGCCGTTCCCGCGCAGGCCGCCGCCTGCAACGGATACGTCGGGCTCACCTTCGACGACGGCCCGTCCGGCAACACCCCTGCCCTGCTCAACGCGCTCACCCGGAACGGGCTGCGGGCCACCATGTTCAACGAGGGCCAGTACGCCGCCGCCAACCCGTCCCAGGTGAAGGCACAGGTCAACGCCGGAATGTGGGTCGGCAACCACAGCTACACACACCCGCACCTGACCACGCTCGGGCAGGCGCAGATCGACTCGGAGATCGCCCGGACCCAGCAGGCCATCGCCGGCGCGGGCGGCGGTACACCGAAACTGTTCCGGCCGCCCTACGGCGAGACCAACGCGACGTTGAAAGCGGTCGAGGCCAAGTACGGCCTGACCGAAATCATTTGGGACGTGGACTCGCAGGACTGGAACGGCGCAAGCACCGACGCGATCGTGGCGGCCGCCGGCCGGCTCACCAACGGCCAGGTCATCCTGATGCACGACTGGCCCGCCAACACACTCGCCGCGATCCCGCGGATCGCGCAGGGGCTGGCCGCGCGCGGCCTGTGCGCCGGCATGATCTCGCCGACGACCGGCCGCGCCGTCGCGCCCGACGGCGGGTCAGGCGGCGGCGGTGGCAGCGGCGCATGCACCGCCGCACTCTCCGCCGGCCAGTCATGGAGCGACCGCTACAACCTCAACGTCGCCGTCACCGGCTCCAGCAACTGGACCGTCACCATGAACGTCCCCTCCCCCGCCAAAATCCTCTCCACCTGGAACACCAACGCCACCTACCCCAGCGCCCAAGTACTGACCGCCAAACCCAACGGCACCGGCAACACCTTCGGCGTCACCATCCAGCACAACGGCAACACCACCTGGCCCACCGTCTCCTGCACCACGAGCTGACCTCGGATCCGGGCGCGCTCTCACCCTGTCGGCGGTACGCGAAGCCGACTCAGGATCCTCACCGGGTACGGATGGCGGGCACGCCCGCTTCCATCCGTACCCCATTGTGTGAGGAGTCCAAGCGTGGAGACCCCCGACGGCCCGTACGGCCGCCCTGTCCCTCCGCACCACGACCCGTCGTACACCGCGGCGACGTACTACTCGTCCGATTCCGCCCGGCCCGCGCCGACCTCGCGGGTCGACGCCGGACGGCTCTGGGCCGGCGGTGCCGTGACGGCGCTGGTCGCCGCTCTGACCGCGGCCGTCGCCCTCCTTTTCGTACGAGGAATCCTCGGTATCCCCGTCTTCGCGCCGGAGGGAGACGGTGCCATGGGAAACGCCACCACCGGTGTGCTCGCCGGAGGCGCGGCCGTGGCCGCCCTCGCGGCGACGGCACTGCTGCACGTCCTGATCGTCCTCACGCCGCAGCCGGGCCGGTTCTTCACCTGGATCGTCGCCCTCGCCACCGCGATCATGGTGCTGCTGCCGTTCACGACGAGCGCGGACCTCTGGGCAAAGATCGCGACGGCCGCCGTCTACCTCGTCATCGGCGCGGCCATCGGCTCCCTGCTCTCCGCGGTGGGACGCAGCGCCTACCGGCGGGGCTGAGGGACTGACCTGAGCGGGCGGCCGGAGCTCTGGAGCTGGAGGTCAGTGGAGTGAGCCACCGCGCGGGTGCGGGGCGGCTCACTCCACAGGGCGGGAGAGGCGTAGTCATTTCAGCGCCGTGGGCCGGCGCGCCAGCCGTACCGCGTCATCCACGTCCGTGATCAACCGCAGCCGGTACGTATAGGCGTAGTCCCGGTCGGCGAGCAGCTTGTACGCGTCGTGTGTGTGCGCGCCCCAGCTGTTGTCGCCGCCGACACCCATCTGGCGGTGGTTGACGCGCAGCACCACCTCGTCGCGCGGGGTGAGCTGGTAGTCGTGGCGGGCGCCGACCGACAGATCCTCGGGGGTGAGGTGCGAGGCGTTGAGCTCCAGGAGTTCCTCGCCCCACACGAGCAGGCCGTGCCCGCGCCGGTCGGTGAGAGCCGCCCAGCGCACGTCGGTCTTGTTGCCGTTCTCCTGCGGCCGGATGTACGGGGTCCATTGGTCGCGCACGGTGGAGGACCACCGGCCCACGTCCGTGCCGTCGTTGCGGTCCCAGTGGTTCTCCTCGGGGCCGCGGCCGTAGTAGTGCAGCTGCTCGAAGGCCGCGGGGAGGTGCAGGAGGGTGCCGACCTCGGGGAGGTAGGGGAGGTTCGCCGCGCCCGGGTGGAGCGTGTTGTCGACCTTGATCTCGCCGTTGCCGAAGACCGTGTAGGTCGTGCTGTACGTCGACGCGGTGGTCGTCGGCAGCGTGCCCTTGACCGTGATCTCGACCGCCCGGCCGTCGAGGTCACGCACCGTCACGCCCGTGACCTCACGCCGCGCGCCCGCGTCCCGCCAGGTCTGGTTGCGGGTGTGCTGGCCGTTGCCGCGGTCGTTGTCGATCGGGGCGCGCCAGAAGTTCGGGACCGCGCCCGAGACGAGGAGTTTCGTGCCGCCCGACTCGAACGTCGTGATGAGTCCGGTCGACTTGTCGACGACGACCTTGAGGCGGCTGCCCGTGACGGTGACGTTCGCGTCACCCTCCTTGCACGACAGCCTCGGCACCTGCGTGAGCGGTACGGGTACGACCTCGGGGCTGCCCGCGTCGAGGGGCAGTTGCACGCGCGCCACCTCGAACCCGGTGTCCGCCCACGGGGTGCGCTCCTTGGTCGTGAAGGAGAGCTGCAGGAAGTACTCGGCGCCGGGTGCCGGGTTGCTCGGCAGCTTCACCGGCAGCGTGATGTCCTTGCTGGTCAGCGGGGCCACGTCGAGCTGGGCCCGGCTGAGTTTGCCGCGCCGCTCGACCCGGCCGTCGACCGCCAGCTCCCATGCGCCGTCCCAGGCGCGGAGGTTGGTGAAAAGGTTCTCGTTGGTGAGGGTGATCTCGCCGGGGGCGCCCCCGGCCTTGGGTGCCGCGGCGATCGCCTGGTAGATCCGCTTGACCTCGGCGGCCTTCCCGGTGTGGCCGCGGTCGGGCAGGACGATGCCGTCGCCGCTGAAGGCACCGTCGTTGGGGTTGTCGCCCCAGTCGCCGCCGTACGCGGGGAAGGTCTTGACCCCGGCTTTCTTCGTCTCGTGTCCGACCGTGCCCGCGTCGAACCAGAAGCGCACCCCGTCGCCGTCCGGGCCGCGCCCGCCGTCGGCGAGTTCGCCCGCGCTCAGCGCACGGGCGTAGACCCGGGCCCGGCGGATCGTGCCGCTGAACTCCCGTGTCGCGTTGTCGACGTCGCCCGCGAGCGACAGGGGTGCGGTGTTGGCGGTCGGCTTGCGGGTGGTGGCCTTGGTCGCCTTCGCCGCGCCGTCCACATACAGGGTCAGCGTCCCCGCGTCGGCGTCGAAGACGCCCGCGACGTGGTGCTCGTTCCCCGTCCAGCCGTCGTCCGGAGTGGCCCAGGACGCGGTGATCCACTGGCCGTCCGCGTAGAGGAAGAACTCGAGCGTCTTGCCGGACTGCTTCAGGGCGTAGTGAGTGTCGCCCTTCGTCAGGATCGGCTGGTCGGAGTAGCGGACGTGCGGGGTCACCCAGGCCTCAAGGGTGAGGGAGCCGCGCAGATCGAGCCGGTCGTCGCGGGCGAAGACGGTCGCCCCGCTGACTCCCTTCTCACGGCTGAACGAGCCCGAAGGGTTGATGACCTCGCCCTTCAGTCCTACGGGACCGGTCTCGGTCAGCAGGGTGCGCGCCGGGGCCGGCCAGTTCAGCGCCTGGTCGACGAAGTCCCATATCCAGCCGCCCTGAAGGACGTCGTGGCGGCGGACGACATCCCAGTACTCCTTGAAGTTGCCGGTGGAGTTCCCCATCGAGTGGGCGTACTCGACCATCACGTACGGGCGGGTGTCCTTGGTGTCCTTCGCCCGGGCCTCCACCGCGGTCGGCGACTCGTACATCTTGGAACGGATGTCGCTGGTGCCCGGACTGTCGTCGCCTTCGTAATGGATGACGCGGGTCGGATCGTAGCCGTGGATCCACTCGTGCATGGCTTTGAAGGAGGAGCCGCCGCCCGCTTCGTTGCCGAGCGACCAGATGACGGCGCAGGCGTGGTTCTTGTCGCGGTGCACCATGTTCTGCGCACGGTCCACGCACACCTTGGTCCAGTCGGGGTCGTTGCCCGGGTACTTGTTGTTGATGCCGTGGGTCTCCAGGTTGGTCTCGCCGACGATGTAGAGGCCGTATTCGTCGGCGAGTTCGAGCCAGAGCGGGTTGTTGGGGTAGTGCGAGGTGCGGACGGAGTTGATGTTCAGCCGCTTGATGATCCTGATGTCCTCGACCAGGTCGGCGCGGGTGAGGGCAGAGCCGTGGTCCGGGTGCATCTCGTGGCGGTTGGTGCCGCGCAGGGAGACGGGCTGTCCGTTGATGCGCATCAGCCCGTCCTTGAGCGCGAACTCGCGCAGGCCGATGCGGTGCGAGAGCGTCTCGACGACCTTGCCGGAGGGGTCGCGCAGCCGGAGGACGGCGGTGTAGAGGTAGGGATCCTCTGCGGACCAAAGGCGCGGTGCGGGAACGGACTTGGTGGCCTCGACGTTCACCTCGGACGCGGAGAGGGCCGCGGACTTCGCCAGCGGCCGGGTCCAGACGGCGTGCCCGCCGGCGTCGTACAACTGCGTCTCGACCGTGTACGTCTTCCCCTTGGCGTCGCCCGCGTAGTCCCGCACGCTCGCCGTGACCGACAGCTCCGCCGACGTGTGGCCGTCGCCGAGCGGCGTCTCGATCTTGAAGTCGCGCAGGTGGACGCCGGGCGTCGAATACAGGTACACGGACCGGAAGATGCCGCTGAGCCGGATCATGTCCTGGTCCTGCAGCCAGTCGCCGTCCGAGTAGCGGTAGACCTCGACGGCGACCTGGTTGGTGCCGTCCTTGAGATACGGGGTGATGTCGTACTCGGCGGGGGTGTACGAGTCCTCGTGGTATCCGGCCAACTGGCCGTTGACCCAGACGTAATGGGCCGCCTTGACGCCCTCGAAGTGCAGGAACGTCCGCCGGCCCGCCCAGCCCTTCGGCACGGTGAAGGTCCGCCGGTACTGGCCCACGGGGTTGTACCGGGTCGGCGCGGCGGGCGGCTGGGCCTCCTCGCCGAGCCCGTTGGGCCCCCACCACGGATAGGTGATGTTGATGTAGATCGGGGCGTCGTGACCGTGCAGCTGCCAGGCCGACGGGACCGGGGTGGTCTCCCAGTCGGAATCGTCGAGGTCGGTGCGGTAGAAGTCGTCGAGCTTGTCGGCGGGCCGGTCCACGTACGCGAACTTCCAGTCGCCGTCGAGACTCTGCCGGAACGGGGATCTGGTGCGGTCGGCGGCGAGGGCCTGGCCGACGGTCTCGTACGGCATGAGGGTCGTGTGGGCGGGCTCGGTGCCGAGCCGGAAGAGGTCGATGTGCCCGTTCCACTCGTCACGGCCGGCGGTGACGTCTCTCGCGGCGCCGAACGCCGGGGCCGCGGGCAGCACGCCGGGCAGCGCGAGCGCGCCGAGCACGGCAGCCCCCGCTTCCATGAGGCGACGACGGCTTACGTACTCGCTGTGCGGGTGCGGCATGAATGTGCCTTTCCTCAGGTGCAGGGACATGCAACTGGTGAGGCCAGGAAAGCCTGTTGAGCCGCGCCCACCCTAGAAAGAGAACACAACCGAGACAATATCAACGTCAGATTCTGTGGCTTCCTGAGCGCCGACGCCCACACCCGTATCCCGCCCGAGCGGCCGCGCGCGTCACCCCCATGCCTGCCCGCGCACCACGTCGTACGGCGACCGCCCGGCCCGCGCTTCGGCGACCGCTTCCTCGACCGGGGTCCGCGCGTCGTCCCAGTTGCTCGCCGACCAGTCGTCCCCCACGGCGAGGATCGTGCGGCCACGCCCTGCGTCGATGTGCACGAACGTGCCGGTGACCACGGCGGCCACCAGTTCATCGACCACCTCCAGCAGGTTGGCGGAGCCGTCGTCACAGGCGTCGCAGCCACAGTCGGGCAGCACCCCCAGCGTCGTGGCCGGCTCGCCCGCCCCGACCACGACTCCCGTGCGGGGCACTCCCCCGATGGCGGAGAACCCGAACACCAGCGGAACGGCGTCCGCACGCACCGGGCGCAGCCGTACCGCGCTCCCGACACCGGTTTCGGGGGCCCGCCGCCACAGCGCCGCGGGGTCGGCGGCCGGCTCCACCGCGGCGAGGCCGAGCCGGCACAAACCTTGCGTCCACGCCTCCGCGCGGGCCGCGAGGATGCGGTACTTCTCCGGCCGCAGGCACCGCGAGTACTCCTCGTCCCGTACGTCGGCACCGGCATGAGGATCGGGCCAGGGCGGGGTGCCCGCCCCGGTGACGGTGAACGCTTCGTCGACTGCCCTGCGCAGCAAGATCCGATCCATACGGGGACTTTACGCACTCCACAGGGGCTGACCGGGGGCCGGTCAGGGGCTGACCGCCCGACGGTCACGGCGTAGTCTTCGACCGGATTCGGCGCCGAGGACCGGCGGCGGGCGGGGGGAGATGCGCGATGACGGACGCGACGCAGCCGTGGGGATCGAAGCTCACGTCGGTGGTGGTGTACGCGCGCGGCGCGGTGTGCCGGCGGCTGGCCCGGGGCACGGTGGCGGCCGACGGCCGGGTACGGGTGAGCGGCCTGCCGCGTTCGCTGGACCCCGGGTCGCTCCGCGCCACCGTCGTGGACGCGCCCGGCATGCGGGTCACCGAGGCCCGGATCGCCGTCGAGGCCGAACCACTCGCTCCCGACGCACCCCAGGAACTGCTCCGCGAGATGGAGCGGCTGCGCGAGGCGCAGCGGACGGTCGAGGCCCGCCGGGACCGGCAGGCCCGGCGGATCGAGGAGGTCGCGGCGGTGCGCCCGGTGCCGCCGGCGCGCAGGCGCGAGGACCCGCACCGGCGCACGCCCGCCGAGGCGTGGCTCGAACTCGCGGAATTCGTCGACGGGCGGTTGGTGGCCCTGCACGCCGGACTCGTCGAGCTGGACGAGGAACTCCGCCGCCTCGGACACGCACTCGACCTCGCCACCGACCGGCTGGAGAACGCTCCTACGGATACGCCGACGTCGCCCGTGCAGACCTCGGTCTCGGCCGTGCTCACCCTGGCCGATGCCGATGCCGATGCCGATGCCGATGCCGACGCCGGACGCGGTCCCATGGCGGTCGAGGTGGAGGTCGAGTACCGCGTTCCCGGTGCTGTCTGGGTCCCTTCCTACCGACTGACGCGCCGTCAGGGCGAGGACGGTGGACGGCTGGCGCTGCGCGCCTCGGTGGCGCAGCGCACCGGCGAGGACTGGAGCGGTGTGCGCATCGGCCTGTCCACCGCCGACCTGCGGCGCCCCACCGGGGTGCCGAAACTCCGCTCGACGCGGATCGGACGCCGCCAGCCCACACCCGCGCCGTCCGGCTGGCGCGAGCCTCCGGCGGGGCTCGACGCCCTGTTCACCGGATACGACGCGGCAGGGCCACGACCGTTCGAGCCGCGTTACGGGATGCCGATGGCGGCCGGCGGCTTCGCGCAGGAGTCGTCGGAGCCGGCGCCCGTCGCAGCCGCGCCCGCCCCGCCGGGAGCCGCTCGCCCCCGGTCGGCCGGCAGGTCGAAGGCGAGCGTCGCGCCACCGAGTCCCGGGGAGTTCGGCCCGCCCCTCGCCTTCACGGGTCCCCCGCCTTCCGGCGGCGCGGCCGCGCCGCCACCGCCACCGCCACCGCGGCTCGGGCCGCCGCGCCCCAGCGACACCGAACTCGACTACGCAGACCTGATCCTGTCCGGCCCCGACGCGCCCGGCAGCGACCGCGGCCTCCTCGCGCCCGGGACCCCCACCGACCCGGTGGCCGCCGAATACCGTCGCCGCGCCGAGTCGGTGGGCACCCTGCCGCTGCCCTCGTACGCGGTGCGGACGCGCGAATCGGCCGGATCCTTCGACCATCGCTACGATGCCGAGGGCCCCGCCGACATCCCCTCCGACGGCACCTGGCACACGGTCACCGTCACGGAACTCCCGGTCGGTCTGCGCACCGAGTACCTCTGTGTACCGTCGGTCGAGGAGACCGTGTACGCGACCCTGGTGCTCACCAACGCCACCGACCGGGCGCTGCTGGCCGGCCCCGTGGACGTCACGGTCGACGGCGACCAGCTGCCGACCGTGACGTCCGCGAACCTGCCCACCATCGCCCCCGGCGGCACCGGGCACGTAGGGCTCGGTCCCGCCGAGGCCGTCCGCGTGAGCCGCCACACCGAGCTGCGCGAATCCACCTCGGGCCTGCGCGGCACGACCACCGTGCTCGACCACCGGGTCCACGTGGAGCTGGCCAACCGCCTCTCCGCGCCGGTCACCGTCGAGGTCCGCGAGCGCGTGCCCGTGACCGATGAAGGCGACATCCGCATCGACGAACGGGCCGGCTGGACGGCACCGCGGGACGGCGGTGACGGACCCGAGCGGCTCGTCCCCGGCACGCGTCTGTGGCGGGTGGACGTCCCCCCGGGCGGCACCGCCGCGCTCGACGGCGGCTACGAGATCCGTATCCCGGCCGCCAAGGCCCTCACCGGCGGCAACCGGAGGAGCTGACACCCGCCATGCCGACACCCCCGACTTCCGTAGCCCCCGCGCCGATCCCCCTGCCCGTCACCGCGGTGACCTGCCTGGAGGACCGCGCCCACATCGAGCGGGTCGCCGCCCTTCAACTGGAGCCCGGTGTGCAGCGGTTGCGGCTCGGTCCGGTCAGCGCGCTCGCCGTCGACCGCAGCCTGCACGCCGAACTCACCGGCGGCCCGGCCGACGCCACCGTCCTCGACGTACGCCTGGTGCGGGCCTGGACACCGCGCGGGCCGCAGCCGCCCGGCGACGAGGATTCCCCGCTGCGCCGCCACACGCACGCCCTCGAAGAGGAACGGCGGACCCTGGAGCAGCGTCGCGACCGGCTTCGGTCCCGGCTGGATCTCCTGGGCAGGCTGGCCGCCGATCTGCTGCGGGAGATCGGCGAGGGAGCCGGTTTCGGCGAGTCCGAACCGGTGCGCTGGGAAAGGGAGTTGGACCGGGCCGACGCCGAACGCGATACATACGAGGACGAACTCGGCCGCGTAGAGGCGCGGTTGCGCGTGCTGGCAGACGAACTGACCGAAGCACATCACGCGTTGCAGATCAGCGAGGACGATCCGTCGGAGCTGACCGCGCACGTCGATCTTACGGTGCGCGCGGCGGCCGCGGGGCCCGCGCAACTGCGGCTGAGCCACCTCACGCCCTGCGCGTTGTGGCGCCCCGCCTACCGCGCCACGCTCGACGCCGGCCAACTGGCCCTGCAGACAGACGCGGTGGTGTGGCAGCGCACCGGCGAGGACTGGTCCGGCGTACGCCTGACACTGTCGACGGCCCGGTCGGGTTCGGCCACTGTGCCGCCGCGGCTCGTCGAGGACCGGCTCACCCTCCGGGACCGCTCTTCGACCGAACGCCGTTCCGTCGACGTCGAGTTGCGTGAGGAGGAGATCACTGACCTGGGTCCTGCGCCGGTCTCCGGGCTGCCGGGCGTGGACGACGGCGGCGAGGTCCGCGTCCTGCACGCCCCCGCACCGGCCTCGGTGCCCGGTGACGGACGTGCCCACCGTGTCCCGCTCACCACCAGCGGCGGTGCGGCGCACAGCGCGTACGTCTGCGCGCCCGAACTCTCCCCGCTGGTCACCCAGGTGGTGCGGTTCACCAACTCCGCCGGCCACGCACTGCTCGCCGGGCCCGTGGAGCTGGTCCGCGACAGTGGGTTCGTCGGCCGCGGCACGCTGGACTTCACCGCTCCCGGCGCTCCCGCCGAGCTGGCGTTCGGCAGCTCGGACAGCCACCGGGTGCTCCGGGAGACCGAGGAGTCCCGGGACACCACCGGCCTCACCCAGCGGACCGTGGTCACCCGCACGGTCCGGCTGCACCTGTCCCGGTTCTCCGCACCCGGCGAGAGCGACGACCGCGTGATCACGCTGCGCGAACGGATCCCGGTCTCCGAGGTGTCGGACGTCGAGGTCCGCCTGCGCAGGGAGGCCTGCTCTCCCGCGCCGGACACGCTCGACACCGAGGGCGTCGCCCGCTGGGACGTCTCCCTCCCGCCGGGCGGCCGCCGCACGGTGACGCTGGTCTACGAGTTGTCGGCGAGCGCGAAGGTCACCGGACTGTAGGAGTCGCGTCTCGTCCTGCCCGGCGCAGGGCACTCCTCGACCCGCTCGATCCCCGCTGAACAGCACGGAAGAGGAAGACTCGTGGCCCAGACCGAGGACGAGGCGTCCTACTTCACCGTCCGCGACGACACCCTCGTCCCCGGGCCGCACGCGCGGGGCTGGTGGACGCCCGACACCGTGCACGGCCGCCTCCTCGGCGGCCTCGCCGCGCGGGCGCTGGAGCGCGCACACGCCGCCGACGGGATGCACTTCGCCCGGCTCACCGTCGATCTGTTCCGCAGCGCCCCCTTCGCCCCCGTCCAGGTCAGGACCGAACGGGTCCGCGACGGGCGGCGCATCCGCGTCGCCGACGCCGTCGTGCACAGCGGCGACGGCGTGCCGGTGGCACGGGCCAGTGCGGTGCTGCTGCGTACCGGCACGCCGCCGCCCGGACACATCCCGAGCACCGGGCCGTGGGACGCGCCGCCCCCGGAGGAGCTCTCCGTGCCCCACGGCTCCCGCCTGCTGTGGCGGTTCGACGAGGAGCTGCGGCCGGTGCGGACGTGGTCCGGCGACCAGCGGCGCCGGGCCTGGCTACGGGAACCGCACCCCCTCGTCGCGGGGGAACCCCTCTCGCCCTTCGTCCGCGTGGCGCTGGCCGCCGACACCGCAAGCCCGATCGCCCACGCGAGCGACGAGGGACTGCACTACATCAACGCGGACTACACCCTGAGCCTGAGCCGGCTTCCGCTCAGCGACGAGATCGGCCTCGAGGCCGGAGCGCACACCGCCGAGGACGGCATCGCGGTCGGCCACTGCACGCTGTACGACACGGCGGGCCCGATCGGCTACTGCGCCACCACGGCCGTCGCCAATACGGCCCCTACCCGGTGACGGGATCGGTTCCCGTGACCCGGGAGACCAGGTCGATCCAGCCCGCTTCCAGCCGCTCCAGCGGCATCTCGCACGTCTTCGTCAAGTAGTGGATCAGGGCAGGGTCGAGGTAGCCCATCAGCGCCTGTGCCTGTAGCGCACAGTCGGCCTCCGGCACGAGTTCCCGCAAGAGGATCGTGACGTGGGTGGCGAGCACCCGGTGCGAGGGGTGCGCGAGCCGGCGCTCCGGCTCCGGCTGCGCGGCCAGGTGCAGGTCCAGCTGCTCCGCCGACCAGCGCAGGACCGCGACGCCGAAGGCCCGTAGCCGGTCCGCGGCGGGTGCTCCAGGACCGAGCGGCGGGGGCCCGCCGAGCAGGGCGCCCTGCAGCTGCTTCGTGGTGTGGTCGAGCAGCGCCGTGAGCAGCCCGGTGCGGTCGCCGAAGCGGCGGAAGACCGTGCCTTTGCCGACCGACGCCGCGACGGCCACGGCCTCCATCGTGACTCCCGCCGCGCCGTGCTCGGCGACCAGCCGCCCGGCGGCTTCCAGCAGCCGGGCGCGGTTGCGCGCGGCGTCGGCGCGCAGGAACGGTACGTCGTCCGCGGCGAAGCCGATCTCGAGCAATTGGGGCACGCCTGCGGGGTCGGGCGACGCCGGGAGGTGCGGCAGGCTGCTGGGCATGAACACAGCGTAAAGCATTCCGGGCAGAACTGGACCGCGGTCCGCTTAGGGTGGTAGACCTTTAAACGGACCTCGGTCCGGATCGTCGAGAGCATCGCAGAGCGCGATGGCTCAGCACCCCTGGAGCCCCCCATGTCTGTTCGTATCCTTACGCTCGTCGGCAGCCTGCGTGCCGGTTCGCACAACCGCCAGCTCGCCGAGGCTGCCGTCAAGCTGGCCCCGGCGGGTGCCGAGGTCGAGCTGTTCGAGGGTCTGGGCGACCTCCCGTTTTACAACGAGGACATCGACGTCGAGGGCAGCGTCCCGGCCGCCGTCGCCGAGATCCGTGCGGCCGCGCAGCGTGCCGACGCGTTCCTCTTCTTCACCCCTGAGTACAACGGCACGATCCCGGCCGTCCTCAAGAACGCCATCGACTGGCTGTCCCGCCCGCACGGGGCCGGCGCCTTCGGCGGCAAGCCCGTCGTCGTGGCCGGCACCGCCTACGGCCGGTTCGGCGGCGTGTGGGCGCAGGACGAGGTCCGCAAGTCGGTGGGCATCGCGGGCGGCAAGGTGCTCGAGGACGTCAAGCTCTCCATCCCCGGCTCCCTGACCCGCTTCGCCGAGACGCACCCGTCCGACGACGCCGAGGTCGCCGCGCAGCTCACCGAGATCCTCTCCCGGCTGCACGGCCACGCGGACGACACCGTGGCCGCCTGATCCCCGGCGGACGACGCGAAGCGGCCCGGGCCTGACGGCTCGGGCCGCTTCGCGTGCCGTGGCGCGGATTCGAGGACAGGCTCAGGATTCGCGCAGCCTAGGGAGCAGCTGGTCGCCGACGCGGCTGGTCTCCTCCCGGTACGGGGTGTCGGACAGTATGAAGTGCGTGACGCCGAGCTTGCGGTAGTTCCGCAGCGCCACAGCGACGTCGTCGGGCGAACCGACCAGCCAGGTCGTCGCCGCTCCCCCGCCGCCGAACGTGCCAGGTGTGGTGTACAGGCAGGAGTCGAGCACCTCGCCGCGCTCCACGAGATCGAGCAGCCGCCGCTGCCCGACCGCCGCCCCGCGGTTGCCGGTCCAGGTCGACCCGCCGTCCTCGGCCGCCATCGTGGCGACCTTCTCCTCCGCCGCGCGCCACGCCTCCTCCGTGGTGTCACGCACCACCGTCGTGATCCGCAGCCCGAACTCGAGCGGCTTGTGGCGACGCTCCACCTGAGCGCTCAACTCCTTGAGCCGGTCCACGCGTTCGGCTACTCCGTCGAGCGGCTCACCCCAGAACAGCTGCACATCCGCCTCGGCCGCCGACACGCGCTCCGCCGCCGGGGACGCGCCGCCGAAGTAGAGCGTCGGGTGGGCCCGCTCCTCGGTGGTGAAGGGGCGCGGCGACACCGTCGAGTCGGTGACCTGGAAGTGCTCGCCGTGGAACGTGACCCGTTCCTCGGTCCACAGGCGCCGCACCAGATGCAGGAACTCCTGGGTACGGGCGTAGCGCTGGGCGGGATCGACGGTGGTATCGCCGTACGCGGCCGGGTTGTCCAGGCCGCTGACGATGTTGACCAGGACGCGGCCGCGGCTGAGCTGGTCGAGGGTGGCGGCCGCCGCGGCGAAGTTCGCGGGCTTCCAGTACCCGGGGCGAATCGCGATCAAGGGCTTGAACGTCGTGGTGCGCGCGGCCAGCGCCGTGGCGACGGTGAACGTGTCGGGGCGGCCCCAGCCGGTGCCGAGCAGGGCGCCGCCCCAGCCGTGCGCCTCCGCCGTGCGGGCGAGCTCGGTCGAGTACTCGATGGATCCCCAACCGGTGGTCGTGTCGTCGCCGCGGTGGCCCGGCTCGACGGTGTTGGGGATGTACCAGAGGAATTCCGCGCTCATCAGGCTTCCGATCGCTGTTCGATCCGTACCGGCGCGGCAGGGAGCCGACCGATGGAGGTGGCGGTGGCGGTGGTGCAGGCAGATCGCGGCGGCGATGCCCGGTGCGGTGCGGTCAGGCCGCGTCGTCCTCCGCGGCGGTCTCCACGCCGAGGCGTGTGAGCAGGCGGTCGCGCAGGACCGCGTACTCCGGGCTGCCGTGGTGGCGCGGCGCGGGGAGGTCCACGGGGATGTCGACCCCGATCCGACCCTCTTCGAGTACGGCCACCCGGTCGGCCAGGGCGATGGCCTCGTCGACGTCGTGGGTGACCAGCAGCACGGCGGGCCGGTGCCGCTCGCAGAGCTGCCGCAGCAGGGTGTGCATCCGGATCCGGGTGAGGGCGTCGAGTGCCCCGAACGGCTCGTCGGCGAGCAGGAGTTGGGGTTCGCGGACGAGGGAGCGGGCGAGCGAGACACGCTGCTGCTCACCGCCGGACAGCTCGACGGGCCAGGCCCGTTCGCGGCCTTCGAGGCCGACCTCGGCGAGGGCGGTGCGGCCACGGTGCACGGCGTCCGGTCCGCTCAGGCCCAGGACGACATTGTCGAGGAGACGCTTCCACGGGAGCAGCCGCGCGTCCTGGAAGACCACCGACACGTCGTCGGGGGCGGCCAGTTCACCGCTGCCGGTCACGTCGTGGTCGAGGCGGGCGAGCGCCCGCAGCAGGGTGCTCTTGCCGGAGCCGCTGCGGCCGAGCAGTGCCACGAACTCGCCCGGAGCGATGCTCAGTTCGAGCCCGTCGAGGACCCTGCGACCGCCGAGGGTGCGCACCAGATTCTCGATGCGGACCGTGGTGCGGTCCGCCTGATGGTGTTCCTTGCGGTGCTCCGTCGTGGTCAGCCCGCGAGTGTCCGTCGCCATGACAGCGTCCTCCTCTCCACGAGCCGTACGAGGGCGTCGGAGACGAGCCCGAGGAGTCCGTACACGACGAGGCCGACGATGATGACGTCCGTCTGTCCGTACGTCCGCGCGAGTTCCATCATGTAGCCGATGCCGCTGGTGGCGTTGACCTGCTCGACGACGACCAGCGCCAGCCAGGCGGCGGTCACGCCGAAGCGCAGCCCCAGCAGGAATCCGGGCAGCGCGCCCGGCAGGACGACATGGCGGACGAACTGGAGCCTGCCCAGGCGTACCGTCTCGGCGAGTTCGGCATAGCGGTTGTCGATGGTCCGCAGCCCGTTGTGGGTGTGGAGGTAGATCGGGACGAAGACACCGAGCGCGATCGTGATGACCTTCATCGTCTCGCCGATGCCGAACCAGAGGACGAGGAGCGGGATCAGCGCGAGCGAGGGGATCGCCCGCTTGATCTGTACCGGCCCGTCGACGAGCCCTTCACCCAGGCGGCTCAGGCCGGAGACGAGGGCGAGCAGCAGTCCCGCGACGGTGCCGAACACCAAGCCGAGCAGGGCGCGTTGGGCGGACGTCGCGAAGTTGGACTGCAGTCTGCCGTCGGCGATGAGGTCGCGCGCGGTGCCGGCGATGGTCCAGGGGGCGGGCAGGCTGCGCGCGTCGATGAGTCCGGCGCCGGACCCGGCCGCCCACACCGCGAGCAGCAGCAGCGGGCCGATCGCCCAGCCGTACGGGACGGGGCGCCCCGGCCCCAGTTTCCTGCGCTTTCGTGCGGGCGGGCGGGGGCGGCCGGCCTGGTCCGCCGGCGCCGCGGTCGCCGCCCGTTGTTCGAGGGCCGTGGTGCTCATGGCGTTCTCCTTTCACCGGCCGTGGCATCGGCGGCGACGCGCTCGTACCGGCGGTCGAAGAGGATTCCCGCGTCGAATTTCTTGTGCTTCTGCTCTTTCGCCAGCAGGTCGACGGTTTGCTGCTGTCGCTTGATGGCGTCGGTCCAGTCGGCCGGAAAGTCCGGCCGTCCGGATCTTTTGACGAGGTATTCGCCGTCCTCACGGCTCAGCCCTTGATCCTTGACGTAATACCCGTCGATCCATTGCTTCGGGTGTGCGTCGATCCAGATCTGTGCGCGCGCCCAGAACGTGATGAGTTCGCGGACCGCGGCGGATTTCTGTGCGTCGCCGACGGAATCGGTGAGCGCCCACAAATGCCCCGGATCGTCCCGGAGTCCGTGCTTGATGGTGTGGCCGCCGTCCCTGCCGTACTTCGTCAGATAGCGCTTGATATTGACGTCGGCGATGGGCGCGGCATCTACCTGACCATTTCCCAGGGCCGTGGGATAGACGTCGCCGGTACTGGCGAGTTCGACGAGGTGGACGTCCTGCTGGGTGAGACGGGCCTTCTTCAGGATCCTCAGTACGAGCGCTCCCTGCGCCTGTCCCGGGCTGTAGGCGATCTTCTTGCCGCGCAGGTCGGCGAGCGTCTTGATGTGCGCGCCGGGGGCGATGCCCAGCTCGTAGATCGGGTCCGCGATCGGATCCTTGCGGAACTTCACCGCCACGAGCTTGGTGTCGAGGCCGGTCCAGTGGGCGTTGATCGACGGGATCTCCGCGGCCGAGCAGAGGTCGAGCGCGTGCGCACGAAATGCCTCGGAGCATTGCGGACCGCCGCTGATATTCGCCCACTTGACCTTGAAGGGCACCTTGTCGATCTGCCCGGACAGCTCAAGGGCGACCTTGAGATCGGGTGCTCCCACGGTGAGGGAGGTGTCGGGCGACACCTTGGCCGGAATCTTCTTCGCCGCGACATTCGCGCCGACCGCCGTGGACGCCGTATTGCTCACGCACGAGGTCAGCAGCAAGGACGCGGCGGCAGTGGCGAGTGCGCCGACGCGCAGGGACAGGGGCAGAGCGGTACGTGAAATCATGCGTGCCTTCACGGGACGAGGGGCGCGCCTCTGCGCAGGCCGAAACGACCGGAGGGGCGCGTAAAGGGAAACGGGGCGGTCGGGTGCGGCGCGGCGCGGAGCCTATGGCTCGACGCGGAATCGGGGCAGGAAAGGAGTCAGCTACACACCGCGGTGGCGACGCGCATCAGATCGATGGCCCGTCGTTTCCGGAATCGCCGGCAGATCCACATGCCGTCGAAGTTATCCACGCGCCAATTCCCGGTCAAGGCAATGCGGTTGACTGGCATCCGGCCGCAACGAACCCTTCATGGACCCGCCATACGCGCGGGTCGGGCGCTGACGACAACCTGTTGGTGCAGCGCGATCCGGCCCGCCGCCGTCACCCGGCGTCGGGGTGGTCGAGGCCGAGGTGGTGACGGAGGGTGGGGCCCTCGTACTCGGTGCGGAAGACACCCCGTTCCTGGAGGAGCGGGACGACCTGGTCGGCGAAGGCGTCGAGGCCGCCGGGGGTGATGTGCGGGACGAGGATGAAGCCGTCGGCGGCGTCGGCCTGGACGAGTTCGTTGATGGCGTGGGCGACGGCGGCCGGGGAGCCGACGAAGTTCTGCCGGTTTCCGGTGTGGATGACCAGATCACGGATGGACCATTTGTTGGCGGCGGCGAGTGCGCGCCACTCGCGGGCGGTGGCCAGCGGGTCGCGGTACATGCGGACCTGGGCCCGCCCCTCGGCGATGTGCCGCTCGCTGACATCCGGGTCGATGTCGGGGAGGGGCCCTTCGGGATCGTACGAGGTCAGGTCGCGGTTCCAGACGAACTCGAGGTGCTTGATCGCGGTGGCTCCGCTGACCTGGCGGCGTCGCACGTCGCAGGCGAGCTCCTCGGCCTCGGCGTCGGTGTCACCCAGTACGAAGGTCGCGGCGGGCAGGATCTTGAGCTGATCGGGGCGGCGCCCGTACGCGGCGAGTCGGCTCTTGACGTCCGTGAAGAAGGCCTGGCCCTCCTTGAGCGTGGCGTACCTGCTGAAGATCGCGTCGGCGCTCGACGCGGCGAACTCGCGCCCCTCCTCGGAGTCCCCGGCCTGGAAGATCACCGGGCGGCCCTGGGGCGAACGCGGGACATTGAACTGGCCGTGGATGTCGAAGTGATGGCCGGTGTGGACGAAGGAGCCCGCCTTCGCGTCGTTCAGGAAGATGCCGGCGGCCTGGTCGGCGAGGATCTCGTCGCCGCGCCAGGAGTCGAAGAGTTCACCGGTCGTGGCCAGGAACTCCTTCGCCCGCGAATAGCGCTCGTCCTGGGGGAGGAATCCGCCGCGGCGGAAGTTCTCACCGGTGAAGGCGTCCCAGGAGGTGACGACGTTCCAGGCGGCGCGTCCGTCGGAGAGGTGGTCGAGGCTGGCGAACTGGCGGGCCACTTCGTAGGGCTCGTTGAACGTGGAGTTGATGGTGCCGGTCAGTCCGAGGTGCTCGGTGACGGCGGCGAGCGCGGCCAGGACGGTGAAGGTGTCGGGGCGGCCGACCACGTCCAAGTCGTATATCTCACCGCCCTGTTCACGCAGCCGCAGCCCCTCGGCGAGGAAGAGGAAGTCGAACTTGGCGCGTTCGGCGGTCCGCGCGAAATGCGCGAACGAGCTGAACTCGATGTGGCTGCCGGCCTTCGGATCGCTCCACACGGTGGTGTTGTTGACGCCGGGGAAGTGCGCGGCCAGATGGATCTGCTTCAGTGGCTTGCTCATGTCGTACGTTCTCCGTCCGGCTCAGGCGGTCGCGGTCGCGGCGTAGCGGTTGGCGGGGCGGGCGAGCCCGAGCAGACCCCGCAGGGTGTCGGCCTCGTAGGCGCGGCGGAAGGCGCCCCGGCGCTGGAGTTCGGGGACGAGGCCGCGGGTGATCGCCAGCAGGTCGTGGCCGACCACGGCGGGCCGCAGCCGGAATCCTGTCAGCCCTGCCGACTGCAACTCCTGTAGCAGGTCGGCGAGTTGGGCCGGTGAGCCCGCGAAGACGCGCGCGTCGCTGGTGTAGGGGGTTCCAGCGACGGTGTCGAGCCGCTCTCGGCGCGCGTGCGCGGCGGAGGGGTCGTCGTCGAGGAGGACGACAAGGTCGCCGAAGACGTGCAGCGGCTGCTCCGCGCGGCCCGCGGCCTCCTGCCCGGCACGGATCTCGGCGACGATCGCACGGCCCTCCTCGACATCGCCCGGGGTGACGTAACCGATGTCGCCCTGCCGGGCCACCAGCCGGTACGGGACGCTCTGGTGGGCGAGGGCGCTGACGACGGGCTGGCCCTGGGGCGGCCGGGGAGTGATCGAGGGGCCCTTCACGCTGAAGTGACGGCCGTGGAAGTCGATGTAGTGCAGCTTGTCGCGGTCGACGAAGCGGCCGGTGGCCTCGTCCCGGATCTCGGCGCCGTCCTCCCAGCTGTCCCAGAGGCGGCGGACCACCTCCACGTAATCGGCGGCCTCGTCGAAGAGGTCGGCCGCCAACTCCCCCGCGTCCTCGGCCTTCTGGGCGTCGAGGAGCGGGATCGCGCGGCGGCCGAAGTGGGCGGCCTCGTCCGGGCGGGCGGAGACCTGGACCCGCAGCCCCGCCCGTCCGCCGCTCACATAGTCGAGGGTGGCGATGGCCTTGGAGATGTGGAACGGCTCCGTGTGCGTGACCACCGTGGTCGGCACCAGGCCGATGTGGCGGCTGAGCGGCGCGATGCGCGCGGCGAGCAGGACGGCGTCGAGACGGCCGCGGACCTGGTCGCTGCGGCCGTCGGGTGCGAAGCGCTGGGAGGACTGCAGGCCGAGCCCGTCCTCGAAGGTGACGAAGTCGAGCAGCCCGCGCTCGGCCTCGGCGACCAGGTCCGCCCAGTAGGCGGCGGTGAACAGGTCGCGGGGCCTGGCCACCGGCTCGCGCCAGGAGGCCGGGTGCCAGCCGGTGCCGTCGAGGGCGACGGCGAGGTGCAGCGGAGGGATCGATGCTGAGGACACAGCTGTGCCTTCCTGAAGGGTCCGTACGAGACCGACGGCCCGGCGGGTGACGAGCGCGGGGCGCGGCGGCGGGGAGCGTCGTGGGACGGGGCCGCTGTCGGCGGCCGGTGGGCTGCTCTCAGGGCCGACAGAGCGCGGCGGCAACGCGCTGCAGATCGATGTACGGCCGGGAGTGGAGCAGGACACGGCGGCGCGGGGTCATCGCGTGCGGGCGGGACTCGTGTCGCATGCCCCACCTCCGTCCGCCCCGGGGGGCCGGTGCCGCCCGGCGCATCTCGTCATCGTTCACAACGGCCGCGTCCCGCCGGCTGTTCCTGGCGTCGAACCGGGGGTGCGCCACGGAACGGGGAGAACTCACCCGTCCATGTCTAGCAGGCAGATGAACGACGGATCATTGCGGACGTATGAAATCTGGCCCTGGCCAGGCACATACGAAGGGCGCCCCCGTGGATCGGGGGCGCCCAGCGTCGGTTCGGGGTGCTATGCCAGGGGTGTGGCCCGGATCGCGGAGATGTCGAACTGCAGCCGGACCTTCTCGCTCACCATGGTGCCGCCGGCCTCCAGGCGCTGGTTGTAGACCAGGCCCCAGTCGGTACGGTCGATGGTGGTGGTGCCGTCGAAGCCGGCCCGCTCGAAGCCGAACGGGTCCAGGACCGAGCCGAGGTAGTCGAGTTGCAGCTCGACGGGCCGGGTGACGCCGCGGATGGTGAGGTCGCCCGCCATGCGGAAGGTCTCGCCGCCCTCGTGGACCGTGGAGGTGCTGCGGAACACCATCTCCGGGTGGCGCTGCGCGTCGAAGAAGTCCTTGCCGACGAGGTGCGCGTCCCGCTGTTCGACGCCCGTGTCGACGCTGGCGACCTTGATGACGAGTTCGGCCCGCGACTCGGCGGGCCGGGCGCCGTCGAAGTACAGCGTGCTCTCGTAGTCGGCGAAGGCACCGCGCACCGTCGTGACCATCGCGTGCCGCACGGAGAACCCGATGCGGCTGTGCGGGCGGTCGACGGTCCACTGCCCGGTCAGTGCGCGCAGCGCCGGGTCCAGCGCGACACCTGCGGCCGCGGACGCCGGGAACGGCGTACTGGGGCCGACGGCCGGCGTCGGTTCGAGGGTCGCGGTCGGGCGACGACTGAAGATACCCATGATGTCGACGTCTCCTTCGAGTCTGATCACTCCGTGCTATCACGCGGGCAGTTGGCACCCCGGAGCGAGATGGGCTGCCTCGTCCGGGTTCCATGTAGCGGCCTGCAAAGATGCACAGGATCAGCACGATCGTGATGCACGGTCGGGTACCCAGACGTCACGCACGGTCATACGGGAGGGATCGGACGTCACGTCCCGGTCCGCTACGCGTCGCCGCCCATCTCGAAGTGCCTGCCCGCCGCGACCACTGCCTCGACGGATTTCAACGCGCCGAGGTCGGCCAGCGGATCCCCGTCGACCACGAGCAGGTCGGCGCTGAAGCCGGGAGTGATTTGTCCTGTCTCGTCGCCAACTCCCAGGGCGCGTGCGGCTTCTGTGGTGGCCATCGCGAGGACGCGTTCCCTGGACAGGCCCAGGTGCTCGTAGAACGTGAGGCTGGACGGCAGTCCGTCGAAGCCCGTGCGCTGCACCCCGGCATCGGTGCCCGCGATGATCCGTGCCCCCGCGTCGGCCATCTGTCGTACGGCGCCGAACATGGCCTCGGCGCGCTCGGCGCCGAAGATCTGCGGCAGCATCCGCCAGTGCGGGCTGACCGTCGGGCAGACGTGGATGCCCTGCTCGACGATCCGGGCGAGCACGTCCGCACGGACGTCGGTCCCGGTGGGCGTCATCCAGGTACAGTGCTCGATCGTGTCGACACCCACCTCGACCGCGGCGGCGATGCCCTCGGTGCCGTGCGCGTGCGCGGCGACCGGCAGTCCGGCGCGGTGCGCCTCGTCGACGAGCGCCGCCAACTCGTCCTGCGTGAATTGCGATTCCCAGCTGTCGGCGCCGCCCTTCGTGAGGCCGCCGCCGGTCGCCATGACCTTGATGACCTTGGCGCCGGCCTTGATGTTGCGCCGTACGATGCGGCGCACCTCGTCGGGGCCCGTGGCCTCGCCGCCGAGGAACCAGCAGTGGCCGCCGGGCGGCGTGACGGGCGTCCCCGCCGAGATGATCCGCGGGCCCGGGACCTCTCCCGCGGTGACGGACGCGGCGAGGCGCAGGGCGAGGCCGCCCCGGTCTCCGAGGTCGCGGGCGGTGGTGACGCCGGCGCTCAGCAGGTGGCGGGCCCTGGACGTCATGGCGGTGAACAGCGCCTCGTCGTCCTGTTGTTGCAGCGTGACGACGGGGTCGGTGCCGCCGTCGAAACAGAGGTGGACGTGGGCGTCGATCAGTCCGGGCAGCAGGGTTCCGGCGGGGAAGGCCAGCCGGGGCTCGTCGGGCCGGGTGAGGCGCTGCACTTCCTCACGCGGGCCGACGCAGGCGATGGTGCCCTCACGGACGAGTACCGCCCCATCGGGAAGAGGGTGTCGGTCGGCTCCGGCCAGGACGTGAGCGGCGGTGAGGAGCATGGAGGGCTCTCTTTCGCTGGTACGGAAGGGAAACGTACCGTCCGATCGTTCCGGCCCGAGCGCTCCCGCGCCATCACCCACCGGGTGATCAACTCGGCCCTCCACAGGCCCAGTTCGAAGGGGAGGACCTGCTGCGGGCCCGGGCGGCGAAAGGGGTGAACTCCATGTGTCCGTACGCAGGTGGACTCGCGGAGTCCGTCAACCAGGCGCGGCGCGTTCCACCGGTCCGGGTGACATGTGCATCCATGGCGGAACATGGCATATCGAGACTCGTTCCTCTTGATGTGAGTACGTCGGCGCCCCTGCGTCGTGGCGACGGGACTGCTGCAATTCCGGCGCACTCGCATCGCCCCGGCGCGTTCCTCGAACCAACGCGCCGGGGCGTGTCACGTCAAGCGGCCTTCGTGGTGAAGTAGTGCCCCTTGTCGAGGTCGTCGAGGAGCCCGGGCTGCGTCGGCTGCCAGCCCAACAGCTCGCGGGTGTACGCGCCGGAGGCGGGGCTGTCCAGGCCGAGGAACGCGGCCAGCCAGGTGAAGTGACCGGGCGCGTCCTCGGCCGGGATCGAGGTGACCGGCAGCTCCAGGTGGCGCCCGATCACCTCGGCGACGGAGCGGATCGGCACGCCCTCGTCCGCGACCGCGTGCAGGGTGGAACCCGCGGGCGCGCTCTCCAGCGCCAGACGGAAGAGGTGCGCCGCGTCCGAACGGTGCACGGCGGGCCAGCGGTTGGCGCCGTCCCCGATATAGGCGGAGACACCCTTGTCGCGGGCGACGGAGACCACGGTGGAGAGAAATCCGTGGTCCCCGTCGCCGTGCACGGTCGGCGGGAGTCGGACGACGGACGAGCGGACGCCGCGGTCGGCGAGGGCGGCCACCGCGTGCGCGTTGGCCATGCGCTTGGCAGGGCCGCTCGGGTGGTCGCCGAGCGGAGCTCCGGCCTGACCGTCCCGTTCCGTGGCGACCCGCCCCGGCACCAGCCCGAGCACCCCGGACGCGATGAGGAACGGGCGGTCGGACCCGGCCAGCGCCTCGCCGAACGCGTCGATGGCCCGCCGGTCCGCGTCCGCGGCGGCCTCGAAGCCGCCGCTGAACGCGATGTCGTGCTGGAAGGCCAGGTGAATCACGCCGTCGGACGCGGCGGCCGCGTCGCGCAGGGTGTCGAGATCGTCGAGCGTGCCGCGGACCACCTCGGCTCCGGCCTCGGCGAGCGCCCCGGCCGAGGCGTCCGATCGTGCGAGCCCGACCACCTGGTGACCTGCGCCGATGAGCTCCGGAACGACGGCTGAACCGATCCAGCCGGACGCGCCGGTGACGAAAACACGCATGTGAAGACCCTTCGCATACCTAGCGATGTCAGTGACTGCCATCGACGGTAACACTGATGTCAGTCACCGTCATCACATAGAATCGGGCCATGAGCCGATGGGAACCGAACGCGCGCGGCCGCCTGGAGCAGGCGGCCCTCGACCTCTACAGCGAGCGCGGGTTCGAGCAGACCACCGCCGCACAGATCGCCGAACGCGCCGGTCTCACCGAGCGGACGTTCTTCCGGCACTACGCGGACAAGCGCGAGGTGCTCTTCGCGGGCGCGCCCCTCCTGGAGAAGCTCTTCGTCGACACCCTCGCCGAGACCGGGGAGAAGACCGCGCCGATCGACGCGATCGCCTCGACCCTGAACGCCGTCGCCGCCGTCTTCCTGGACCGCTACGAGCACGCCCGGCAGCGCCAGGCCGTCATCGTGGCCAGCTCGGAGCTGCGCGAACGCGAGTTGATCAAGCTCGCGTCGCTGTCCGCGGCGCTCGCCACCACACTGCGCGGGCGCGGCGTCGACGAGCCTGCCGCGAGCCTCGCCGCGGAGGCGGGCGTCGCCGTGTTCAAGGTCGGGTTCGCGCGCTGGATCAACGGTGACGGAGAGCGGCCGCTCGCGGAGTTCCTGAGGGAAGCGCTGAGCGAGCTCAAAACGGTGGCCACGGGCAGCTGACCGCCCGCACAAGAGAGGGCGCTCCCTGTACGTGCAGGGAGCGCCCTCTCTTGTGCGCGCGGTCAGATCGTGGTGGGCGGCCCTCGCTCACCGGTCCGGGCTCACCACCTCGACGTCGACCTAGATCTTCACCTGCACCTTGGCCTGAAGGACCTCGTCGATGCTCTCCTCGCGCCAGCGGCGCAGCAGTTCGTGGAAGGCGACGGCGCCGTGCGGGTACGCGGTGGGACCGTTCGGGCGGCCGCGGCCCTCGCGGTTGTAGTAGCCGGGGGTGCACTCGGCGTGGAACCACGCGTGGTCGGGGGCGTCCCGCGCACAGACCCCGATCCAGGCGTCCTCGGCCTCGGAGGTCGGCTCCAGGACGGCGCCCTTCTCCTCCGCGGCGACGACCAGGGCGGCGGCGTGCACGGCCTGCTCGTCCAGGATGTGCGAGAAGTTCACGCTGCTGGCGTTCTGCAGCGAGCCCAGCTGGATCAGGTTGGGGAACCCGTTGCTGGTGAAACCGTGCAGGGTGCGCGGGCCCCGCTCCGCCCGTGCGTGCAGGAGCTGCACGCCGTCGCGGCCGGCCACGGGCAGCTTCCCCGAGGTGACACCAGAGACGCCGACCGAGAACCCGGTGGCGAACACCAGGCAGTCGACCTCGTACTCCACCCCGCCCACGACGACGCCGCGCTCGGTCATGCGCTCGATGCCGTGGGTCTCGGCGGTGTCCACGAGGACCACGTTGTCCCGGTTGAACGCCGGCAGGTACTTGTCGGAGAACGTGGGGCGCTTGCACGCGTAGCGGTACCAGGGCTGGAGGGCCGCGGCGGTGGCCGGGTCGGCGACCTCGGCGGCCACCCGCTCGCGGATCTGGTTCATGGTGGCGTGGTCGGCGGCCTCGTACGCGGCCTCGAAGTCCGGCTCGCCGTCGCGGCGGAAGCTGGGCAGCAGCTTCTCCAGAAGCGCGGCGGACTCCGTCCAACGGTCGGTGACCAGGTCCTCCTCCGCACCCTCCCCGGAGACGATCCGCAGGAAGTTCTCGCGGCGCCCGGCCGCCCAGCCCGGCCGCTCCGCGTCGACCTCCTGCGGCGTCATGCGCCGCTGGCCGCGCACGTCCACGGCGGAGGGGGTGCGCTGGAAGACATAGAGGCGTTCGGCGTCCTCGGCCAGCATCGGGATGACCTGCACGCCGGTGGCGCCGGTACCGACGACACCGACCCGCTTGCCCGCGAGGCCCGTCAGGCCGCCCTCGGGGCTGCCGCCGGTGTACCCGTAATCCCAGCGTGAGGTGTGGAAGGTGTGGCCCTTGTAGTCCTCGATCCCGGGGATGCCGGGCAGCTTGGGTTCCGAGAGCGTGCCGGTGGCGGTGATCACGTAGGTGGCGCGGAACGTGTCGCCTCGGTCGGTGGTGACCACCCACTGATGCGCGCTCTCGTCCCACGTGAGGGAGGTGACCGCGGTGGAGAACAGAGCGTCCTCGTACAGGCCCGACTGCTCGGCGATGCGCACCGCGTGCTGCCGGATCTCCTCGCCCGGGGCGTACTTCCACTCGGGCACGTACCCGGTCTCGTCGAGCATCGGCAGGTAGATGTGCGACTCGATGTCGCAGTGGATGCCCGGGTACCGGTTCCAGTACCAGGTGCCGCCGAAGTCGCCGCCCTTCTCGACCACGCGCACCTTCGCCACGCCCTGCCGGCGCAGGCGGGCGCCCGCCAGGATCCCGCCGAAGCCGCCGCCGACTATCGCGACGTCCACCACGTCGTGCAGCGGCTCGCGCTCCACCGCCTCGCCGACGTACGGGTCCTCGGCGAAGTAGCCGAACTCCGCGGTGGTGGCCCGGTACTGGCCCGGGCCCTCAGGGCGCACCCGGCGTTCCCGCTCGAAGCGGTAGCGCTCGCGCAGCGCCGCCGTCTCCTGCGGGGTGGGCGGGGAGTCGCAGTGCGGCAGGGTCATCGGCCGGGTTCCTCTCGTGGGGGAAGAGCGTCGGGCGCCGCACGGGGGTGGGGCGGCGCCCGCTCTGGGCGTCCCGCACGGCCCCCGGTACCGTAACCCAACAACCGGACACCATTGTCCGGTAGCGGTGAGGTCACGCCACGCGCCCGCACCGCGCCACGAGTCGACTCGACACGAAAGGCCCCCGATGTCGGACGTCACCCCCACCTCCCCGCTGCGCGACTGGCTGGCTGATCCCGCCGCCGGACAGATCCTGCGCGGCATGCTGGCCTCCCAGGGCCAGAGCGAAGAGGCCCTCTCCCCCGCTCTCGGCCTGCCGTTGGAGCAGCTCGTGAAGATGTCCGGCGGGAAGTTCCCGCCCGAGCTCGTGGACGTCCTGGTCACCGCCGCCGCGACCGGCCTGATTCCGGAGGGGCTGCCCACCGCTCCCCCGGCCTCCACCGCCGATACGGCAGCGCAGCCCGACCCCGGCGTCGAGATCGGCGCTCCCGAGCCGTGGGCCGAGCAGGTCACGCCCGGCCGCTTCGACGGCCAGACCGTTGTCGTCACCGGCGCCGCCTCCGGCATCGGCAAGGCCGTCGCCTCCCGCGTCGTGCGCGAGGGCGGCCGGGTGATCGCCGTCGACGTCTCCGAAGCCGTCGCGGCCCTCGCCGCCGAGCTGGGCGAAGCGGTCGTCCCCGTCACCGCGGACATCACCGCGCCCGCGTCCGCCGACGCCGTCCTCTCCGCCGCGGGCGGCCGCGTGGACGCCCTGGCGAACGTCGCGGGCGTGATGGACGACGACGCCGCCGTCCACGAGGTCGACGACACGATGTGGGACCGCGTCATGCGCGTCAACGTCGACGGCCCCATGCGTCTGATGCGCGCCGTGGTGCCCGGCATGCTCGCCGCGGGCGGTGGCCGGATCGTCAACATCGTCTCCGAGGCCGCCCTGCGCGGTTCGGCGGCCGGCGCCGCCTACACGGCGTCCAAGCACGCCCTGGTGGGCCTGACGAAGTCGTCGGCCTACCAGTACGCGGGCACGGGTGTACGGGTCAACGCCGTCGCCCCGGGCGCGGTGGCCACCGGCATATCGGTCCCCGCGCCCGCCCCGTACGGCTCGGCCCGCACCGCGAAGATGCGGGTCGCGATCCCCAGCCTGGCCATGGCCGAGGAACTGGCCGCCTCCATCACGTTCCTGCTCAGCAAGGACGCGGTGAACATCAACGGCGCGATCCTGCCGTCCGACGGCGGCTGGTCGGCCGCCTGAGAGCCGGCCGCCCGGGACCGCGCCCGGACCCGGGGCCACCACACTTCTCCCGCACACCACGCCGTCCGGCCCCGTCGGACGGCGGGAAGGAGCACCCCTCCGCATGACCACGTACCGCGCGCCCCGCACCCTGGCGGGCCTGGCCGCCGCCGGCCTCCTGGCACTGACCGGTTGCGGCACCGAGTCCACCGACGCCGCCGCCAGGAACCCCGCACCGTCCGGTGAGGGCAGAAGCATCCGGGCCACCAAGGTCGCGCACGTCACCGACGTGCACGAGGCCACGGGGATGACCCTTCTGGAGGGCCCGGTCCTGGACGGGGACGGCAACCTGCACGTCGTGGACGTCACCGCGCCCGCCGGTGAACCCAAGGTCATCTCCGTCGACGTGACCACCGGCAAGCACCGGGGTGTCTACACCGACAAGACCGGCGCGTACACCTCCGCGCAGGTCAGCCCGTACGACGGCCGCGAGTACCTGACGGACTTCGCCACCGGATCCGTCGTCAGCATCGCGCCGGACGGCTCGGATCCGCGCACCTTCTTCTCCGGCAAGGTCGACGGCTCCGCGATGACCCCCGACGACATCGCCTTCGACGACGACGGCAATCTGTACGTGAGCGACGCGCACGGCACCGAGCCGGACGAGACGGACGGCCGCATCGTGCGCATCGACCGCGACGGGAAGAAGACCACGGTCCTGGCCGACGGGCTCGCCCAGCCCAACGGAGTCATGTTCGACCCCGGGCTGCGCGGCCTGTGGATCAGCGAGCTCGCCAAGGACACCATCTCCTACTTGCTGCTCGACGCCGACAAGACGAAGGTGACATCGCGGCACGAGGCCATCCACGTCGACGGCGGCCTGGCCCAGACCGACTCCATCGCCGTGGACGCCGACGGCAACCTCTACCAGGCGCTGCACGGCCGGCCCGCCATGGCCGTCTTCAGCAAGTACGGCGCGCGCCTGGCCACCGTCGAGGTACCCGCCAAGGACGCCGAGGGCCTGCAGTCGGCCACCAACGTCGCGATAGCGCCGGGCCGGACGGCGGCGTACATGACCGTCAGCGGCTCCGACGGCGGATACGTCTACAAGTTCGCCGCCCTGGCCGAGGGCATCCGCCAGTCCAACGGCGGCTGACCCTCACTCCTCGACCGCTGCCCCCACGGGCCGCACCGGCCCCACCTCGACGCCGAGCAACCGCCAGGCCTTCAGGGCGATGCGCTCCCGCTCGGCCAGGGTGGGTCCTGCGACGGCCCCGGAGACCATCGCGACCGCGAGCATGAGGTCGTCGGCGGAGAGGCTGTGGCCGGCGGGAAGACAGCGGGCCAGAACGGTGTGGACGCGTCCGGCCAGCGCACGGGCTTCCTGGCCGTCGCCGCGTACACGCAGCAGGTCGACGAAGGCCGTCGACCGCGTCAGGTGCCAAGTGACCACGCCCAGCACGCTCTTGAGGCTCGCACCGGGTTCGGCGCCGGCCTGCTCGATGTGCTGGACGTTCTCGTCCAGGACGGCGGACGCCAGCGCGACCCGGTCGGCGAAGTGCCGGTAGAGACTGCCCTGCCCCACGCCCGCACGGCGCGCGACGGCGGACAGCGGGGCGTTCAGACCCTGCTCGGCGAAGACCTCGCGAGCGGCGGTGATGAGGGCGGCCCGGTTGCGGGCCGCGACCCGTCGCCCCTGGTTGGCCGGCCGGCTGCCCCGTACGGCGTCCGGGTCCTGGGCGGCCGGCTGCGGTTCCTGAGGCTCGGCGGGGGTCGTCACCTGGGCAGCGTAGTACGGGCCCACCGCGCACCGGCCCTCCAGTGCGCCGCCCGCCGTACGCGTACCAGCACAGGTGGCGCACACCGCGGGGCTGTCCCCCGTGCAGGCCCCGGCCGCGGCCGAGCCGGCCGGGAAGTCCGGCAGCCAGATGCGCGCCATGATCGAGGGCTCGGGCACCGATCTGCTGGTCGACGGCGGTGTGGTGGCGGCGACCCGCTCGGCAGGGCAGGCACAGCGGTAGGAGGTGGCTGCTCACGTCACGCTGGGTCCGCCGAGGTACTTCCCGTGGCTGTCGTACGGCCACGCGTTGGCGCGGCAGCCGCGCAATCCGTCGATCTGCTGCATCATCGCCGGAGCGGGGAGGCCGGGGCCCGGGCAGGTCTCGTGACCGTGGCCGATGCGGTGCCCGACCTCATGGTTGATGATCAGGGCCCGGTACTCGTGCAGAGGCCCGGAGAACTGCGGGGAGCCGGTGTTCCACCGCTTGAGGTTCACGATGACCTGGTCGCCGACATCGCAGTTGACCTCACCGCGGGTGTGCAGCCCGGCCGCACCGCAGATCCGGTCCACGGTGTCCGGCGTCGCGATCTTCACCTCGAAGTCGTACGAGCCGGAGGAGACCAGCCGGAATCCGTCCCGGCCATTGGCGGTCCAGCCGCGCCGGTCACCGAGGATGCCGTGGATCTCCGCGGCGGCGCTGTTCGCCGAGACGCCCGTGCCGGCCTCCACCTCCACCTTGTAGCGCCGGACGGTGCCCGTACCGACCGCCTTGCCGGAGGCTGTGGCGGTGGTGAACGATCCCGATCCCGGCCCGCTCCGCGAGGTGGACGTATCGGAGGGGGACTTATCGGAAGGGGACTTATCGGAAGGGGACGGAGCCACGTCGTCCGGTTTCTGCGACGCCGCTGCGACGTCCGGTCGCTGCGGGACACCGGCTTCGCGGGTATCCCGGGGCCGGTCGCCTCCGGTGGCCGACCGGGCGGCGCCGTCGTTGCCGTACAGCACCAGCGCGGTCAGCGCAGCCACGAGCGCGAGCGCGGTCACCCAGAGCAGGCGCACCCGGCGGGCGGGCGAGCGGCGGGCACGGTGCGAGGTGGCATCGCCCGCCGTTTCGAACGGGCCGGTTCTCGCGGGGCGTTGGGCGGAGGGCATCTTGGCATGGCGCATGGCCCCAGGCTGCGAAGCCCATGTGATGGGACGAGGCGCACATGGTCACAGACGCGTAACGAGACACGCGGCGAACGGCCAGTAAGACCATTGCGTAACGGCTGCCGCCCCCGGCCCCCGCTCGCCCAGGCACGGAAGATCGTGGACGCATACTGAGGGCATGTCCCGCGTACTGCTCATCGAGGATGACGACTCTGTCCGCAGGGCCGTCGAGTTGGGGCTCAGGCGCCAGGGCCACGAGGTCCGCACGGCGGTCACCGGCGAGGAAGGGCTGCTGCGGCTGGCCTCGTTCCGGCCCGATGTACTCGTCCTCGACCTGATGCTGCCGGGGATGGCGGGCCTTGATGTCTGCCGCCGGGTGCGGGAGAGCGAACAGTTGCCGATCATCATCGTGACCGCCAAGGGCGATGACGTGGACGTGGTGGTGGGCCTCGAGGCGGGCGCGGACGACTACGTCGTCAAGCCGGTACGGGCCCGGGTCCTCGACGCCCGCATCCGCGCGGTGCTGCGCCGCGCCGACGCCCCGGTGCCGGCGGGGGACGGGCCGCGCGTCGAGGCGCACGGTCCGCTGGCCATCGACCGGGCCGGCCTCTCCGTGACCCGGCACGGCGTTCCCGTCCTCCTCGCTCCCTCCGAGCTGCGCCTGCTGCTGACCCTTTCCGCCTCGCCCGGCCAGGTGTTCAGCCGGCAGCAACTGCTCGAAGCCGTCTGGGAGCACAGCTACCACGGTGACATTCGACTCGTCGACGCCTGCGTCAAACGGCTCCGCTCCAAGCTGGGCGAATCCCGCGCGGAGCCCCAGTGCATCGAGACGGTACGCGGCTTCGGCTACCGCTTCCGGCCGGCGTGAAGGGCGACGTGAAGGGCGACGCGAGGGGTGACACAACGGCTGACGCAACGGGTAACGCAACAGGTGACACAACAGGCAACGTAAACGTCGGCGTCACAGAGAACCGGGGCCCACGGAAACCGCTGGCCGCCGCCCGGCGTTCCCTCAGCGGCCTCCGGGTCCGGCTGCTCCTCTCCTTCGTCCTGGTCGCCGCCGTCAGCGCGCTGGGCACCGGCGCGCTGACCTTCCGGGAAGCGCGCACCGGTGTGCTGCAGCAGAGCCAGGACACCGTGGTCAACCAGTTCCGGCAGAGCGTCGACACCCTGATCCCCACGGTGCCCGCCACTCCGACCCAGGACGATCTCGACGATCTCGTGACGCGGCTCGCGCAAGACCACCGGGCCGAGGGGTGGCGGGTGCGGGCCACGTACGGCCGGATGACGGCGGCCTCGGCCCCGTCGTCCGGTTCCGACGAACTGACGCCGTCACTACGGAAGTCGGTCACGTCCCGCGCCGTCGCCGTGTTCCAGCGCGTACGGGCGGACGGCCGGTCCGTGCTTGTCGTCGGCCTCCCGGTCACCTACCCCGAGGACAGCTACACCTCCCGCACCCTGTCCGGCCTGTCGCTCTACCTCGCGGTGCCGCAGCGGAGCGAACAGGCCTACGTCAACGCGCTGGTCACCGCGGTCGAACGCGCCACACTGCCCGCACTGGTCCTCGCCGTCCTGCTGGCACTGCTGCTGGCCCGGGGAGTACTGCGTCCGGTACGGGCGCTGCGCGGGGCGACCCGCCGCATGGCCACCGGGCAGCTCGACACCCGGCTCGCCGTCCAGGGCTCCGACGAACTCGCCGACCTCTCCCGGGCGTTCAACGAGACCGCCGCCGCGCTGGAGGAATCCGTCGCGGAACTGCGCCGGATGGAGGACCGGGCCCGTCGCTTCGCCGCCGATGTCTCGCACGAACTGCGGACCCCGCTGGCCGCGATGACCGCCGTCACCGACGTCCTCGCCGACGAGGCGCCTCTCCTCGAAGGCGACACGGGTGACGCGGTACGCCTCATCACCGAGGAGACGGTGCGGCTGACCCGGCTGGTGGACGATCTGATGGAGATCTCCCGCTTCGACGCGGGAGCGGCCGAACTCCACGCGGACGAGATCGACATCGCCGAGTCCCTGCGGCAGACCCTCGCGGCGCGCGGCTGGCTCGCGGACGTGGAGGCGGACCTGGCGGACGGCGTACGTGCCCGGGTCGATCCCCGCCGTCTCGACGTGGTGGTGGCCAACCTGATCGGCAACGCGCTGCGCCACGGCCGCCCCCCGGTGACGCTGACCCTGTACCTCACGAACGGCGGGGACGGAGGGGGCAGCGGGGACAACAGGGAGGGCGAGCCGTACGGGCCCGGCCGGTGGGTGGTGATCGAGGTGGCCGACCGTGGCCCCGGCATCGCCGAGACGGCGCTGCCCCACGTCTTCGACCGGTTCTACAAGGCGAGTTCGGCGCGGGCCCGCAGCGAGAGCAGCGGTCTGGGGCTGGCCATCACAGCGGAGAACGTTCATCTGCACGGTGGCCGGGTGCACGCCGCCAACCGGTCGGGCGGCGGCGCGGTCCTCACCGTCGCCCTGCCCGCGCCACCCCGTGAGACGCAAGAGACGGACGCCGGGCAACATGGCGAAGGGAGCCCGGAATGAGAGGGCGAGTACGCCGGACCGCGCCGGTCCTGGGCCTTGCGGTCCTCGCCATCGGCCTGGCGGGATGCGGGGTCCCACCGTCGGAAGTGGTCGAGGTGGGCGAGCCGGCGACCGGGTTGCACCCCGCGACGGAGGTCTACTTCCTGATCAGGGACACCGGGGTCTCCCGTTCGGCGGAGCCCGGTTCGGCCCCGGCGCCTGCCACTGACCCCGGCGGGGTCGGCGGAACGGCCGACGGCGACCCGAGCACCGCGGAGCGAGCGACGCCGAGTGCCACGGCCGGGGCCGGTGCTCTGCACGCGGTGCCCCGTCCGGCGGCATCCGGCACCGACCCGGTCTCCTATGCGGTACGGCAACTCGCCGCAGGTCCGACCGCAGGGGAAACCGACGGGCTGACCACGGCCCTGCCCCGCCTCAAGAACCCGTCCCGGGTCACGGCCGAGACCGGCCGCCGCGCCGACAGCCTCGTCGTCCGCTTCCCCGCGGGCACCGCACGGCTGACCGAACCTGCTCTGCGACAGGTGGCCTGCACCGCGGCCCGGGCCTACCACGCGCAGCGCACCGCGGGCGGGCAGAACACGACGAAACCCGCCGCGGTCCCGGCCCCCACGACGGGCGAGGCATCCCCGGCGCACGGCCTGGTCAAGATCTGGGTCACCGACCGGCACGGGGCCGCGGACAAGAAGGCGAGTGACGGCTGGGAGGTCACCGTGACGAACAGCGCGTGCCCGTCATGAGGAGCAGAGGAGTCGGCTCTCAGGCCGACAGAGGTCGCCGCACCCCATCGGTGGACTCCCTGACGCGCAGCCAGTGCGGCGCGACGTACACCTCGAAGGGCAGGGGCTCGTCCGAGGTGATGCGCGCGGCCAGGCACTTCACCGCCATGGAAGCGATGGCCGACATGTCGGGGACGAGGGACGTGAGGGGCGGAGTGCTGTACAGACCCTCTTCCGAACCGTCGATGCCCGCGACAGCCACATCATCCGGGGTGCGCAACCCGGCCTCGTAGAGAGCGTGTTGTGCGCCGACGGCCAGCATGTCGCTGAAGCAGAAGACCGCGTCCGGGCGCGACTCGGGTGGCAGCGACACGAGCGTGCGCATGGCCTGCAGACCGTTGCGTCGGTCGAACTCCCTGATGGTGGGCGCGAGTCGGGGGTCGAACGTCAACCCCGCCTCATGCAAGGCGAGTTGGAAGCCTTCCAGCCGCTGGCGGCTGGTCGCCGAGGCGTGCTGGTCCACGCCGATGGCGGCGATCCGAGTACGGCCGAGACCCGCGAGATGCGCGGTGACCTCGCGCGCCGCGGCCACGTTGTCGATCAGCACGTGGTCGGCCACGACGCGATCGCGCTCGTAGTTGCGCTCGCCCAGCAGGACCAGCGGGAACCTGTCGGCGACATGGGCGAGTTCGTCCAGCGAGGCGCGCAGCGGCGACAGGATCACGCCGTCGAGCAGGGACGCGCCGACGCCCGTCGCCAGCCGCAGTTCCTCGGTCGCGTCGCCCAGGGTCTCCTCGATGAGGACAGTGAGGCCCAGCGCGGCGGCTTCCACCCGTACGTGGTGGGCGAGTTCGGCGAAGTAGGGCGTGGCCAGGTCCGGGACCGCGAGACCGATCAGTCCGCTGCGCCCGGTCCGCAGCTGCCGCGCCGACGCGTTCGGCCGGTAGCCGAGTTCGTGCACGGCGCGCAGCACACGGGTCCGCGTCGCGTCGGACACGCGCGGGGCACCACGTACAACGTTGGACACGGTCTTGATCGACACGCCGGCGTGCTCCGCCACGTCCTTGAGCGTCACAGCCGCCACCGACCAGCCCCTATCACCAGAGTTTCCCCAGATTATGCACGACAGCACCTCCGTTGACGGCATCCGGGCCGCCTCCGCCCCATTGTCGGCCGTTGCCGACCGAAGCCGTTCGTTGCCTTCTGATGCCGTCCGTTGCCGACGAAGGGTTGACCCCGTGGAGACACGGCGGTTACAACGTTGGAACACGTGGCAAGCGCTTGCTGTCGCTGTCCCTCCGGGGACACGTGCGCAGGCCGGCGCTGCCCGAACGCGCTGCTCGCGGCGCTCCGTCCGTCCGCCTCCTGAGAGGGCCCGCATGTCTCCCCACCGCTCGAACACCCCACTGCGCGCGGCCGTGGTCGGCACGGGAGGTATCGCGCGCTCCAGTCATCTGCCCGCGCTGCACGTCCTGGCCGCCGAGGGCGAGGTGGACGTCGTCGCAGCGGTCGATGTCGACGCGGACGCGGTGCGCGCGTTCGCCGACGGGGCGGGGATCCCGTACGCCGCGACGGATCTCGACGCGATGCTGGCCGAAGTACGCCCGGATCTCGTGGTGTTGTGCACGCCGCCCGCCGTGCACCGGGAGCAGTCCGTGGCCGCGCTGCGGGCGGGCGCCTGGGTGTGGTGCGAGAAGCCGCCCTGCCCGTCGCTGGGCGACATCGACGCCGTCCGGGCGGCCGAGCCGGGCGGTGACGCCGACCCGTACGCGTCCATCGTCTTCCAGCACCGCTTCGGATCCGGCGCGCGTCACGTCGGCCGGCTGCTGCGGGCGGGAGCGTTCGGGCGGCCGCTGGTGGCCCACTGCCAGACCACCTGGTACCGCGATGCCGCCTACTACTCCGTTCCGTGGCGCGGCCGTTGGGCCACGGAGGGCGGCGGCCCCGCCATGGGGCACGGGATCCACCAGACAGATCTGCTGCTCGACCTGATGGGCCCCTGGAGCGAGGTGCGGGGCATGGCCGCGCGGCTCGTGCACGACGTGGAGACCGAGGACGTGTCCACCGCGCAGGTGCGCTTCGCGAACGGCGCCCTGGGCACCGTCGTCAACAGTGTGCTGAGCCCGGACGAGGTCAGCCGGATCCGGCTCGACTGCGAGCACGCCACCATCGAGCTCACGCATCTGTACGGCTACCGCAACGCGGACTGGCGCATCACCCCCGCTCCCGGCGTCCCGGAGGAGACGGTGGCCGACTGGCGGGACTTCGGCGCCGACGAGCCCAGTTCGCACCTGGCCCAACTCCGCGTGCTGGTCGCCGACATCAGGGCGGGCCGCCGGCACGGCACCAGCGGCGACGGCGCGCGGCGGACGCTGGAGTTCATCAGCGCCGTGTACAAGTCCGCCTTCACCGACGCCCCCGTCCGCGCGGGTGAGATCGGCCCCGGCGACCCCTTTTACACCGACCTGCACGGTGGCGCCCCCGGCTGGGCGCCCGCCACCCCCGGCAAGGAAGAGGCCCCCGTATGACGCTCGCACTCACCCACGCCCACGGTGACCGCATCACTGTGACCCATGAGGCCACAGGGACCGAGCTGTTCGCCTATGTGTACCGGCCCGAAGCAGCGTGGGAGGCGCCCAAGCCTTATCTCCACCCGATCAGGACCCTGGCCGGCGCACTCGTCACCGACTACCGGCCCAACGACCACCGGTGGCACAAGGGCCTGCAGATGACGGCCTCCCACCTGTCGGGCCAGAACCTGTGGGGCGGCAACACCTACGTGCACGGCGACGGGTACCTCGCCCTGCCGGAGAAGGTGGGCTCGATGGCGCACGTCGCCTTCGAGGAGGTCTCCGCCGCGGGCGACGGCGCCGTGCTCGCCGAGCGCCTGACCTGGCACCCGTACGACGGTGAACTGTGGGCGGAGGAGGAGCGCCGCATCGAGGTGCGCGACGTCGACGCGGAGGCCGGCAGCTGGTCGTTCACCTGGACCTCGGCGGTGACCAACCGGCGCGGTGAACCGCTGCGCTTCGGCAGCCCCACCACCCATGGCCGCCCGGCCGCCGGGTACACCGGACTGTTCTGGCGCGGCCCGCGCGCCTTCCGTGACGGCCGTGTCTTCACCGCGGAGGCGGACGGCGGTGACCTGATGGGCAGTCAGGCGCCCTGGCTCGCGTACGTCGGTGAGCACGACGGGCGCGACGGCCACGCCACGGTCGTCTTCGAGCACGCCCCGGGCAACGACCACGCGGGCGACAAGGGGACGCACCCGGCGCACTGGTTCGTGCGCAGCGACCCGTTCGCCGCGGTCGCGCCGTCCTGGGCGTTCCACGAGGAGCTCGTCCTCGCCCCCGGCGACACCCTCTCCCGCGCCTACCGGGTGACCGTCGCCGACGCCGCCTGGGACCGCGAGCAGGTCACCGCCCACCTCGCGGGGCACACGTGGTGAGCGCGCCGCGTCGGCCGGCTTCCCGCCGGGCCTTCCTCGGCGCGGCCGCCGTCGGCCTCGGCACGGCCCTGACCTCCACGCTCTCCGCGTGCTCCGCCGCGAGCGGCACCGCGTCGGGCGGCGTCACCCTCCGGTTCTCCTGGTGGGGCAACGACGATCGTGCCGCGCGCACCGAGAAGGCGGTGCGGCTCTTCGAGAAGGAGCATCCCGGCGTCACCGTCCGCACCTCGAACGGCGAGTTCGGCTCGTACCTGCAGAAGCTGGCCACGCAGGCCGCGGGCGGCGGCGTGCCCGACGTGGTCCAGCTCGACTACCGGCAGGTCTCCCAGTACGCGGGTGGCGAGGCGCTGATGCCGCTGGACGACGTCATCAAGGACGCGACGATCCGTACCTCGGAGATGGACAAGGGTCTCCTGCGCACCGGCACGTACCGGGGCGGGCAGTACGCGCTCCCCATGGGGCGCGGCATCACCGGTTACGCCTACGACTCCGTCGTCTACAAGAAGGCCGGTATCCCCACCCCGCAACCGAGTTGGACGTGGGAGGACTGGGCGCGGAACAACAGGAAGATCGCGGCCCTGGGACTGAAGTCCCCGGACGGGCGCGCCGTCTCGGGTTCCAACGACGGCGGCGGCAACGAGGACGTCTTCGAGGACTGGCTGCGCAGCCGCGGCGGCGCCCTCTACAGGAATCAGACCGAACTCGGGTACACCGAGGACGACTTGACCGCCTTCTGGTCGTTCTTCGGCAAGCTCCGCGACGAAGGCGCCATCGCCCAGGCCAGGGACAGCACGCAGGCCATCAGCACGGAGACCTGCCCGATGGGCCGGGGACTCGCGGCGTCCGACTTCACCTGGGACGCGCCGTTCCCCGGCTACCCGGCCCTGCTCGGTGACAACGTCCACTTCGCCCCGGTTCCGACGACGGACGGCCGTCAAGGCGTGTACTTCAAACCGAGCATGCTCCTCGGCATCGGCGCGCACAGCGAACACCCCAGGGAATCGGCCCAGTTGATCGACTTCCTCCTCAACGACACCCGGGCGGGCGACATCCTCGGCTTCTCCCGCTCCACCCCGCCCAACCGGACGATCGCCGCGCGCGTCGCCAAGACGCTCAAGGGCCCGGAGCGGGAGATCTACGACTACGCGCAGACGCTGGAGAAGTACGGCGTCGACCTCCCGCCGACCGCACCGCCGCGCGGCGACCTGGCGATCCAGGCGGGCTTCGGCCGCGCCTACGAACGCGTGATGTTCGGCCGGGCGACGCCCCGACAGGGGGCCCGCGAACTCATCGACGTGGCGAACCGGGAGTTGAGGTCATGAGCACCGTCTCGACGACGAAGGCGCCCGCGCGCGCCGACAGCGCGACCGGCCCGCGCCCGCCGGCCCGCAAGCGGCGCCAGGTCCGCGAACGGCAGTGGCCCGCCTACGTGTTCCTCTCGCCCTGGATGATCGGCGCGGTCGTGCTGACCCTCGTGCCGATGGCCGTGTCCCTCTACCTGTCGTTCACGGACTACAACCTCTTCGACCCGCCGCACTGGGTGGGCCTGCGTAACTACACGGAGATGCTCACCGAGGACCCCCGCTACTGGCGGTCGGTCGGCACCACGATGCTGTACGTCGTCGTGGCCGTCCCGCTGAAGCTGGGCCTCGCCCTCGGTGCGGCGATGCTCCTGAAGAACCTCGGCAGGGGCCGCGCCTTCTACCGTTCCGCGTTCTACGCGCCGTCCCTGCTCGGGGCGAGCATGTCCATCGCGCTGGTGTGGCGGGCGATGTTCAACGACGGCGGCACGGTCTCCGCGATCCTGGACTCGATCGGCATCCACGGCGGCGGCTGGGTCGGCAACCCCGACCTCGCGGTGTTCGTCGTCGTCCTGCTGACGGTGTGGCAGTTCGGGGCGCCCATGGTGATCTTCCTGGCGGGGCTGCAGCAGATCTCGCCCGATCTCTACGAGGCCGCGTCGCTCGACGGGGCAGGCCGCCGGCGGCAGTTCGTCTCCATCACGGTGCCGATGCTGTCACCGGTCGTCTTCTTCAACCTGGTGCTGGAGATCATCAACTCCTTCCAGGTCTTCACCCCCGCCTTCGCGGTGAGCGGGGGCAAGGGCGGCCCCGCCGACTCCACGATGTTCTACACGCTCTACCTGTACGAGCGCGGCTTCACCGCCTCGCACATGGGCTACGCGGCGGCGATGGCCTGGATGCTGCTGATCGCCATCGGCGCGATCACCCTGATCCTCTTCCGGACGTCCCGGTCCTGGGTCTTCTACGCGGACGAGGAGGGCCGATGAACATCGCCATGAAGCGGTGGCTGCCGCACACCACGGCGGCCGTGTGCCTGCTGGTCCTGCTGTACCCGCTGGCCTGGCTGCTCGCCACCTCGCTCAAGCCGGCCGACGAGGTCGTGACCAGCCTCGACCTGTGGCCCAGCCACCTGGAGTGGTCGAACTACACGACTGCCCTCGACGGAGTCTCCGGCATCAGCGTCACCCGTCTGCTCGGGAACTCACTGCTGATCGCGGTGGGCGCCGTCGTCGGCAACGTCCTGTCCTGTTCCCTGGCCGCCTACGCCTTCGCCCGGCTGCGCTTCCGGATGAGCAAGGTGATGTTCGCCTTCATGGTGGCGACGCTGATGCTGCCGCACCACGTCGTCCTGATCCCGCAGTACATCATCTTCAACCGGCTCGGCCTGGTGGACACGTACTGGCCGCTGATCCTGCCCAAGTTCCTTGCCACGGAGGCGTTCTTCGTCTTCCTCATCGTCCAGTTCATGCGCGGCCTGCCGCGCGAACTGGAGGAGTCGGCCCGCATCGACGGCTGCGGTCCGTTCCGCACCTACTGGTCCATCACGCTGCCGCTGACCCGGCCCGCGCTGATCACCACCGCCATCTTCACGTTCATCTGGACGTGGAACGACTTCTTCACGCAGATGATCTATCTGTTCGCGCCGGAGAAGTACACCATCACGCTCGCGCTGCGCAGCTTCGTCGACCAGTCGAGCACCTCCGCGTACGGGCCCATGTTCGCGATGTCGGTGATCTCCGTGCTGCCGATCGTGCTGTTCTTCTTCGTCTTCCAGCGCTACCTGGTGCAGGGCATGGCCAGCTCCGGACTGAAGGGCTGATCCGCCATGACCCACACCTCCACCACCGACGCGCAGGCTCCGCTTCGCGAGCGCCGGGAGCCCGGAGAGGTCTTCGGCTCGGGCTTCTCCCTCTTCGCCGACATGCTGCTCGTCGGGCTGCTCACCAGCCTCGCCGCGCTCCCCGTCCTCACACTCCCGGCCGCCTTCCGCGCGGCATCCGCCACCCTCAGGGGGACGGCCGTCACCGGCGTGCAGATCAGTGCGCGTGCCTACGCCGGACATCTGCGGGCGCACCTCACCGCACGCGGCCTGGCCGCCGGGCTGCTCCCCCCGCTGCTGCTCGCGGTCCTGCTGATCGACGCCGCGCTGGTACGCAGCGCGCTGCCCGGCTCGGCTCTGATGGCACCCGCCCTGGCCGTGCTCGCGCTGAGCCTCACGGTCGTGGGGCTGCGCGCGACCGCGCTGGCGTCGCCGCACCGCCTGTCCCCGCGCGAGGCGCTGGTCCGCTCGGCCGCCGATCCGCGGGGCACGCTGCTTCTCGCCGGCGCCGTGGTCCTGGCCGCGCTCCTCGCCTGGGCGATGCCCCTTCTCGTACCGCTGCTGCCGGGGCCTCTGGCGTTCGCCGCCACCGTGGTCGACCTCCGCGCCGCAACGGGCGACGAGCGACCCTGAGCGGCCGCCGCAGCACACCTGCCCCGATCACGTACGACACCACCGGAGTCATCGCATGCCCCACACCCACCTGGACGTCGCCGGACATCCGAGGCCGCAACTCGTCCGCGACCCCGACTGGCGTGATCTGAACGGCAGTTGGCAGTTCGCCTACGACGACGAGGAGCGCGGCCGGACCGACCGCTGGATGGACCCCGGGGTCACCGCCCCCTACACCCGTACCATCACCGTCCCCTACCCGCCCGAGTCCGAGGCCTCCGGGGTGCAGGACACCGGTTTCCACCCCGTGCTCTGGTACCGGCGCACGGTCGATGTGTCCCGGCCGGTCGCGGGCCGCCGTCTGCTGCTGCACTTCGGGGCGGTCGACTACCGGGCCGACGTCTGGCTGGGCGGCCGCCTGGTGGGCCGGCACGAGGGCGGGCACACCGGCTTCTCCTGCGATCTCACCGACGCGGTCGACCGGGACGGGGAGCAGGTCCTGGTGGTCCGGGCCGAGGACCGGCCGCTCGACGCCGCGCAGCCCCGCGGCAAGCAGGACTGGCGCCGCGACCCGCACGTCATCTGGTACCACCGCACCTCGGGGATCTGGCAGCCGGTGTGGCTGGAGGACGTCCCCGACGAGCGCGTGCGCGCCCTGCACTGGACGCCCGACGTAGCCCACGCTCTCGTCCACTGCCGGGTCGACCTCAGCCGATGGCCGCGGCGCCCCCTTCACCTGACGGTGCGTCTGACGAAGGGCGGTCAAGTGCTGGCCGATCAACGCGTGCTGACGGATGGTCAGGAGACGACGTTCGACATCGCGGTCCCCGCGCTGCGCCACGGGCAGGAGCTCGACGATCTGCTCTGGAGCCCGGAGCACCCGCACCTCGTCGACGCGTCGGTGGTCCTGAGCGACGCGGCGGACGGCACATCCGTCGACCGCGTCACGTCCTACCTCGGTCTGCGCGACATCGGCTGGGACAACGGCGTTTTCCTGCTCAACCACAAGCCGTACTTCCTGCGCCTCGCACTGCAGCAGGGGTACTGGCCCGCCTCCCATCTGTCCGCAGCGGCCGACACGCTGCGCCGCGAGGCCGAACTGGCCAAGGAGATCGGTCTCAACGGGCTGCGTATCCACCAGAAGATCGAGGACCCCCGATTCCTCTACTGGGCCGACCGGCTCGGCCTTGTCCTGTGGGAGGAGATGCCGTCCGCCTACGTCTTCGGCGCCACGACGGTCGAGCGGGTGGTCGGCGAGTGGACCGAGGCGATCTCGCGTGACCTCAGCCATCCGTCGATCGTCGCCTGGGTGCCGGTCAACGAGTCCTGGTCCGTCCCGAACCCGGCGGTCGTGCCGGCGCAGCGCCACTTCATGGACGCCCTCTACCACCTGACCAAGGCCCTGGACCCGTCCCGCCCCGCGGTCTCCAACGACGGCTGGGAGATCTCGGCCGCCGACATCTGGGGTGTCCACGACTACACGCAGCGCGCGGAGGTCCTGGCCGAGCGGTACGGGCACGCCTCACTGCGGCAGGGCGAAGTCGTCGAGCAGTGGCCCGGCGCGAAACGCCTCACCCTGGACGGCGCCCGCCACCACGGACAGCCCGTCGTCCTCAGCGAGTTCGGCGGAGCCACCTTCGAACCGGCCGAGGGCGCCGAGTGGTTCGGCTACGACACCGTGGCCACGCAGCAGGAGTTCGCCGACCGGCTGGCCTCCCTGGTGCGGGCCGCGGCGGGTTCGGGGCTCGCGGGTTTCTGCTACACCCAGTTCACCGACACGGAGCAGGAGACCAACGGCCTCTTCACCGCCGACCGCAAGCCCAAGATCCCGGTCGCCGAACTCCGCTCCATCCTCACGCGGCCCGGGAACGCCGTCGCTTCGTGATCGCCACGGCCGTCCCGATCCCCGTGATCAGCAGCCCGATCCCGGTGAAGATCAGCGGCAGGAGCCACAGCGAGACGAATCCGTTGATCCGTGCGTCCTCGGGGGAATCGGCGCGGTACAGCACTTCGACCCGCTCCCCCCGCTCGTACGAGGGCGGATTGGAACCGCTCGAGCTCTCGAACGTCCTCGCCCTGCCGTCCGCCGAGGTGAACTCGACCACCGGATACGCCACGGTACTGGTGGACGACCGGGTTCTGTGGGTGCCGCTGCTGTGACTGGTGCGCCACTCGACGTCCGTCACCGTGCCCGGGGCCCGCTCGGCGTTCGCCGCGTACGAGATCGACACCCCTGTCAGGATCAACCCGATGACCAGGAACAGCCCGCCGAACGCGATCACCCCGAAGGTGACCCACCACCCGGCACCGCGCCCCCGCCCCTGACTCTGCACGATGTCCCTCTCACTTGCTCTTGATGATCGCTTTCGCGAAGTGAGAGGGACGGTATCCCAGATGCTCCGGTTGCCGCGCCCCGGCCATTGCGGGACGGATGCCTACTGGGGCCGGTCCAGGGCGTGGGCGACGACGGTGAAGGCCTCGTCGAGGAGGGCGACAGGATCCTTGGCCGCATCGCTCGCGCTCCAGCGCTGCAGCACCACGTGGAAAGCGGTGAGCGCCGTGCCCGCTGCGAGGCGCGGGTAGAGGTCGGTCTCGGGGTCGAGGCCTACGCGGCCCGCGAGCTCCGCGGCGAGGTCGTCGCGCCACTGGACCTGGCGCTCCAGGAAGCGGGCGTGCAGGGCCGGGGTGCGCAGGATCAACTGGACCACGCGCAGCGCCCGTTCGGAATCGGCGGCACATGTGGTGACGGGTACCCGCACCGTGTGCAGCAGGGCGTCGGCCGGCGTCTCGGCGGCCGGGCGCTCCGCGAGCGCGGCGCGCATGTCCGCGCCCATGTCGGCCAGGAACTGGACGACGACGTCCTCCTTGGACGCGAAGTAGCGGAAGAACGTCCGCTTGGACACGCCGGCGGCCGCGACGATCTCGTCGACGGTGACCGCGTCGAAGCCCTTGATCGCGAGCAACTGCAGGGCGGACTCGGTCAGTTCGTCCGAGACGAGCTGTCGCTTGCGCTGGGCCAGGCTCAGGTCGGTTCGCGTACTCACCCGCACACTCTACACCCCATGCCCTCCATGACACTCAGACGCACCTTGACACCAAGTGCCATCAAAGTCAGGCTGTGCCGCATGAAGCAGCCGAGGTGGAACACCGAGCGGATTCCGGACCAGTCGCAGCGGGTGGTCGTCGTCACGGGGGCGGGCAGCGGGCTCGGCCTGGAGACCGTCCGCGCCCTGGCCCGGCGGGGCGCGCGGACGGTCCTGGCCGTGCGCGACCCGGACAAGGGGCGGGCGGCCGCCGCGAGAATCACCGCGGAACAGCCTGACGCGCGGCTCGACGTGCGCCGGCTCGACCTCGCCGATCTCGATTCGGTCGGCGCCTTCGCCGACAGCCTGCGCGCCGGTCATGCGCGCGTCGACGTGCTGGTCAACAACGCCGGGGTGATGGCGCCGCCCCGCACTCTCAGCGCGCAGGGTCATGAGGTGCAGTTCGCGACGAACCACCTCGGCCACTTCGCGCTCACCGGACTGCTGCTCGATCTGCTGGCGCAGGCGCCGGAGCCGCGGGTGGTGACGGTGAGCTCGCTCGAACACCGCAAGGGGCGCGTCGACTTCGACGACCTGAAGGGCGAACGCCGTTACGTGCCGATGGAGTGGTACCGGCAGTCGAAACTGGCCAACGCGCTGTTCGGCCTCGAACTCCACCGGCGTCTGACCGCGTCCGGTTCTCCGATACGCAGCGTGCTCGCGCATCCCGGCTACAGCGCGACCGGCCTGCAGACGAACGGCACGGCCCGGCTGCCGCGTCTGCTCTTCGGATATCTCGCGAGGCCGCTGGCCCAGTCCGCGGAGCACGGCGCGCTGCCACAGCTGTACGCGGCGACCGAACCCGGCCTGCGCGGCGGCGAGTTCGTCGGGCCCGACGGCCGGGGCGAAATGCGCGGTGCGCCGATCCGGGTGGAGCCGGCGCCGGGGGCCACCGACACCGAGGTGGCACGGCGGCTGTGGGAGGTGTCGGAGGAACTGACGAAGGTGCGCTTCCCGTTCCCGGCTCTGCAGGAGTGAATAGATCATGGTGCCGACTCCTTCCGCCGGCCGCGCATGCCTGCCAGTATCCGCACATGTCCACTCATGACACGCGGGAACCGGTCGATCCGGGGCGTTCGGTCTGAGGCCCGCCACCACATCTGCGCGGAGGAGTTCACATGCCCACGTTCCGCACGACCGACGGCACGGACATCTTCTACAAGGACTGGGGTACGGGCCGGCCCGTCGTCCTCAGCCACGGCTGGCCGCTCGACGCCGACGCCTGGGACAACCAGCTGCGGCTGCTCGCGGAGAGCGGGTTCCGGGCCGTCGCGCACGACCGGCGCGGCCACGGCCGCTCGGCGCAGCCCTGGCAGGGCAACGACATGGACACGTACGCGGACGACCTGGCCGAGCTGATCGAGCACCTGAATCTCGACGACGCGGTGGTGGTGGGGCATTCGACGGGCGGCGGCGAGGTGACCCGGTACATCGGGCGGCACGGCACCGCCCGGGTCGCGGGCGCGGTGCTGCTCAGCGCGGTGCCACCGCTGATGCTGCGCACGGACACCAACCCGGAGGGCGCGCCGCGGGCGGTGTTCGACGCGATCCGGGACGGCGTGCGCAGCGATCGCTCGCAGTACTACCGGGAGTTGAGCGCTCCCTTCTACGGCGCGAACCGGCCGGGATCCACGGTTTCGCAGGGTGTCCGGGACGCGTTCTGGCTGCAGAGCATGCAGGCGGGTGCGAAGGCGGCGTACGACTGTGTACGGCAGTTCTCGGAGACGGACTTCACCGACGACCTCGGCCGGTTCGACGTGCCGACGCTCGTCGCGCACGGTTCCGACGACCAGATCGTGCCGATCGCCGCCGCCGCGCCGAAGACGGCGCAGCTCGTCAAGGACGCGACGCTGAAGGTGTACGAGGGGGCTCCACACGGCCTGAACGGGGAGTACGAACAGCGGTTCAACGCCGACCTGTTGGATTTCGTCCGCGGTATCTGAGCGCCGAGGGGAAACCGCTACGAGCGGCGGGTGGCCACGACGAGCCGGCAGCGCGGGCTGCCGTCGGGGCGCTCGCCCAGTTCGGGCAGCTCCCGCAGCGCCACGTCGAAGCCGGCCCGGCCCAACTCCCTGCGCACATCGCGCAGTCGGAAGGGCCGGTAGTACATGACGAACGGCGGCCGCCACACGGCGTTGCGCAGGCGCATCACCCCGTCGAAGCCGAGCATCGCCCAGTAGCCGGGCGATCCGGGACGCGCGGGCGCCGGCAGCGGGAACGCGAACTGCCCACCGGGGCGCAGCACTTGACGCACCTGGGCGAACAGGTCCGGATACTGCCCCGGAAGGAAGTGGCCGAACGCGCCGAAGCTCACCACCAGATCGAAGACGGGCCCGAAGGGCAGGGCGAGGGCGTCCCCGCGGACGTAGGAGGCCGTCGGTCCGCCGTCGCGCGCGACCTCCAGCATGCCCGCGCTGAAGTCGACGCCCACGGTCCGCCCCGCGCACACCTCGCGCAGCACGCCGAGCCCCGCCCCGGTCCCGCAGCACAGGTCGAGCCCGCTCTCGTACGGCCCGAGCTCGCGCAGCGCCCGCGCGACCGGGTCGAGCACGAGGTCGGGCGTGCGGAACGGCGTGTGGTCGAACTTGGGCGCGAGCAGGTCGTAGCCGCGCTCGACCGACGACAGCGCCTGGACAGCCAGCTCGCGAAGGGTGGGGCCCTGAGGTGTGAACATCGCCGATCAGCATAAGTGGGCAGGCCGCGGAAATCCGCTCTTGCCCCGCACCGGGGGTCGGGTGCTACTCTCCATCTGGCACATGCGTACGCCCCTTCTGAGGCGCCGGTGCCGATTCCTTCTCTCAGCGCCTGAGCGCTCACCTCTTCCGGTCTGCGTCACAGCGTGCGTCATCCCTGGTCAACAGGTTTTCGGCGGGTCATTCCCCGCCCCTGCACTGCCAGGCTCTCTCCCGGCCACGGGCTGTTCCGCCCGTCCCACGGGGCGTGACATTCCGCCCCGTCCTGTCGCCGGATCCCACCCCTTACCTGCCCCGCGTACGAACAGCGTCCGCGAAAGGACCGTGATCGACCATGACCAGCACCACTCTGGAAAAGCCCAGCACCGTTCTGGAAGAGCTGGAAAAGCCCAGCACCGCCGCGGAGAGGCCGCGCGCCTCCACCGCGCCCAAGGCCCCCGTCCCGGCCGCCGGCGTCCTCGACATCGGCGCGAACGGGCAGGGCTCCCTGCGCGCGAGCGACCTGCTGCCGACGTCCCGCGACGTCCAGGTCCCCGCCGCTCTCATCCGTCAACTCGGCCTGCGCAAGGGCGACTTCGTGGACGGCGCCTGCGCGAAGCCGCACACGCTCACCCATGTCGAGACCGTCGGCGGTGCCCCCGTCGGCACCGTTCGCGGCCGCCCCCGCTTCGCCGACCTCACCCCGCTCCACCCCTGCGCGCGACTGCGCCTGGAGAGCCCGGCGAGCGGCCTCGGGGGCCGCGTCGTCGACCTGTTCGCGCCGGTCGGCAAGGGCCAGCGCGGCCTGATCGTCGCGCCGCCGAAGACCGGCAAGACCGTCCTGCTGCAGCAGCTCGCCGCGGCGGTCGCCGTGAACCACCCCGAGGCCCATCTGATGGTGCTGCTCGTCGACGAACGCCCCGAGGAGGTCACCGACATGCGGCGCTCCGTGCGCGGCGAGGTGTACGCCTCGACGTTCGACCAGCCCGCCAAGGCGCACATCGCGCTCGCCGAGCTCGCGATCGAGCGCGCCAAGCGCCTCGTCGAGCAGGGCCGTGACGTGGTCCTCCTGCTCGACTCCCTCACCCGGCTGTGCCGCGCCCACAACAACGCCGCCTCGGCGGGTGGCCGCACCCTGTCCGGCGGCGTCGACGCCGCCGCGCTCCTCGGCCCGAAGCGGCTGTTCGGCGCGGCCCGCCAGACCGAGGAGGCCGGCTCCCTGACGATCCTCGCCACGGCCCTGGTCGACACGGGTTCGCGCGCCGACGACTACTTCTTCGAAGAGCTCAAGAGCACAGGCAACATGGAGCTGCGCCTCGACCGCGCGCTCGCCGACCGCCGCGTCCACCCCGCCGTCGACATCACCCCGTCCGGCACCCGGCGCGAGGAACTCCTGCTCTCCTCCCCCGAGTCGGCCGCCGTACGCGGACTGCGCCGGGCGCTCCAGGGCCGCGAAGGCCAGTCGTCCTACGAGGCGCTTCTCGACAAGCTGCGCCGCACCCCCGACAATGCCGCGTTCCTGCGCCAGGTCCATTCGACGGTGCCCACGGGCTGACCCCGTCCCGGGATACGTAATACTCGATGTATGACCCCGAGCATTACGCGCGCCGGCAGCGGCCCCGCCGTCACGGTGCGGCGGGCCACAGCGCGCGACGCCAAGCGACTCACCCGGCTCGTGCGCGGCTCCCGCGCCTACGAGGGCCCGTACGCGGCGATGGTCGCGGGCTACCGGGTGGGCCCCGACTACATCGAGGCGCACCGGGTCTTCGTCGCGGCCGGCCCGGCGGACGACCGGGTCCTCGGCTTCTACTCTCTGATCGTCGCCCCGCCGGAGCTGGACCTGATGTTCGTCGCCAATGACGCGCAGGGCCTCGGCATCGGGCGGCTGCTCGTCGCGCACATGCGGGACGAGGCGCGCGCCGCCCACCTCGACCAGGTGCGCGTCGTCTCGCATCCGCCCGCGGAGGGCTTCTACCGGAGCGTCGGCGCCCTGCGCACCGGAACCGCGCTCGCGCAGCCGCCCGCCGTCGCCTGGGACCGCCCCGAGCTCGTCTTCCCCATCGACCCCGCGATCTGACACCACCGCGGTCGCAGGGGTTCCGCCCTCGCCCCGGACGGCGCACACTCGACGGGTTCAAGGACAGGCTCTGAGCGGGCGGCAATGGGGCAAGGAGGCCACATTGGGCGGCAGCGAGGTGCGCGGCGACGCGTTCGACGTGATCGTGGAGATCCCGCAGGGCTCCCGGAACAAGTACGAGATGGATCACGAGCTGGGGCGCATCCGGCTCGACCGGATGCTGTTCACCTCGACCCAGTACCCCGCGGACTACGGCTACATCGAGGGCACGCTCGGCCGCGACGGCGACCCGCTGGACGCGCTCGTGCTGACCGACGACGCGACGTTCCCCGGCTGCACCATCGAGTGCCGGGCGATCGGGATGTTCGTGATGAGCGACGAGCAGGGCCCGGACGAGAAGGTGCTCTGCGTCCCCGCCCACGACCCGCGCCACGCGTCGATCCTGGATATCGAGGACATCCCCGAGTTCGACCGCCTGGAGATCACCCACTTCTTCGAGGTCTACAAGGACCTGGAACCCGGCAAGTCGGTGGAGGGCTCCCACTGGGAGGGCCGCGACAAGGCGTACGAGGAGATCGGGCGCTCGCGCGAGCGCCGATGACCCTGCCCGCCAACTCCCTGCGCGGTCCACCGGCCCGCACCCCCACGCGGCTCTTCGCCGACGCCGCGAGGACACCGTGCGCACGGCGGGTCTCGTGGCGGTGATCGCGGCGTTGCCCGTCGTCGCTTCGGCGTGCGAGGGCGGGCAGGGTCCGCCGCACCGGCCGGGCGGGAGCGTCGCATAGCGTGCTGCGCGACGACACCGTACGAGCACGGAGGACCCGAATGAGCGCCGCCCGCCTGCCCCTTGAGGGCATCACCGTCGTCAGCCTGGAACAGGCGGTGGCCGCGCCGTTCGCCACGCGCCAGCTCGCCGATCTCGGCGCGCGTGTGATCAAGGTGGAGCGGCCCGGCACCGGCGACTTCGCGCGCCGCTACGACGAGACGGTGCACGGCCAGTCCAGCCACTTCGTGTGGCTGAACCGCTCGAAGGACTCGGTGACGCTCGACGTCAAAACGGACGGCGGCCGCACCGTCCTGGAACGGCTGCTCGCCGAAGCGGACGTCTTCGTACAGAACCTGGCGCCCGGCGCGGCGGCCCGGCTCGGCCTCTCCGCACCGGAGTTGGCGCGGCGCCACCCCTCACTGATCGTCTGCGACATCTCCGGCTACGGCAGCGACGGACCATGGGCGCACCGCAAGGCGTACGACCTGCTGGTGCAGTGCGAGACGGGCGTCCTGTCGGTGACGGGCACGCCCGACGCCCCGGCCAAGGTCGGCATCGCGATCGCCGACATCGCAGCCGGCATGTACGCGTTCTCGGGCATCCTCACCGCCCTGTACGAGCGACACGCCACGGGCACCGCGCGTGCGGTGGAGGTGTCGCTGTTCGAGGCGCTCGCGGAGTGGATGGGTTACCCCGCGTACTACACGGCGCACTCGGGCCGGCCGCCGGAGCGGGTCGGCGCCGCGCACGCGACGATCGCCCCCTACGGCCCCTACGACGCGGCGGAGGGCGAAACGGTCCTGCTGGCCATCCAGAACGAACGGGAGTGGGCGTCCTTCTGCGCGGAGTTCCTGGACGACGCCCCCCTGGCCGAGGACCGGCGCTTCCACCGCAACTCGGCCCGGGTCGCGCACCGCGCCGAACTCGACGCGATCGTCACCGCCCGCTTCGCCGAACTCGACGCGCACGATGCGGTCGCCCTCCTGGAACGCGCCAAGGTCGCGAACGCCCGCCTCAACACCGTCGCCGACTTCCTGGACCACCCGGTCCTGACCGGCCGCGACCGCTGGCGCGACGTCGCCACCCCGGGCGGTCCCGTCCGCGCGCTGCTGCCCCCGGCGGCTCTGCACGGTGTGGAACCCCGCATGGACCCGGTCCCGGCGGTGGGCGAACACACCGAGGCGGTCCTGAAGGAGTTCGGCTACGACGACGCGACGATCGGCGAACTGCGGGCGCGGGGGGCGCTTTAGGGCGCGCGCGAGCGCGGGCCGTTCGGCCCACCACGAGGGTCACTCGGCCCGCTCCCGCCGATGGTCCTCACTGAGATGCTGCTGCACAGAGCCTCCCGTGCCCTCGCTCTCCCGCCGCAGCGCACGGTAGAGGCTCGGGCCCGCCCGTCGCAGGAGGGGGAGCTGCGACCGGCGGGCCCGGTAACGGGGCCACGCCCGACGCGCTTCCTCGCGCGTAAAACATCGCAATCGGAGCGATAAAGTGTCGCGTCAACCCTCACGCGCCCGATCACCCAGGAGTACCTACGTGACCGTAGCCATCGACTCGTCCGAGGCAGCCGTCCCGTCCGGCGAGGACGCCGGGGACACGACCGTCGCGGAGCCCACGCCCGTGGCGGACGTGCCGGAGGCGCGCCAGTCCGACGCGGGCGAGGAGACGGCCGACAGCGCCGCCCCGTCCGCGTCCGAGAACTTCTGGCAGCCCGGAGCCGCCGAGGCCGAGGCCGAGGCCGACAACGCAGACGAAGAAGAAGACGAAGAAGACGAGGACGACGACGCTTCCGGCGAGGTACCTGAGTCGATCACCCGCGACGCCCAGGAGTTCGGCGTCTACGCCCGCACCGGCGGTTGGACCTTCGCCCTGAAGGTGGCCCGCAGCGTGCGCCCCGGCGGTCAGCCCGCCGGCGAGACGCCCAAGGTCTCGGCGCGGAAGTTCGCCGAGCTGGCGGGCTGCTCGGCCGACCGCGTCATGCGCTTCTACAAGGCGTGGGACAAGGCGGCGGACGACGGTGTGGTCCCGCAGTTCGAGGCCCTTGCCCCGGGCGAGGACGTCGAGCTGCCCGACGCAGACGTGTGGCTCTCGTACTACGTCTCCCGGTCCAGCGCCGGTTCGGTACGCGGCCAGGCGATCACCGAGGCCGCCGAGGCCGAGGGCATCCGGCCGACCAAGGCCCTGGAGGTCGCCGAGAACCCGACGGCGCTGCGGGCCGCGATCCTCGCCGACCCGGGCACCGCGGAGGCCGCCCGCAAGGCGCTGATGGACCGTCTCGGCGAGGACCCCGTGCTGCGCTCGGGCCTGGCCCGCGACATCGTGCGCACCGACGACATGAAGAAGGCCGTCGCCGAGGAGTCCAAGACCGGCGACCGCCTGGAGTACGTGCGCAAGATCGTCGAGGAGGGGCAGGTCAAGACGCCCGCCGGGCAGAAGATCGAGGCTCCGCGGCAACTGCGCGAGGAGGCCGAGCGCCATCTGTCCCTGATCGACGAGCTCGACGAGGACGAGGAGGCGGGCGAGTGGGCCCGCGAGGCGTACGACAGCGTGCGCACGCTCGTCGCGCAGGCCGTCGAGTCGGACCCCGAGCTGCGGGTGCAGGAGCGGCGCGCGAAGTTCTACAGCAGCCTGCAGAAGGCCACGAAGGCCTTCGAGGAGCTGACGTTCGACGACGTCCAGGAGATCGACGACATCTACGAGGACGACATGGTGCTGCGCCTCGAGGAGCTGCAGAAGGCCATCTCGGTCTGCATCACGGCCCTCCAGACAGTGCAGCAGAAGGACTGACGGCTCAGCAGAAGGACCGACGCTCCACCGTTCCGAACCTTCCGGTGCCCGGCCTCCCCTCGTGGGAGCGCCGGGCACCGGTGTTTTTCCTCCGCCCGCCAGGCATGTTGCGCTCGTCACTCCTCCAGCGAAACGTTGCCGTTTCGCTTACCGCGTCGTAGGCTCATCGAGTCGAGAACGAAACCGTTTCGTTCTCTTAAAGTTCACTTCCCTGGAGTGGCCTCACATGTCCCAGACGACACTGGCCGACGCCACCGGCACGTCGGCCCCGCCCGATCCGAAGGTCTCGGCCAGGCGCTGGTGGATCCTCGGCATCATCGGCATCGCGCAGCTGATGGTCGTGCTCGACGCGACGATCGTGAACATCGCACTGCCCTCCGCGCAGCAGGACCTCGGCTTCAGCGACGGCAACCGCCAGTGGATCGTCACCGCCTACGCGCTGGCCTTCGCCTCCCTGCTCCTGCTCGGCGGCCGCATCGCCGACCTCTTCGGCCGCAAGCCCGCCTTCCTGATCGGTGTCGCGGGCTTCGCCGGCGCCTCCGTGCTGGGCGGCGCCTCCACCAGCTTCGGGATGCTGGTGACGGCCCGCGCACTGCAGGGCGTCTTCGGCGCACTGCTCGCCCCGGCGGCGCTCTCCCTGCTCAACACCACGTTCACCGACGCCAAGGAGCGCGCCAAGGCGTTCAGCGTCTACGGCGCGATCGCCGGCGCAGGCGGCGCGGTCGGGCTGCTGCTCGGCGGCGTCCTGACCGACGCGCTCGACTGGCGCTGGACGCTGTACGTGAACCTCGTCTTCGCCGTCGCCGCCTTCGTGGGCGGCTGGATCCTGCTGAGCAGCCACCGCGACGCCGCGGGCGCGAGGCTCGACCTGCCAGGCACACTGCTCGTCTCCGCCGGACTGTTCTCCCTCGTCTACGGGTTCTCGAACGCGGAGACGCACGACTGGAGCTCCCCGCAGACCTGGGGCTTCCTGGCCGCCGGCGCGGTGCTGCTGACCGCCTTCACCTGGTGGCAGACGCGGGCCAGGCACCCGCTGCTGCCGATGCGCGTCCTGCTCGACCGCGACCGGGCCGCCTCGTTCGTCACCGTCCTGATCACGGGCGCGGGCATGTTCGGCGTCTTCCTGTTCCTCACGTACTACCTGCAGCTGAATCTCGGCTTCAGCCCCACGAAGACCGGTGTCGCGTTCCTGCCGATGATGGCCACCCTGATGGTCATGGCGCAGGTCTCCACCACGGTCCTGGTGCCGCGGATCGGCCCGAAGATCGTCATCCCCGCCGGCTTCGCCGTCGCCGCGGTCGGCATGGCGTGGCTGACCGGGATCGGCCTGGACTCCGGCTTCGCCACGGATGTGCTGCCGCCGCTGCTGCTCATCGGCGCGGGCCTGGGCGCCGTGATGCCGCCCGCCATGGCGCTGGCCACCAGCGGCATCGCCGCCGAGGACGCGGGTGTGGCCTCCGCGACGGTCAACACCATGCAGCAGGTGGGCGGTTCGATCGGTACCGCCCTGCTGAACACGCTCGCGGCGAGCGCCGCCACCAGCTACCTCGCGGGCCGGGACCCGGCGGACAAGCTGAACCGGGCGCAGGCCACGATCGAGAGCTACACGACCGCGTTCTGGTGGTCGGCGGGCTTCTTCGCCGCCGGCGCGGTCATCGCCTTCCTGCTGTACCGGCGCGGGGCCGTACGGCAAGGCGTCGATACTGATGCGGCACCGGTCGTCCACATGTGACCACCGCCGTATCCCGCCACAGGGGCCGCCGTCCGCAGGGAGACGGCGGCCCCCGCGCGTGCCGGGGGCGCGGGCAGTGGCATCGTGGGACACGATCATCGAGCTCAGCCCAGTCAGCTCAGGAGGCACTTCGTGGCGGACACCCCCGACACCCCCCGTTCCACCGGCCGTCCGGCCCATCAGAACGTGACGTTCGACAGCAACGGCACGCCCGCCCACGGTTATCTGGCGCTGCCGCCCGCGGGCAGCGGCCCCGGCGTCATCGTCATCCAGGAGTGGTGGGGACTGACCGACCACATCGCCGATGTGACGGACCGCCTCGCCGCCGAGGGGTTCGTGGCGCTCGCGCCCGACCTGTACGGCGGCAACGTGGCGCACGACTCCGGCGAAGCGTTCCGCATGATGCAGGACCTGCCCGTGGAGCGCGGTGTCGAGCTGCTGTCCGGCGCGGTCGGCCATCTGCTGGCGCTGCCCGAGGTCACCTCGGAGACCGTCGGCGCGGTCGGCTTCTGCATGGGCGGCGGCTTCGTCCTGTACCTGGCGGCCCAGGACCCGCGGGTCGGCGCGGCCGTCCCGTTCTACGGCGTCATCCAGGGCGAACTCCCGGACTTCTCACACCTGAAGGCGGAGATCCTCGGCCACTACGGAGAGCGGGACGAGGCGATCCCGGTGGCCACGCTCGACGGCCTGCGCAAGGCCATCAAGGACCAGTCGGGCATCGACGCGGACTTCCGCGTCTACCCGGCGGACCACGCCTTCTTCAACGACGGCCGCCCCGAGGTGTACGACAAGGACTCCTCGGAGAAGGCGTGGACGGCAACGCTGAACTTCCTCAAGTCAAACCTCAACTGAGCCTCTCCGGGGGCCACTTCAGCCCCTCCGGCGATTGAGGAGCGGGGTCCGGGGCGGAGCCCCGTGACGGCGGGGCCAGGAGGCGCTCACCTCTCTGGCCCCGCACTCAAATCAACTCACCAGATCCGCACACGATCAGCCGGGTCGAGCCACAACCCGTCCCCCGCCTCCGTGGCGAACGCCTCATGGAACTCATCAAGGTTCCGCACAATGTTGGCCCGGAACTCCGGCGGCGAGTGCGGGTCGATCGTCAGGTACTGCTGCTCCTGCTCCTTGCGCCGCTTGGTGCGCCAGCAGTAGGCCCAGTTGAGGAACAACCGCTGCGACCCGCTGATCCCGTCCTCGGTCACCGGCACGGCCTCGCCCGCGAGCGCGATCAGATACGCGGTGTGACCGATGGTCAGGCCGCCGAGGTCACCGATGTTCTCGCCGACCGTGAGCGCGCCGTTGACGAACTCGCCGGGCAGGTTGCGCGGCGAGAAGCCGTCGTACTGCTTGATGAGCGCCTTGGACTTGCCTTCGAAGGCGGTCTTGTCGTCGGCGGTCCACCAGTCGTTGAGGTTGCCCTGGCCGTCGTACTGGGCGCCCTGGTCGTCGAAGCCGTGCCCGATCTCGTGGCCGATGACGGCGCCGATCCCGCCGTAGTTCTCCGCGGCGTCCGCCTCCGGTGAGAAGAACGGCTTCTGCAGGATGCCGGCCGGGAAGCAGATCTCGTTCGTGCCCGGGTTGTAGTACGCGTTGACGGTCTGCGGCAGCATGAACCACTCGTCGCGGTCGACCGGCGCGCCGATCTTGGCCATCTGCCGGTCGTGCTCGAAGGCGTCGGCGGCGAGCGCGTTGGCCAGCAGGTCGTCGGCGCCCACGGTCAGCGCCGAGTAGTCGCGGAACCGGTCCGGGTAGCCGATCTTCGGGCGGAACGTGGCGAGCTTCTCGTACGCCCGCTCCTTCGTCTCGTCCGTCATCCAGTCGAGGGCGCCGATGGACTGCCGGTAGGCCTCCAGGAGGTTCGCGACCAGCTCGTCCATGAGCGCCTTGGACGAGGGCGGGAAGTGCCGGGCCACGTACTCCTTGCCGACTGCCTCGCCCATGGCGCCCTCGACGAACGCGACGGCGCGCTTCCAGCGGGCCCGCAGTTCGGGGGTGCCGTTGAGCGTGCGCCCGTAGAACTCGAAGTTGTTGCGCACGAACGCCGAGGACAGGTACGGGGCGCTGCCGCGCACCACGCGTACAAGGAGCCAGTCGCGCCACTGCTCGATGGGCGTCTCGGCCAGGACCGTGGACAGGTGCGCCAGGTAGGACGGCTGACGGACGCAGGACTGCCGAAGCGTCTCGTCGCTGCCGCCGAGCCCGGTGACGTAGCCGCGCCAGTCGAACTCCGGTGCCAGCGCGGTGAGTTCGTCGAACGTCGTGAGGTTGTACGTCTTCTGCACGTCCCGCGTCGCGGCCCGCTCCCAGTGCCCTTCGGCGAGCCGGGTCTCCAGGGCGAGGACGGTGCGCGCCGCGGCGGCCGGGTCGGCGTGCTCGGCGAGCGTGAGCAGCTCGGTGAGGTACGCCTCGTACTTCTCGCGGGTCTCGGCGAACTTCTCGTCGCGGTAGTACGACTCGTCGGGCAGGCCGAGGCCACCCTGGAGGATGTTGTAGAGGTAACGGTCGGAGTCGCGGTCGTCGGAGTCGATGTACGAGCCGAACAGTCCGGAGCCGCCGGTGCGCTCGAAGCGGCCGAGGAACGCGGAGAGCTGGGGGACGTCGGCGAGCCGGGCCACCTCTTCGATCAGCGGCCGCACCGGGTCAAGGCCCCGCGCCTCGACGGCGTCCTCGTCCATGAACGACGCGTAGAGGTCGGCGATCTTGCGGGCCTCGGCCGGGTCGAGCCCGGTGGGGCCGCCGGCCGCGATCTCCTGAATGATCTCCTTGACCTGCTGCTCGGCGACGTCGACGAGCTGCACGAAGGGGCCCCAGCTGGAGCGGTCGTCGGGAATGGGCTCGGTCGCCAGCCACTGGCCGTTCACATGGCCGAAGAGGTCGTCCTGCGGGCGGGTCGCCGGGTCCATGCCCGGGCGCGCGTCATCCAGAGTGCTCATCGATGCAGCCTACCCAGGTCAGAGGGCGAAAAGCGTCGCGGATACGGCACCGCCCCGGGCGGCGGGGAGCCGGCCGGGGCGGTGCGGGTGATCCAGCGGATCAGGGACTTACTTGGTGAGCGTGGCGAGGGCCTCGTTCAGCGTCTGCGACGGGCGCATGACGGCGGCGGCCTTCGCCGGGTCGGGCCGGAAGTAACCGCCGATGTCGGCGGGGCTGCCCTGGACGGCGAGCAGCTCGTCGACGATCTTCTGCTCGTTCGCCGCGAGGTTCTCGGCGAACGCGGCGAACGCCTTGCCGAGCTCCGCGTCGTCGGTCTGCTTGGCCAGTTCCTGGGCCCAGTACAGGGCCAGGTAGAAGTGGCTGCCGCGGTTGTCGATGCCGCCGACGCGGCGGGTCGGCGACTTGTCCTCGTTGAGGAAGGTGCCGGTGGCGCGGTCGAGGGTCTCGCCGAGGACCTTGGCGTGCGCGTTGCCCGTGGTGGTGGCGAGGTGCTCGAAGGAGACGGCCAGGGCGAGGAACTCACCGAGGGAGTCCCAGCGCAGGTAGTTCTCCTTGACGAGCTGCTGGACGTGCTTCGGGGCGGAGCCGCCGGCGCCCGTCTCGAAGAGGCCGCCGCCGTTCATCAGCGGGACGACGGAGAGCATCTTGGCGCTGGTGCCCAGCTCCAGGATGGGGAAGAGGTCGGTGAGGTAGTCGCGCAGCACGTTGCCGGTGACCGAGATGGTGTCGAGGCCCTGGCGGATGCGCTCGACGGAGAGCTTGGTGGCGTCCTCCGGGGTGAGGATCCGGATGTCCAGGCCCTCGGTGTCGAACTCCGACAGGTACTGCTCGACCTTCTTGATCAGCTGGGCGTCGTGGGCGCGGCCCTCGTCCAGCCAGAACACGGCCGGGTCACCGGTGGCGCGGGCGCGCGTGACGGCGAGCTTGACCCAGTCCTTGATCGGGGCGTCCTTGGTCTGGCAGGCGCGGAAGATGTCGCCCTCGGAGACCGTCTGCTCCAGGACGACGTCGCCGGCCTTGTTCACCAGGCGGACGGTGCCCGTGGTGGGGATCTCGAAGGTCTTGTCGTGGGAGCCGTACTCCTCGGCCTTCTGCGCCATGAGGCCGACGTTCGGGACGGAGCCCATGGTCGACGGGTCGAAGGCGCCGTTGGCGCGGCAGTCGTCGATGACGACCTGGTAGACGCCGGCGTAGGAGGAGTCCGGAATCACCGCGAGGGTGTCGGCCTCGCCGCCGTTCTTGTCCCACATGTGGCCGGAGGTACGGATCATGGCCGGCATGGAGGCGTCGATGATGACGTCGGACGGCACGTGCAGGTTGGTGATGCCGCGGTCGGAGTCGACCATGGCCAGCTCCGGGCCCGCGGCCAGCTCGGCCTCGAAGGACGCCTTGATGTCGGCGCCGTTGGGCAGCGACTCCAGGCCCTTGTAGATGCCGCCCAGACCGTCGTTCGGGGTCAGACCGGCGGCGGCGAGGTCCCCGCCGAAGCGGGCGAAGGTCTCGGGGAAGAAGGCGCGGACCACGTGGCCGAAGATGATCGGGTCGGAGACCTTCATCATGGTGGCCTTCAGGTGCGCGGAGAAGAGGACACCCTCTTCCTTGGCGCGGGCGACCTGCGCGGTCAGGAACTCGCGCAGCGCGGCGACGCGCAGCACGGAGGCGTCGACGACCTCACCGGCGAGGACGGGGACGGACTCGCGCAGCACCGTGGTGGTGCCGTTGTCGGCGACGAGCTCGATGCGCAGGGCGTCGTCCCCGGCGATGACGGTGGACTTCTCGGTCGAGCGGAAGTCGTTGACGCCCATCGTGGCGACGTTGGTCTTCGAGTCGCCGGTCCAGGCGCCCATGCGGTGCGGGTGGGCCTTGGCGTAGTTCTTGACCGAGGCGGGGGCGCGGCGGTCGGAGTTGCCCTCGCGCAGGACCGGGTTCACGGCGGAACCCTTGACCTTGTCGTAGCGGGCGCCGACCTCGCGCTCCTCGTCGGTCTTCGGCTCGTCCGGGTACGCGGGCAGCGCGTAGCCCTGCTCCTGCAGCTCGGCGATGGCCGCCTTCAGCTGCGGGATGGACGCCGAGATGTTCGGCAGCTTGATGATGTTCGCCTGCGGCGTCTTCGCCAGCTCACCGAGCTCCGCGAGGGCGTCGGGGATGCGCTGCCCCTCCTCCAGGTACTCCGGGAACACGGCGAGGATGCGGCCGGCCAGGGAGATGTCACGGGTCTCGACGCGCACACCGGCGGTGGACGCGTAGGCCTCGATGACCGGGAGGAAGGAGTACGTCGCGAGGGCCGGGGCCTCGTCAGTGTGCGTGTAAATAATGGTCGAGTCAGTCACCGGGGGCTCCGCTCCACGTCTTCCATCGTCGTCTGCAGTCTTGCTCATAATTGCTCGACATCAAGATATCTCGTGTCCGGCTCATCTTCGAAAGGGCCCTGCCCCGAGATCGGGCAGCACGGCCCCGGCCGGTCCCTGCCGCACGATCGTGCCTTTCTCCAGTACGACGACGCGGTCGGCGAGAGCCGCGGTGCCGAGGTCGTGCGTGATCAGGACGAGCGACAGGTCGCCCCGCTCCTGCAGCATGTTCGCCAGTACGTCGAGAAGGTCGCGCCGGGTGACGGTGTCGAGACCCGACGTGACCTCGTCGCAGATCAGGACGCGGGGCCTGGCGAGCAGGGCGCGGGCGAGGGCGGCGCGCTGGAGTTCACCGCCGGAGAGCTGCCCGGGTCTGCGCCGTACGAGGCCGGCGGCGAGCCCGAGCCTTTCGAGCGTGTCCAGGGCCTCCTCGCGGGCCGCGGCGGGGGTGGCGTCGCGCAGGGTCACGGCGGTGCGGGCCACCTGGTCGAGGACGTCGCGGAACAGGTCGAAGGAGGCACGGGCGTCCTGGAACACGTACTGCACGGCGGCGAGCTGTGCCTTGTCGCGTCCGCGGACGCTGCGCGGCAGGGCGGCGCCGTCGAGGAGGAGCTGCCCTGTGTGGTCGCGGTGGAGTCCGGCGAGGCAGCGGGCGAGGGTGGTCTTGCCGCTGCCGGAGCGGCCGAGCACGGCGAGGCATTCGCCGCCGCGCACGTCGAGCGCGGGCAGCCGCAAGGCCTCGACGGCCGCGCGGGGGCCGTCGCGGTGCCGGGCGACGAGGTCGCGCACGCACAGCACGGGAGACTGGATCGGGGCGGCTTTGCGCTGCAACTCCCCGGCGGGGGCGAGGAGTTCACGGGTCCAGGAGTGGCTGGGCGCGGTCCACAGCCGCTCGGGCGGCCCGGACTCGACGACGCGTCCGCTCCGCAGCACCAGCACCTGATCGGCGAGCGTGCGTACGACGTCGAGGTCGTGGCTGAGCAGGACGACGGCCACACCCTGGGCCGCGACGGCGGCGAGCCGCTCGACGACGCGGCGCTTGGTCACCGGGTCGAGCCCTGTGGTCGGCTCGTCCGCGACGACGACACGGGCCCCGAGCAGCAGCGCCTGGGCGAGGACGACCCGCTGTTGCTGGCCGCCGGAGAGCTGATGCGGGTAGCGCCTCAACAGGTTTGCGGCGTCGGGGAGTTGTGCGGCCGCGGCGGCTCGCAGGACGCGTCGGCGCACCTCGGCCCGCCGGGCCCGCGACGGCACGCCCCCTACCTGGGTGCGGGCGATGTCGCGCAGCAGGGCGTCGGCGCGACGCGTCGGGTTGAGGACCGCCGACGGATGCTGCGGCACGTATCCCACGGGGCCGTCCCCGGCGACACGTATCTCCCCGGAGACCGTGGCCCCTGGCGGGAACTCGCCGAGCAGCGCGAGCCCCGTGGTGGTCTTTCCGCTGCCGGAGGTGCCGACGAGCGCGACGATCTCGCCGGGGCGTACGGACAGGTCGATCCCGTCGACGAGCGTGCTGCCGCCGACCTCGACGCGCAGCCCGCGGATCTCGGCGACATGGTCGGCGGGGAGGGTGGCGGCCGGGGCGATGTCCTGGGTCACCGCTGGGCTCCTTTCGGCAGGCGGCGGGCGGGGCGTCCGCCCTCCAGAGCCGCGTCGAACAAGAGGTTGGTCCCGGTCGTCAGGGCCACGATCAGCACGGCCGGCACGACGACCGCCCAGGGCTGGACGGAGAGGCCCGGTCGGTTGCGGTCGACCATGACGGCCCAGTCCGCCGCGTCCGGGGTGACGCCCACGCCCAGGAACGCGGCCGTCGCCACGAGGTACAGGGCTCCGGTCAGACGGATGCCCGCGTCGGCGGCGAGGGTGCGCAGGCTCCCCCGGCCGACGTGCCCGACGGCTGTGCGCCACCACGTCTCCCCCTGCATGCGCAGCGCTTCGACGGCCGGGCCCGCCGCTGTCTGCGCCGCGGCGGCCCGGACGATACGCGCCGCGTCCGGGATGTTGACCAGGGCGATGAGCAGGGCGAGGCCGCCCGCGCCGGGCGAGAACACGGCGGCGACGAGCAGGATCAGCAGCAGGGACGGCACCGCGAGCAGGACGTCCAGGGGCCGCATCAGCAGGTCCTCGAGCCACCGGCGGTCCGTCAGCGCCGATACGAGGCCGAGCGGCAGCGCCACCAAGTAGGCGAGGGCCGTCGCGGCGAGGGCGACGACGACGACCGTCCGGCCACCGTTCAGCACCTGCGCCACGACGTCGCGACCCACGAAGTCGGTGCCGAGCGGGTGCCCGTCACCGGAGGTGAACGACACCCCCCGGGGCCCCGGCTCTCCCACGAACAGCGGTCCCAGCAGGGCCAGTGCGAGCGGAACACCCACGAGGGCCGCTCCGGGCAGGAAACGCCTCACGCCGCCACCCCCGCCCGCGGTGCGAGGCGGCGGGCGATCAGGTCCGCGCCGAGGTTGAGCAGCACGGTGAGGACGCCGAAGACGACGGCGAGCCCCTGCACGACGGGCACGTCGCGTTCGGCGACCGCGTTCATGAGGACGGTGCCGAGTCCTGGGATCACGTACAGGGCCTCCACGACGATGACGCCGCACAGCAACCAGTCGGCGGTGCGGGCGAGTTGCTGCGCGGCCGGGGCGAACGCGGCCGGCAGCGCGTGGGTGTAGCGGACGCGGGCGGCGGGGACGCCGTAGCGGCGGGCCTGCTCCGTGTACGGCGCGGCGAGCGCGTCGATCATTCCGGCGCGCACGAGCCTGGCGAGCGAGCAGACCGGACGCGACAGCAGGACGAGGACGGGCAGCACCAGAGCCGTCGGGTGGGCGAGCAGGTCCGTGCCGTAGCCGACGGCGGTGGGCGGCAGCCAGCCGAGGCGCAGAGCGAACACGGTGATCAGGAGCACGCCGAGCGCGAACTCCGGTACCGCGTACACGGCGAGCGTGGCCGCGCTGACGCACCGGTCCGCGAGCCGTCCGGCGTGCCGCGCGGCGAACACGCCGAGACCGACGCCGAGGGGGATCAGCAGGACGAGCGCCGTGACGGCCAGCAGCAGGGTGGGACCGAATCCGTCGACGAGGTACGAGGTGACCGGGCGGCCGGAGGTGAGCGAGGTGCCGAGGTCGCCCTGGAGCAGGCCCCCTGCCCAGGAGGCGAGCCGTTCGGGCGCGGGCCGGTCGAGTTCCATGGCGTCGCGGATGGCGGCGATCCGCTCCGGGTCCGGCTGTTCCCCGGCGAGGGCCACGGCCGCGTCACCCGGCAGCGCCTCGGTCAGCACGAAGACCAGGAGCACGACGGCCACGGTCTGCGCGCCACCGAGGAGCAGCCGCCGGGCGAGCCAGGAGCGCGGTCCGCTCACGCGAGCCACACCTTGTCGAAGCGCGCCCAGTCCAGGGTGTTGGCGGGCGCCGTGCGCTCAACTCCCCCGACTCCGTTCGCGGTTGCGATGATCCAGTCGGCGAATCCCCAGACGAGGAAGCCGCCTTCCGCGTGCAGACGGCGCTGCATGCGCCGGTACACATCGGCTCGTGCGTCTTTGTCGCGCGTCGACTGGGCCTGCCGGTAGAGCGCGTCGAAGTCCTTGTGCTGCCAGTGGGTGGCGTTGGTGGTGGAGTCGGTGAGCAGGCGCTGCGAGATGTGGGCCTCGATGGGCATGGCACCGGAGCGGTAGCAGCACAGGGTGCCGGAGTCGAGGATGTCACTCCAGTACGAGTCCTTGCTGCCGGTCTTCACGGTGATCGTCACGCCCGCCCTGGCCGCCTGGTCGCGGAAGATCCCGGCGGCCTCGGTGAATCCGGCGGCGACATCGGAGGTGTCGAGCGTGACGCGCAGTGTGTCGGCGCCCGCCTCTTTCAGCAGCGCGCGGGCCCGGTCGAGGTCCTGCGTGCGCTGCGGCAGGCTGTCCGCGTAGTACTCGTAGCCCTTGCCGAACAGGTCGTTGCCGATCTGGCCCGCGCCGGAGAGCGCGCCGTCGACGAGTTCTTTGCGGTCGGCGATGAGGAAGAACGCCTCCCGCACCCGTTCGTCGTCGAACGGCGGCCGGTCGGTCTTCATTGCGAACGCCTGCATGGCACTGCCGCGCAGCCGGACGATCTCGATACGTCCCTGGCCTTCGTGGGCCCGCGCGGTGGCGGGGTCGAGTTCGTGCGCGTACTCGACCTGACCGCCGAGCAGGGCGTTGATCCGCGCCGATTCCTCGTTGGCGACGACGATCTCGAGCTCGTCGAGGTGGGGGGCGCCGTCCCAGTACGCGTCGTTGCGGCGGTAGACGGCCGTGCGGCCGGGTGCGAACGAGACGAAGCGGAAGGGGCCGGAGCCGATGGGGTGCCGGTCGAAGTCGGCCGCGCCCTCGGGCACGATGTACGCGCCGAAGGCCGCCAGCACGTTGGGGAATTCGGCGGTCGGCCGCTTCAGCACGAACGTGATCGCCCGCTCGCCCGTCGCCCGGCTCGCGGCCAGATCGATGGGTTCCAGGGACGCCTTGGCGCGGAACGCCTTGTCGGGGTCGGCTATCCGCCGGTAGCTGTGGAGCACGTCCCGTGCGGTGACCGGACGTCCGTCGTGGAAGGTCGCTTCGCGCAGGGTGACGTGCCAGCGGTCGAGGGCTCTGTTCGCCTGCCACTTCTCGGCGAGTCTGGGCACCGCGGACAGATCGGCGCCGTAGTCGGCGAGCTTGTCGTAGAGGGCCTTGGCCCTGGCGACGTCGGCGAACAGGTTCGCCAGGTGCGGGTCGAGCGTCTCACTGGCCCCGCCGCCGGCGAACGCGGCGCGCAGCCGACCGCCGCGCCGGGGCGTGGAGCTGCCCGCGCCCGCGCCGTCGGTTCCGGTGCCGCTGCCTGAACAGCCGGTCAGGGCGAGGGCGGTGGCCCCGGACACGGCGGCGAGGAAACCGCGTCGGCGCAGGCCGGAGAAGGGGGTGCCGTCATGCATGGCGTACGTCCTTGTGATGTGAGCTTTGTGGTGCGGGCTTTGTGGGGTGGGCGTTGCGAGGTGGGCTCTGTGAGGTGGGCGGCGCGTCAGACGAGGCGGGCGACGAGATGCAGCCGGTCGCCGTCGGCGCGTGCCAGATCCGCGGGCAACTGGCCTTCCTGCCAAGGTGGTTCGGTGCGCGGGCCGGGCGTGTCGTACAGCGCGAGGACTTCGAATCCGTACGCGGCCAGCGCGCGTCGGATCTCCTGCGGAAACATCAGCCGCCAGGCGGACCGCTGCCGCAGCGGCGTGGTGCCGTCGTCGGCCGCCCATATTCGGTCACGGCACAGGAGTTGGGCGGCGCGGTCCACGTGGAGCGTGGTCGTGGAGCGGTACGTGACGCCCTGCCAGGACACGGAGTCGACGGCCGGTGCGTCGAGGAGGTCGGTGCGGCCGAGGAAGTAGGCGCCGTTGCGCATTTCGGCGAGGAGCAGCCCGCCGGGTGCGAGGGCGCGTCGGCAGGAGTCGAGGAACGTGTCGAGCTGCGCGTTCGTATGGCAGTACAGCATCGCGCTGTCCAGGCACACGACGGCGTCGAACTCCCGCTCTCCCAGGTCGAATCGGCGTAGATCGGCGCGGACGTACTCGGGTCCCGGGTGGTGGGTGCGGGCATGCGCGAGCATCGGCTCGGAGAGGTCCGCTCCGACGACGTCCCGTCCCGCGCGGCTCAGGTATGCGGCGTCGCGCCCGGTACCGCAGCCGAGGTCGAGGACCCGAGCGCCGACGGCGCGGCGGCGCAGACAGTCCTCGGCCCACCGTCCGGCGCGTCGTTCGAGGTCGGGGAACCGGGCTTCGTAGAGCGCCGGGTTGTCGGTCAACAGGTTGCGGTGGAACGCCTGTTGGGGGGAGACGGCACGCGGGCGGCTCATCGAGGCGGGTATGCGGTACGTGTCCTCGCTCATGCCGCGGCCGCCAGTGCGGGTTCCCTGGTGGGCAGGGTGCCCAGGCGGCGCAGCCAGGCCACGCCCGCCGCGGAGGCGAGACCGAAGAGGAGGCAGCACGCCCAGGGCAGCCAGGCGGCGCTCCGGTTGCCGGTGTCCATCGCCCAGCCGACGACGGTGTTGCCCACGGCCGCGGCGATGCCGGAGACGACGTAGAAGATCCCGAAGTACGTGCCGGTGAGTTCGGGCCGTCCGAAGCCGGGGATCAGCTCCATGACGAACGGCTGCGCGATCATGACGCCGACGTAGAGCAGCAGCGCTCCGACGAGCACCGCGGCGGCCGCCGCTCCCCCGGCCCCGCGGCCCGCGGCGGCCATCGGTGGCACGAAGGCAAGCGCCATGACGGCCAGCCCGACGGCGATCCAACGCGCCCTGTCTCCACGGGACTTCAGCGCCGCGGTGACCCGCATCTGGAGTGTGAGGTTGGCGACGGTGCCGACGAGGAAGACGATCCCGGCCGCGCCGTTCCAGCCGGTGGCGGCGCGCGCTCCGGCGGGCAGCAGCAGGTACAGCTGGTTCTCCAGGGTGAACATGCCGACCATGGCGAGCGCGAACGCCAGGAAGACCCGGTTGCCGACGACCTCGCGCCAGTCGGCGAGGACGCCGCCCTCGGCCGGTGCGACGGACCTCGCGGGGAGCACGAGCGCCTGGGCGACGGTGAGGATCGCGAAGATCCCGGCCGCGGTGAGCGCGGAGGCGCGGAAGTCGACGAGGAGCAGGGCGCTGCCGAGCAGCGGTCCGACCAGGGCGCCCGTCGTCGCGAACACGTTGAAGAGGGCGAACGCCTCCGCCTTCCGCTCCCCCGCCTCCTGCGAGAGATATGCCCGCACGGCCGGGTTGAACAGGGCACCGGCCAGCCCGCTCAGGACGGACGCGGCAAGGAGCACGGGCAGCCCGTCGCCCAGCGCGAACAGGGCGAAGCCGACGGTGCGCAGACCGCATCCGGCGATGATGACGCCGCGCGCGCCGAGCCGGTCGGCGGCGGACCCGCCGATGAGGAACAGGCCCTGCTGACTGAGGTTGCGTACGCCGAGGACGATGCCGACGACCGCCGCCGACAGCCCGAGATCCTGGTCAAGGTGGGTGGCGAGGTAGGGGATGAGCAGGTAGAAGCCGGTGTTGACGCCGAGCTGGTTGACGAGGAGGAGGCGGATGGCGAGGGGGAAGCGGCGCATCTCATGCCACGTCTTCATGGCGCACCCCTACCGTCATCGTGTCGTGGCGTTCCGCAACTCCGAGGCCGGGCGCCCCTGTTGTGCGGACGACGCCGTCCGATCCGCCGATTCCGGTCCAGGGGTCGTGGGCGAGGAGCAGATGGCCGTCGAGGTCGTGCCAGCGGGCCCGCGCGGCGAGGTGGACGGCGGGCGCGAGGCCGAGGCTGCTGGCGGTGAGACATCCGAGCATCAGGTCGGTGCCGCTCTGCTCGGCGAGCTCGGCGATGCGCAGGGCCGCGTGGACGCCGCCGCACTTGGCGAGCTTCACGTTGATGCCGTGGACGCGTCCGGCGAGGCGGCGGGCGTCGGCGAGGTCGACGGCGTCCTCGTCGGCGATCACTGGCAGCGGGGACCGTTCGGCGAGCGCGGCGAACGACTCGGGGTCCCCGGGGGCGATCGGCTGCTCGACCGCTTCGACGCTCAACTCGGCGTAGCGCGGCAGGAGTTCGCGGGCCTGGCGGAGGGTCCAGGCGCCGTTCGGGTCGAGCAGGATCCGGGCGTGGGGCGCGGCGTCCCGGATGACGCGTACGCGTTCGATGTCGTCCTCGGGGTCAGGGGCGCCGGCCTTCACCTTGATGATCCGGAACCCGCTCTCGGAGAGCCGGCGGGCCTGCCGGGCGGCGTGCAGCGGTGAGGTGATGCCGAGCGTGCGGGCGGTGGCGACGCGGGGCGCGGCCAGGCCGACGAGCCGGTGCAGGGGGCTTCCCGCACGCTTTCCGACGAGGTCCAGGAGGGCGGACTCGACGGCGGCGGTCACGGCGGCCGGGGTCGGCTCACTCGTCAACTCGCCTTCACCCAGCGCCTGCAGAGCGCTTTCGGGTCCCGCGAACCGAGGCAGCTCTTCGCGCGCGATCCGGTCGAGGTGACGGTGGAGCGTGTCGATGTCGAGGCCGTAGTACACGCTGCTGACGGCCTCGCCGTGGCCCCGCTGCCCCTCGTGTTCGAGGGTGAGCCACGCGGCGTCGCGCGCGGTCGTGACGGAGCGGGAGATCCGCAGGGGTTCGGCCAGGTGGAGGCGGGCGGTGCGGTGGGATGCCTTCACGGGGTCTCTTTCAGCGCGAGGAGGTCGGGACGGGGGACATCGGGGCGGCGAGGGCCCGGGTGGAGCGGGTCGGTCACCGTGCGGCAGCGGGTCCAGCCCGTCACTTCGGCGGCGCGGGGATGCGGGATCTCCGCGGGGACGGCCGCGGCGGCGGTGGGTTGCAGGTGGTGACGCGCCGCGAAGTCGTCGTCGTAGATGCTGCCGAGATACCGGTGCGGCCCGTCGGGGAACACGGTGGCGACGCACGCACCGGGATGGGTGCGCGCCGCCCACGCCGCGACACGCGCGACGGCTCCGGTGCTCCAGCCGCCGGTGACGAAGCTGGACCGGGCGAGCCGCCGGCAGCTGTCCACGGCTTCGGCAGGGCCGATCCAGTGCACCTCGTCGAACAGGCCGTACGCGACGTTGCGCGGGTGGATGCTGCTACCGAGGCCGCGCATGAGGCGGGGCCTGGCGGGCTGACCGAAGATCGTGGAGCCGGTGGCATCGACACCGATGAGCCGCAGTGCGGGGAAGCGCTCGCGCAGCGGTCCGGCGATTCCGGCGCTGTGCCCGCCGGTACCGACGCTGCACACGAGGACGTCCAACACGTCGAGCCGCTCGGCGAGTTCGGTGGCGAGCGAGGCGTATCCGGCGATGTTGTCGGGGTTGTTGTACTGGTCGGGCCAGTAGGCGTCGGGCAGTTCGGTGAGCAGATCGCGCAGCCGGGCGAGGCGGGCCGCTTGCCAGCCGCCCTGCGCGGCGGGCCTGCGCACCAGCTCCAGCCTGACCCCGTGAGCGCGCAGCAACTGCTGTATCGAAGGCTCCAGTTCGGCGTCGCCGACGAGGACCACCGGGTGCCCGAGCGCCTGCCCGGCGAAAGCGAGACCGATTCCGAGCGTGCCGGAGGTCGACTCGACGACGGGCGCACCGGGCAGCAGCTCGCCGCGCCGTCGGGCGCCCCGCAGCATGGAGACGGCCGCGCGGGCCTTCATCCCGCCGGCGCCGAGACCTTCCAGCTTCGCCCAGAATCCGGGGTGCGGTGCGGGCAGGTCGGCGGTGATCCGCGCGAGCGGGGTCCGGCCCAGCAGTTCGAGCAGTTCGGGCCGCGCGACGGGCCCGGAGCGGACGGCGGTCGTCATCGTCGCCGCACCCCCTCGGGCGCCGGGGCGCGGTAGCGGTGGAGGGCGCCGGGCCCGCCGTCGAGCCAGAAGAACGGGTACGGCTCCGCGCACACGGCGCTCACCCCGCTCCCGAGGAAGCGCGGCAGCACCGCGCTTCCGGTCTGCGCGAACATCACCAACTGCTTGTCCTCGCGCAGCGCGTGAGCGCGCAGAGCGTCGAGGGAGCCGTTGCCGAGGGTCATCCCGGAGGCCAGCACCGCGTCGCAGCGGTCGAGTGCCGCGCCCGCGTCGGTGACGATCGGCTCGCCCCACTCGGTAGTGCCGCCCTTGAGATCGCAGGGGATGCAACGCAGGCCGCGCGAACCCAGCTCTTCCAGAAGGGAGTTGACGACGCCGACCAGCAGCACGGACGCGCCCTGCGGGAGCCTCTCCACGTCGATCAGGTCGACAACGGCCGCGGCCCGCGCCCGCGACTTCTCCAGGGACGTGCCCGGCGCCAGCGCCACCGACCGCGCGCCGTTGGCCGCGATGTGCGGGAGCAGGTGCATCAGGTACGCGTCGAGCGCGGCGACCCGCACCGGAAGCAACGGGTGCGTGAGCAAGGTCGCCACGTCGGCGCCGACGCAGTCGTCGATGGCCGCGTCGGGCAGAGCGCCGGGCTCGACGGCACACGATCCGACGGCCTCGGCGAGGCGCAGGCTGAGCACCTCGTTGCGGTAACCGGCGCCACGCCCGTCGTGCCGTACGGCCTGGCGCGTGACGAAGGCGACCGAGATGCGGAACGTGGCCGGGTCGGGCCCCCGGGCGCCGGCGCGCACCTCGTCCACGAGGCGGTCGAATGTGAGGTGGTCGGGCGTGAGGCGGCCGGGCGGCGTGACGTGATCCCGCGTGAGGTGGTCGGGCGTGGCGTGATCCCGCGCAACGTGGTTCCGCGCAACCTCGTCCTGCGTAACGCAGTCGTGCGCGACCTGTCCCGTGCGCGTCGTCGTGGTCATCGGATCACCATCCGGTCCCGGACGCCCGCCATCAGCGTCTCGACCCGGGTACGTGCCCCGAGCCCTTTCGGATCTCCGGCCATGACGTGCCCGAGGTACTCGTTGTTGCTGCCCGCGGTGGTGACGGCGCGGCCTGGCTCGGCGAGCACCACCTCCAACACGTCGGTCTCCTGGCGAAGTTGCTCGCCGCTGTCGAGCGAGGTGAGGGTGCCGTCGGCCTCGGGCACGAGGAAGCCGATGGCGGCGCTGCGCAGTCCGGTGTCGCGTACGGCGAGGTCGGGTGCACGGCCGAGCGCCACGTCCACGGCGACGGCGGCCAGGTCGATGCCGGTGACGTGCCGGACGAGTTCCGTGATGCGGTTCCCGGCGGGGCGTGGATTGACCTCGACGACGCGCGGTCCTGCGGAGGTCAGTTTGATCTCGGTGTGCGCGACGACGCCCTCCATGAGGCCCAACGCCTTCAAGGCCTCAACAGCCGTGTCCTGCACGGCAGTTAGTTCGTCCGGGGCGAGCGGCGCCGGAAACATGTGTCCCGTCTCGATGAACGCGGGCGCTCCCGCGATGCTCTTGTCCGTCACTCCGACGACGCTGATCCGTCCGCCGGAGGACACGGTCTCGACGCTGACCTCGGGTCCGTCGAGCAGCTCCTCCAGGAGGACCAGGCGCGGGCGATGCTGTCCGCGCGCGTTCACGGGGAAGCCCGCGAGTGCCCGGCAGGCCGCCACCAACTCGGCCTCTTCGTCCACGCGGCGTACGTACATGCCCGCGCACAGGTCGACCGGCTTGACGACGAGCGGGAATCCCAGGGCGCGCGCCGCCCGGACCTCCGTCGCTCCGGGTTCGTCGCCCGACTCCACGACCGCGAACCGCGGTCCTGACACTCCGGCGCCCTCAAGGGTCCGGCGGGTGAGGTCCTTGCGGCAGGCGCGCGCGACGGCGTCGGCGCCAGGTCCTGGCAGCCCGAGCCGGGCCGCGACGGCGGCCACGGCCGGCAGGTAGTAGTCGCAGGAACTCAGTACCCCGTCGAACCCGAAGGCCGCGTGCAGCCGCTCGGCGACCGGCAGCAGCGCGTCGAGGTCGTTGGTCTCGGCCGTGATCACATTGCGGGCCCCGAGCAGCGGATGCCGGACGCCTTCGGGCGCCGCCCGTAGGTAGTGCCCCAGGTCCCGGGTGAGGAATGTGAACTCGTGCCCGCCGTCGCGCAGCGCCTCCGGCAACAGTCTGCTCATCGACCCGACCCAGCTCTCGACCATCAGCAGATGACCCACAACTCCCCTTTCATGGCGTGCGGTTGATGTTTCGCGCACGGCGATACGGCAGCACGGCGCACCCCCGGCAGCGGGGGACGCCGACTTGACCTGGCACACGTTATCGACAATCGTTTTCATTGTCATCTGACGGTTCACTGCCAGGTGCCGCGGCACCGCGAACCGGTCCGCGCGCTTGCCGACCACCGATTGCGAGCCCCGAACACCGTGACGCCCCTCGCCCGCCGCACGTCCCGATCGCTGTCCGCCCTGCCGCTCCTGGCCGCGACGCTCCTGATCCCCGCGCCGACACCGGCCCACGCCGAGCCCGCCGCCGCTCTGCGATTCGGCGCCTGCCCGCCCTCCGTGCCGGCGCCCGCCGCCCCGGCCCGCGTCGAGTGCGCCACCCTCGACGTACCGCTCGACCGGCACCGCCCGCGCGGCCCGCACCTCTCCCTCGCCGTCTCCCGCGTCCCGGCCGCCGGCACACGGGCCGAACACCGCGGGATCCTGCTGGTCAACCCCGGCGGTCCGGGCGGCTCCGGCCTGCCCTACGCGGTGACAAAGAGGGCCAAAATGCCCGAATCCGTTCGGCGTTCGTACGACGTCATCGGCTTCGACCCGCGCGGGACAGGGCTCAGCTCACCTGTCTCGTGCGGGCGGATGGGGGGCCTGTTCCACAGCCCCGGGGACGACCCCGTCCCGCGCGGCGCGACGGCCGAGCGGAGTCATCTCCGCTCTCTGCGGGCGCTGGCCGCCGACTGCGCGAGCGGCGCGCGTGACGCACTGCCGTATGTCTCGACCGAAGAGACGGCGCGCGACATGGACGCGATACGCGTGGCGCTCGGCGAACGCCGGACGAATTTTCTCGGCGTCTCTTACGGGAGTTACTTGGGCGCCGCGTACACCGCGCTGTTCCCCGAGCGGGTGGGGCGCATGGTGCTCGACAGTGTGGTCGGCCCCGAGGACTGGTACGCCTTCGACGTGCGGCAGAGCCGCGCCCTGCTCGTCCAGCGCGACACCTTCTTCGCGTGGGCGGCCGCCCACGCGGACCGCTTCGGCCTCGGCTCCGATGTCCGGGCCGTCCGTGCCTCATATCTACGGGTACGCAAGGGAGTTGAGGCCGAGCCGGTGGCCGGCTTCGGGCCTGCCGAGTTCGACCGCACCGTGTACCGCGCCCTCGGCCGTACGGAACGCTGGGCACCCCTCGCCGAGGGGCTGCGCGCCTACCTGAGTGACGGCGGCGTCGCAGGGCTGCGCCCGACGGATCCCTTCGACAGCCCCGAATCCCGCACCTACGAGGCCGCCAACCGCATCGTGAAGTGCGCGGACGGCCCCGGCCCGACGCCCCGCGAAGTCCTCGGCGGCCTGCGCACCCTCCGCGCCCTTGACCCCCGGCCGATCCTGACCGGCCTGGAGGCGTCGGCCTGCGCGTACTGGCAGCACCGCCCCGCCCGCCGGACGGCACTCGGCAGCCCGGAGGCCCCGCCGGTGCTGCTGGTCAACTCCGCGCACGACCCCGTCACGCCCGTCGCCGGGGCCCGCGCGCTCGCCCGGGTCCTGCCCGGCTCACGGTTGATCACGCTCGACGCCGACTACTCCCACGGTGTGTTCGCGAGCCGCGGCAACGCCTGCGTGGACCGTGCGGTGGCCGCCTATCTCGACGACGGCAGCCTTCCGGCCCCGGCCGACCCGCACTGCGCCGGCCCGGGACTGCCCGATGCCTGAACCCCCGGCCGGCCGGCAAGCGAGAGGGCCGGCGGACCCGGTCAGAGCAGGCCGGTCGCCCGCAGCGACGGCTGGAGCAACTCGCCGTGCGCAAGCACCATGGCGTCGCACAGCTCCCAGATGCGTTCCACCGGCAGCGCGGCGGCGGTCGCCGGGTCCGCCATGGCGGCCTGCCGGATCGACCGCGGGTCGTCCTCCAGCGCGGCCCTGACCACCAGGTCGTTCATGCTCAGATAGGTCCGGTTGAGCGCCGCGCACTGGGCGGGCAGGGCGCCGATCCTGGTCGGCTGCACACCTGAGGCGTCGACCAGGCAGGGGACCTCGACGGTGCCGGTCGCCGGGAGGTTGTCGATCAGACCGTGGTTGGGGACGTTGCCGTAGACGGTGCGCGGGGTGCCTGTGGTGATGCTGTGGATGACCTGGGGCGCGTACTCCATCGTGCCCTGGACATCGAGCGGGGTCCCGGCGCCGAGCGCGTCGCGGGTCTTCTCGTACAGGGCGACGTTCTCGTCGACGATCCCGAGGTACGCGCCGACCGGCAGCCGCAGCCGCTCGATCTCGCTGTCGTGGTGCAGGTACCAGGGCACGTACTCGGCGGAGTGCTCGCTCGTCTCGGTCGGGTAGTAGCCGAGGCGCCGGTACATGTCGACCCGCACCCGGCGCCTCAACTGCGGTTCGGAGGCGATGAGTTCGTCGAGCCGCGGGTAGAGGTCCGCGCCGTTGTGCTCGAACTGCAGCAGCCAGGCCTGGTGGTTGACTCCGGCCGCGCGGTAAGTGACCTCCTCGTAGGGCACGTTGAGCAGGTCGGAGAGGTCGCGCAGCGTCCAGTAGACGGAGTGGCACAGGCCCACGACGCGGGTCAGGCCGGTGGCGGCGGTGAGGTACTGGACGTTCATCGCCATGGGGTTGGTGTAGTTGAGCAGCCACGCGTCAGGGCAGAGTTCCGCGATGTCCGCGCCGAGCGCCTTCAGCAGCGGGAAGGTGCGCAACGCGCGGAAGATGCCGCCGACGCCGAGGGTGTCGCCGATGGTCTGACGCAGGCCGAATCGGGCGGGTACGTCGAAGTCGGTACGGGTCGACTCGCCCATGCCGACCTGGACGATGTTGATGACGAAGTCGGCGCCGGCCAGGGCCTCGCGGCGGTCCGGGTGCGCGGTGACATCGACGTACGGGGTGACCTCGGCGTGGTCGGCGATGTGCCGGGCGGCGCCGAGGGCGGTCTTCAGCCGCTCCGGATCGATGTCGTGCAGGGCGATGTGCAGGTCGCGGAGGTCGGGGAAGGCGAAGAGGTCCGCCAGGAGCCCCTGGGTGAAGACGACGCTTCCGGCGCCGATGAAGGCGATCTTGGTGGTCATGAGACGTTCTTTCCGTTGCGGGTGCTGTTGCGTTAGCTCTTACGCATATGAGCCGGCTGTTTATGCATATGTCTGTCGGGCGGCGTCGGGGAGCGCGCCCTCCGCCTCGTCCCAGGTGGGCTGGGCGGGCGTGCCGCCGTACGCCCTGGTGGACAGGGCCCCGCAGACCGAGGCGAGTTCGAGCGCGTCGGCGGTGGAACGACCGGCCAGCACGGCGGCGACGAAACCCGCGTCGAAGCTGTCGCCCGCGCCGACCGTGTCCAGCGGCTCGGCCCGTATGCCCCGGGTACGGAGTGCGGTCCTGCCGTCGTGCAGGAGGGCGCCGTCCGCCCCGTCCTTGACGGCCACGAGCAGTCCGTGGAGGGCTAGTTGGCGGGCTGCCTCCTCCAGGGACACGTCCTCGGGCAGGCCGGCCAGCGCGCGGGCCTCGCGGGCGTTGGGCAGCAGGTAGTCGGTGACGGCGAGCGCGGCGTCGAGCCCGCCTGGGCCGCCGGTGTCCCACTTCCCGGCCGGGTCGTCGTTGGTGTCCAGCGACGTGGTGGCACCCGCCGCGTGCGCCGCGCGGAAGAGCGCGGGCAGCGCCTCGGCCAGCTGCGGCAGCAGGAAGTACGAAGCGGCGTGCACATGGCGGCTGTCGCGCAGCAGCGCCTCGGGTACGTCGTCGGCGCCGGTGGCGGCGAGGGTGCCGGGCGCGGTGAGGATCGTACGGTCGCCGTCGCCACGCGTGACCACGACCGTCAGCGGGGTCGACAGGACGGGGTCGACCTGTACCGCGCTGGTGTCGACTCCCCGGGCGGCGAGCGCGGCCGTGACGAAGCGCCCCGCCTCGTCGTCGCCCACCCGGCCCGCGAAGGCGACCTTCAGTCCGAGGCGTGCGGCGCCGCACGCCATGATCGCGGCGGAGCCACCCAGGGTCAGCAAGCCGGTGTCGACGAGTTGTTCGCGCCGGCCGAAGGCGAGCGGCGCGTCGAGTGGTCCGAGGACGATGTCGGGGTGGGCATCCCCGATGACGAGGAGGTCGAAGGTGTGCGGCATCCGGCTTCCCTGAGAGTGCGATACGGCGAACGGAGATACGGAGGACGGAGCGAAGGAGAGGTGTGCGGGGTGGTCCGGTCTCATCGCCCGCTCACCCCTTGAGCCCCGACGAGGTGATGGACTGGACGAACGACTTCTGCGCGAAGAGGAAGGCCAGCAGCACCGGCAGCACGGTGATCACGTTGCCCGCCATGACCGCCGACCACTTGGTGTGGTGCAGTCCCTGGAAGGTCGTCAGGCCGAGTTGCAGCGTGTACTGGGTGTCGTGGTTGATGGCTATCAGCGGCCAGGTCAGGTCGTTCCAGGTGGTCAGGAAGGTCAGAACCGCCACCGTGCTCAGCGCGGGCCGCGACATCGGCAGCACGATGAGGAACAGCACGCGCAGCCGCGAGCAGCCGTCCATCCAGGCGGCCTCCTCCAGCTCCCTGGGCAGCGACAGGAAGAACTGCCGCAGCAGGAAGACCGCGAACGGCGTGACCAAGGACGGCACGATGAGCGCGCCCAGGGTGTCGATCAGCCCGAGCCGCTTCATGACGAGGAAGGTCGGGATCATCGTGAGCTGGAAGGGGATCGCCATCGTCGCCAGCATCAGCCCCATCAGCAGCTTGGAGCCCGCGAACCGCATCCGGGCGAACGCGTAGCCGCCGAGAGCGCCGAAGACCAGGTTGGACGCGACCGCGACGACCGAGACGATCAGCGAGTTGAGGAACCAGCGGGGGAACATCGCGTTGCCGAGGACGTACCGGTAGCCGCCGAGGTCGATCCCGGAGGGCCACAGGGCGGGCGGAAAGCGGTTGATCTCGGCGTCGGTCATCACGGAACTGAGCAGCAGCCAGATCAACGGGATCGCGAAGACCAGCGCGAGCGGGGCGAGCAGCAGATGCCAGGGGCTGAAGGGCAGCCGTGCCCGGCGGCCGCCGGGGCGCGTGGCAGGTGGGGCGGTGACCGTCATTTGCCGGCTCCTTCCAGGGGTGCCCGGCGTACGGAACGGCTCCGCACCAGCCGCATCCCCACGGTGACCACGCCGAGCGCCAGCGCGAGCACGTAGGCCGCCGCCGCTCCGTAACCGGCCGTGAAGTTCTTGAACGCCTGCTCCCAGATGAAGTAGACGATCACCGTGGTCGAGCCGAGGGGCCCGCCCTTGGTCGTCACGTACACCAGGTCGAAGACCTGTAGGGCGTTGATGGTCTGCCACACCAGCAGGAACGCGCCGACCGGTGTCAGCGCGGGCAGCGTGACATGCCGCAGCAGGTGCCACCGTCCGGCGCCGTCGAGGCGGGCCGCCTCGATCAGGGACGGGTCCACGTCCTGGAGGGCGGCGAGGAAGACGACGACGCAGAACCCGGTGCCGCTCCAGAGCGAGATCGCCACCAGGACGAGGAGGGCCTGTCCCGGGTCGGAGAGGAAGCCCTGCGGGGAGATGCCGAGATGGTGCAGTACGGAGTTGGCGACGCCGAATTCCGGGTCGAGGATGAAGGAGAACAGCACGCCCTGGGCGGTCGCCGAGACGACGAACGGGACGAAGAACAGGGTCCGGTAGAGCCCCACGAACCGTATCCGCTGGTTCAGTGCGAGGCCGAGGGCGAGTCCGAGGCCGATGGAGAGCGGCACGTACAGCACCGTGTAGAGCAGGGTGTGCTGCACGGCCTCGGCGAAGTGCGGATCCTGGCGGAGCGCACGGTAGTTGTCGAGGCCGACCCAGCGGCTGGGGGTGACCAGGTCGTCCGCCTGGAAGGAGAGCAGGAGGGACCAGAGCACGGGGACGACGCTCAGCCCGAGGATGATCACGACGGCGGGCGAGATGTACGCCCAGGCGGTCGCGGTCTCGCCGCGGCGCAGCGGCGAACGGCCCGTGCGCAGGGGCCGGGCCCCGGCGTCGTCGACCGGCCGGCCGGGATCCTTCCCGCGGGCCCGGCGGGCACGGCCGTCGCGGGTGGAGCCGGGGTCCGGATCGGGGAGCGTGAGCGGGGCGGGCAGTCGGGGCATGGCGGTTCTCCTGAGCGCGGGGGGCGCGGGTACGCGGTTACGCGGGGCGGTGCTGTCCGCGCAGGGCGAGGGGCTGCCCGTGCGCGGAACGCGAGTGGGATGCATGAGCGCACGGGCCGCATCGGCCACAGGGCCGGCCGGTCCGCGGCAACCACGCGCCGAATACGGTCAGTTCACCGCGGGATGAGGAGCGCGGCGTCGGCCTCCCGCGCGCACCGGCGCAGCGCCTCGGCCGGACTGCTCCGGCCGAGCAGCACGGCGGAGATCGCCTGGCCCAGCGCCTGTGAGATCTGCGGATACGCGGGGTGCACGGGGCGTACGCGGGCGGAGTCCAGCGCCCGGGTGAACACCGAAAGACCCTCGGTCTTCGCGTCCTGCGCCCGCCAGGCAGGCAGCGCCGCGGTCGGTCTGCTCAGCGGCAGGCTGCCCGCCTCGACGTCCCAGCGCACGTCCTGGGCGGGCTGCGTCAACCACGTCACGAAGGTACGCGCTGCCCGAACCCGCGCCGGTCCGTTGTCGAAGACCGTCCAGGTGTCCGGTCCCGCAATGGTCATCGGGCGGCGGCTGTAGCTGGGTAGCGGGACGACGTGGTGGTCGATCTTCGCGGCCCGGATGTCGGGGAGTTGCCACGGCCCGGTGACGACCATCCCCATCCGTCCGGCTTGGAAGACCTGGTACATCTGCTCGCTGCCGGGCTTGGGGTCGATGTACACGCTTCGCGCCCGCGCGAGCGTGTCCACCGTCTCCAGCGCCCGTACGCCCTCCTTCGCGAAGCCGATGGACTTCCCGTCCCGCGCGATGACCTCACCGCCCAGGTCCCACACCATCGGCCACAGCCGCCACACCGTGTCCTCGTCGCCGACCCCCGGCCAGCCGGTGCCGAAGACGGAGCGCCGCCGGTCGGTGAGGCGGGCGGCCGTGTCGCTGAACTCCTGCCAGGTCCAGCCGGGTTCGGGCAACGGCAGTCCGGCGTCGCGGAAGAGCTTCTTGTTGCAGACGACGGCGAGCGAGTCGATCAGGGCGGGGGCCGCCCGTACCCGGCCGTTGACCGAGACGGCGTCCCGGGCCGGTTTCCAGAAGCCGTCCCACGGGACGGGGCCCGAGTGGAACGTGTCGGTCAGGTCGACCACCGACGGGCTGCGCGTGACGCTGGCGAGGTCCGAGCCGAAGACGTACACGACGTCCGGGAAGGAACCGGACGCGAGCGCCGCGGTGATCTTCTGGAGCATCGCGTCGGAGAGGACGCCGCCGCCCGAGTCGACACGGATCCGGGGGTGGGTCCGGTTGAACTCCCGGACCAGCCCCTCGATCGCCGTGCGGGCGGTGTCGGTCTGGCCGTGCCAGAGTTCGACCGTGACCCGGCCGTCGGGGCCGACACCGTCCGCCGCGCCGGCTCCGCACCCGGCCGGCGCGGCCGACGCGGTGGCGCCGAGCGCGAGGCCGGTCCCCCTGCGCAGGACCCGGCGGCGGGACGGATGGGGCCTACGAGGGTTCGCGGCCATGTGCACCTCCAAGGAGGCGTGCGGAGCACGCCGTGCCGTATCGCCGAAGGCCTGGTTCACCTCAGGCCGAAGGCCCTGTTCACCAGGGGCCTGGGCGCCGGAGCGCCGGACGGGGAGGGCGGCGGGTCAGCAGGTCTGGCGCAGGTAGCCGCTGCTGCCGGCCGGTGAGACGTCCATGTCCCGGCGGACGATGGACAGTTCGTCCTTCCAGCCGTCGCAGGCGGTCTTGAGCCCCTCGGAGCTGTACTCGATGACGATGACGTCGTCACCGAAGTGATCGGTGAACGAGTCGCACTCGTTCCACTCCCCGCACTCCTCCGCGATGGCGAAGTCGAGCCCGGTGGTGGAGCGGTACTCGGCGAGGTCGGCGGTGTTCTTCTGGGCGATCGCCAGGCCCTTGGAGTGCGCGTGGGCCGAGAGCTTGGTGATGTACGCCATGGCCGCGGAGGTGCCGAACTTGCCCTGGCTGCGGTCGTAACTGTCGTAGTTGTCGGGCTCGACCGCCTGGAAGCCCTTGGCCGCGCAGCCGTCGATCCAGCCGTTCACCTTGGCCGCGATCCGGTCGCGCTTGGCGGCCGTGCTCACGTCGAGGATGGCCTCGTTCCACTCCTCGTCGATGATGACGTCACCCGCGGAGTCCCGCAGCAGGAGATCCGCGTCCCAGTCGTCCAGCTCGTCGGGCTGCACCTGGAAGGCGTTGACGTAACAGATGTTGTACAGGCCGGGGGCCGGCGACGCACCGCGGTCACGGCTGACCACGGAGACCCCGGCGGGCGGGGTGTACGCGCCGCCGATCTGGTAGTCGAACCCGGCGTGGGCCGGGGGGACGGTCACCGCGGCGGCCGCGGGGGACGCGGTGAGGAGGGGGGCGACCAGCGTTGCCGTGAGGGCCACGCCCGCGGCGCAGATCCGGCGGGTACGGGCACGATCGTTGCTCACTGTCGAGCTCCAGATTGTTGGAGGGTACGTCCCCGCCTCGGGCCCTGGAGTGACCCTGGCGACTGTGTCCGGGCTTGCGGGGCCGTGGGGCCCTGGCGCTTACCGGCTAGGCGTACCTCTGACGCCGCGAGCCCTGCAGCACGTGCTCGGCTCCGGCGTTTCGAGGAGTAAATCGATCAGCTCTCCGCATGTCAACAGAGCGCGTTCGTCTACTTGGTGGGGAGCGGCGCCCGGGGGCATCCGTAGGAGGCGGCAGCGCTGTCCAGGAAGGCCTGGAACGTCGTCTGCTCGAGCCGCACCGCCGTCGACGCCGGGTCGCCGGCCCGGCGGACACGGTCCATGAGCAGGCTCTTGTACTCGGGGTTGAAGCGGGCGGCGAAGTAGACGTCGGATGTGTCGCACTTCAGGAGAGCCTGGTTCGTCGTCGCCCTCCCCTTGCCACCGGGGAGCTCTTCGAACGCATCGGAGTCGTTGCGGACGGCTTCGAGTGTCGTCGGGTCCGATGTCGCCGCGAGGGACAGCCTGGCGCCGCTGGTGCCGGAGAGTGCCAGGTCGCAGGCCCAGGTGTGCGCGGTGGCGCGGTTGACCTGTTCGGTGCCCGGTTCCGCCGCCGCGGTGGGGAGCGTGGCGGCAGGCAGGGAGAAGCCCTTGAGGCCACAGACGGCGCGGGCGTCCGTGTCCCGGGGATCGGACGGGGCGGCGAGCACGGGCGGTCGGGCCGGCTCGGGCTCGGCGCATCCGGCGTCCGTCGCGACCTTTTGCGCCAGGCCGGTCAACAGCCGTGCCAGGGCGGCGGGGTCGGCCGACCCCTGGTCCATGGCCGCCTCCACCGTGGTGACCGAGCCGTCGTCCGGAACGACGATCCGGCTGCCCTGGAACGCGCCGACTTTGCTCCAGCAAGCCTTGGGCAGGACGACGTAACCGCCGGATCCGGACACGGCGCCCGTGGCTCCGTTCGTGAAGTAGGACCGTGACGCGGGGTCCTTCCACACCGCGGTGGTGAACGGGAACGACCCGCTCTCGGTACCCGTCCTGAGGGTCAGGCGCTGCGTTCCGGTGCCGATGAAGCGGCTCGTGCGCTCGATGGTGCAGCGGAACTCCGCCCGTCCTGAACCCGTGCCCACCTGCGTCGTCACCGCCGAGATCCGGCCGGCGGAGTCCAGGACTGATCCGGCGTCCGCCGAGGCGAGCTTCCCGTCGCAGTAGGCGTCGTCGCCGAGTACGTCGGTGTTCCACCAGCAGTACAGCGAGGTCAGCGCCAGGAGCACGACGAGCGTGCCGCCGGTGAGAACAGCCCGCTTCTTGTAGGTCTGCGTGGTCATGGTGGTGCTGGGGCTCCTTGCCGAGAATGCGGGGGCTGCCGACCGGTCAGTTGCGGGAGCGCAGGGCCTCGTACGCTATCTGGCGACCGTCGGCATAGCTCTGCCCGGCCTCGCCCTGCGCACCGCCGACCGTGTGCTGGTTCATGTGCTGCTCCTTGCCCCACTCGGCGATGTACCGGTCGAGGCTGTCCTGCGCGACGTCGTTGTTGCGGCTGAGTTCCTCCTTCGACAGCGCCCCTTCTTCTTCCTGCACGCCGGCCAGCCAGTTGTTGAGGCCGATGTCGACCAGGCGCTGGGCGCCGTCACCGATGACCGGGATGCCCGTGATCGCGCCGCCGCCGATGTGGTAGCCGTAGAAGCGGGCGTCCGTGGCGTCGCTGACCTCGTCGTCGTGGACGTCCATCTTCACGTCGCCGCCCACCGCGTTCAGGGCGCCCATCACCTCGCCGTACTTGCGGGCCTGGTTGGTGACGGCGGTGTCGTTGGGGTAGTCGCCGTCCGTCATCTGCCCTGCCATGTAGCCCTGTTGGGCCTGGTAGATGCGCTCGAAGTTGTCGGTGTCGTCCGCTTCGGACACCCCGCGCATCATGCGGATGAGGCTGCTGCGGCTGTTCTGGATCCGGGAGTCGTCGTCGTGGGCGAGCAGGTCCGCCTTGCCGGCCCGCCCTCCCGCGGCGTCGCCGTCGACCGTGTCGACGATGTCGGGCGAGTAGTCGGCGAGGGCTGCCGCGAGGGGCCCTCGCATCGCCGCGTACTCGTCCTTGGCCAGCAGTTCGTCGGCCTTGCCCACGCGCGGGTGGTCCGGGTCCTCGCCGGTCTTGCCGTCGGCGAATCCGTAGTCGAGGTAGTTGACCGCGTCGTGCATGACGCGGGCCTGGGCTTCGGTGTGCCGTCCGAACTCGGCGCCCGCGCCGCCCGGAACGTTTCCGGTGGCGCCCGCCTCGAGGACGAGGCCGAGGCCGGCGCGGACGTCCTTGTCGAAGGTGTCCTTGGTGGTGCGCTCGATATTTCCGGTCCAGTCGGAGGTGTCGACGTGGTTCCAGTCGCGTTCGGTGAGCAGGTACTGGAGGGTGTCGTTCTTGTCGCCGGGGCCGGGGTCGAGGTAACTCGTGGCGGTGGCCGGGTCCTTGGACATGATGCCGAGGACACCGTCGAGCGGGTCGTTGGCGAACCAGCCGTCTTCCTTGCCGCTGAAGTCTCCGCGCAGGTCCCACACGTCCGGATCTCCACCCTGCTTCTTGTCCTCGGCGGCGCGCATGTCGTCGGCCATGTCCTGGAGGAACCGGCCGGAGTAGCCGTCCCCTTGCCGCATGAGGGTGACCAGGCTCTGATAGCCGCGCACTTGCTGTCCGTGCCCCGTGCCCACCGGGATCTTGTCGCCGGCCACGTCCAGGTCGTATTGCTGCACGCCCGCCTTTTGCAGGTCGGCGCGGAATTTCTTGTAGAAGGGCGTATTCGTGTCGTCCGTGGCCAGGGCGAGGGAGGCGGCCAGGTCGTCCTGAAGTCCCGCGTACGTGCCCTTCTTCTTGCCCGAATGGCTCAGATCGGCCAGCTTGTTGGCGAACTTGATGGTGCCGGATGCCCCCAGATCGTTCAGGAACATCTGGCTGAACTCCTTGTTCTTGGCGTTGTCGCGGAACGCCCGCTGAGCCTCCTGAATGTCCTGGGGGCTCGCGTCTCCTGAGTTGATGCGGGTCGCGATATCGGCGAGTTCGTCGGCCTCGTATGCCTCGATGTCGTCCTTGGCTCCGCCGTTGAAGCCGTTCGCTGTCCCGTCCCCGGTGTCGGAGTCGACCACGACCGCCGTGAAGGCGATCTCGACGCCTTTGTCCGCGTCGTTCACGGCCTTTACCGCGTTGTCGATGCGGTCCTGCCACGAACCGACCGCGTTGTGCACACTCTGCTGATAGTCCGGATCGTGGTGCAGCGCGTTCTTCTCGCCGTCGGTGAGCTTCTTGTAGTCGTACGTGACCACGCCCCGGCCGGAGACTTTCATGCCCGCCTCGACCGCCTCGGCCCGCGCCGCCTTGAGCTTCCCCGCCAAGTCGGAGTACTGCGTGTGCGCGTCGCGCAGCAGCGAGGCCACGGCCTCGGCCTCCTTCTGCGCGTACTGGTACTCCCGCAATGTGGTCTTGAAGCCGGTCTGCGCCACGTCCGCGCTCAGCCCCTGCCAGCCGGAGCCCATCGAAATGCTGTGCACTTCGTCGTGGTAAACGGTCTCCTGTTTGCTGAACTTCCCTGCCATCTCGTCCCATTGCTCGGCCGCGGTGGTGAGCGTGGACAGGTCGGTGGTCATGATCTCGTGGTACGTAGGCACGAAGGTTCCCCGTAAGAATGCGTAAGAAAGGCGTAGGAAGGCGTAAGAAGAGGGATCAGAAGCGGTCCAGGGCCGAAGGGGTGCGCACCCCTTGGACACCTGAACGGACTCCGAAATCCGTGTTCGTGAGCAGAAGGTCGGTGCTGCGCAGAGCGTCCTTCTCGGAGCCGATCCGGTTCATCAGGTTCCGCACCTGCTCACCCCACGCCTTGTGCGCCTTCTTCAACGCCGGGGACACCAGCCAGCCGTGTCCGTCCTTCGCGTCGAACGCCTTGACCACGGCGGACGTGTCGTCGTCCGCCCAGTCCCCGGCCTCTTTGGTCTTCGGCTCGATGTGCTGCTCGATCTGGCGGGCCGCCTCTTTCTTCTCGGCCGGCGTCGATGCCAGATTCTTCTGCCCCCCGCTGGTCCCCATTCCCCCCACCCCGTTGCATGCATGGTGAATTCAGACGGCGACCGTAACAGCGCCGCGACGCCGATAGATGGGGGCTGCCACCCATTGACACCCACTGGCCCGCACACGTAAGTGCCAGCTCAGAGTGGTTGTTCGCGGTCGCGGGACCGTCGGGCGCGACACCTCGAAGGCGCCGCGAGGAGCGTAAAATCGCGTGCAGTTCCCGAACGGAAAGAACACATGGGCATCTCCCTCTTCTGGCGCATCTTCCTCCTGAACTCGGTGGTTCTGGTGCTGGTGACCGGCCTGTTGCTGGGTCCGGTCACGGTGTCCTCGCCCGTGCTGCCGGGCGAGGCGGCCCTGCTGGTCGCGGGGCTGGCGGTGGTGCTCGGAGTCAACGCGTTCGTGCTGCGGATCGGGCTGGTGCCGCTGCAACGCCTCAGCCGTGCCATGGCCACCGTGGATCTGCTCCACCCCGGCCGGCGGCCGAGCGTGACGGGCCCCCCGGAGATGGCCGACCTCATCACCACGTACAACGCGATGGTCGACCGGCTGGAGCGCGAGCGCGCGCTGAGCGCGGGACGTGCGCTGACCGCCCAGGAAGGAGAGCGTCATCGGGTCGCTCGCGAGCTGCACGACGAGGTGGGTCAGACCCTGACCGCGGTCCTGCTCCAGCTCAAGCGTCTCGCCGACCGGTCCCCCGCCGCACTGCGCGGGGAGGCGCGGCAGGCGCAGGAGGCGACGCGCAGCAGTCTCGACGAGATCCGCCGCATCGCCCGTCAGCTCCGGCCGGGTGTACTGGACGAACTGGGGCTGGCCAGCGCCCTGCGCGCGCTCGCGGCCGAGTTCACCGGGCACGGCCTGACCGCACGGCTGGAATCCCGCGGCCCCCTCCCCCTCCTCGCCGACGACGTGGAGCTCGTGGTCTACCGCGTGGCCCAGGAAGCGCTCACCAACGTCGCACGCCATGCGGGGGCCGACCGCGTCACCCTGTCCGTGCGGGCGACGGACCACGGCACCGAGCTGCTCATCCACGACAACGGCAAGGGGATCGGGCCGGCGGAAGAAGGCGCGGGCATCCGTGGCATGCGCGAACGCGCGCTGCTCATCGGCGCGTCACTGACCCTTGAGTCCAGTGAGGGGCGGGGTACACGCGTGCGGCTGTGGATCCCCTCCGGACCGGCGTCGATCACCCGACGAAGCGATGAGGCCCATGTCTGACCTCGGCGGCCACCGGATCCGTGTCCTGCTCGCCGACGACCACGCCCTGGTGCGCAAGGGAATCCGGCTCATCCTGGACGGTGAGCCCGACCTGACCGTCGTGGCCGAGGCCGGCGACGGGGCGGAAGCGGTCGCCGAGGCCAGACGGGCGGGAGCCGCGCTGGATCTCGCCATCCTGGACATCGCCATGCCCCGCAGAACCGGACTGCAAGCGGCCCGGGAGATCGGCCGACGCCTGCCGCACCTGCGGCTGCTCTTCCTGACGATGTACGACAACGAGCAGTACTTCTTCGAGGCCCTCAAGGTCGGTGCGTGCGGCTACGTCCTCAAATCGGCCGCCGACCGGGACCTCGTCTCGGCGTGCCGCGCCGCCCTGCGCGATGAGCCGTTCATCTGCGCGGAGGCGCAGACCACGCTGGTGCGCACCTATGTCGACCGGGTCCGACGAGGCGACGACCTGCCCGATCGCGCTGTCACCGACCGCGAGGAAGAGGTCCTCAAGCTGGTCGCCGAGGGCCACTCCTCCAAGGAGATCGGCGAGTTGCTCTTCATCAGCACGAAAACCGTGGAACGTCACCGGGCGAACATCCTCCAGCGGCTAGGCATGCGTGACCGCACCGACCTGACGCGCTACGCGATCCGCACCGGCCTCATCGAGCCCTGAGACCCTGACCCCGCAACGCAGCGCAACCACACCCGGGGGCAAAAGTATGGTGCCCCACCACATGTGCCACTGACCTGCGTGTTCCTACCTTGTGGCAGCACGCAGACGTCCCCTCCCCGCCTGGAAGTGGTGCACATGGCCTCCGCAGCAACCGCTCCGCCAACACCCGGCAATCTCAAGCGCATTGTCGCGGCGAGCCTCATCGGCACCACCATCGAGTGGTACGACTTCTTTCTGTACGGTTCCGCCGCCGCGCTCGTGTTCAACAAGCTGTTCTTCCCCGGGTCCGACCCGCTCGTCGGCACCCTGCTCTCCTTCCTGACGTACGCCGTCGGATTCGCCGCCCGGCCGCTGGGCGCGCTCGTCTTCGGGCACTACGGCGACCGCCTCGGGCGCAAGAAACTCCTGGTGCTCAGCCTGCTCATGATGGGCGGCGCCACCTTCGCGATCGGCCTGCTGCCCACCTACGCCACCGTCGGCGCGGCCGCGCCGGTGCTCCTGACCGTGCTGCGCCTCGTCCAGGGTTTCGCCCTCGGCGGCGAGTGGGGCGGCGCGGTGCTCCTGGTGTCCGAGCACGGGGACGCCGCCCGCCGTGGCTTCTGGGCGTCGTGGCCCCAGACCGGCGCCCCCGCAGGGCAACTCCTCGCGACCGGCGTGCTGTCGGCCCTCACCGCTCTGCTCTCGGACGCGCAGTTCACCTCCTGGGGCTGGCGCATACCGTTCCTGCTCTCCGGTGTGCTCGTGATGGTCGGTCTGTGGATTCGTCTCTCTGTCGATGAATCGCCGGTCTTCAAGGAGGCGTTGGCCCGGGCCGAGGCCCGTAAGTCCGAAGAAGGCGCGATGGACGAGAAGATGCCGATCGTCGCGGTCCTGCGGCACCACTGGCGTGATGTCCTGGTCGCGATCGGGGCCCGGATGGCCGAGAACATCAGCTACTACGTCATCACCGCCTTCATCCTCGTGTACGCGACGACCTCGGCCGGAGTCTCCAAGCAGACCGCGCTGAACGCCGTGCTCATCGCGTCGGCCGTGCACTTCGCCGTCATCCCGGCCTGGGGCGCGCTGTCGGACCGGGTCGGACGCCGCCCGGTGTATCTGCTGGGCGCGGCGGGCGTCGGCCTGTGGATGTTCCCGTTCTTCTCCCTCGTCGACACCGCGAGTTTCGGCAACCTGATCCTCGCCGTCACCGTCGGACTGGTGCTGCACGGCGCCATGTACGCACCGCAGGCGGCCTTCTTCTCCGAGATGTTCGCGACACGGATGCGCTACTCCGGCGCCTCGATCGGTGCCCAGTTCGCCTCGGTCGCGGCGGGCGCTCCCGCACCGCTCATCGCGACGGCACTGCTCGCGGACTACGACAGTTCCACGCCGATCGCGCTGTACGTGATCGCCGCCGTGCTCCTGACGCTGCTCGCCGTCGGCGTCGCGAAGGAGACCCGCCACCGCGACCTCGCCGACGTCGAGATCGGGGACACCGGGAGCGAGGCGACGGCCGACCGCCGCGCCGACGTCCACAGCGTCTGAGACGCCCGTCCACCGACCCCGTACGCCCCGCGCGTACGGGGTCAGCGCCTGTCCTGGCCCGTCAACCGGTGCAGCCGCAGGGCGAGTTGTATCTCGAGCGAACGAGCGGGCGCCTGCCAGTCGGGGCCGAGCAGACGGCCGATCCGGTCCAGGCGCTGGGCGACGGTGTTCACATGGACGTGCAGTGCTTCCTTCGTGCGGGCCGGGCTCGTGCCGGACGCGTAGTAGGCGTCGAGCGTGCGCACCAGATCGGTTCCCCTGCGCTCGTCGTACGTGACGACCTCACCGATGGTGCGGGCCACGAACCCGCTGAGGTCCCGGCTGTCGGCGAGCAGCAGCCCCAGGAACCCGAAGTCCTCTGCGGCCGCGCCCTCGCCCGCCCGGCCGAGCAGGCGCAGCGCGTCGAGACAGCGCTGGGCCTCGGCGTAGGCGACGGCGGCGGTGTCGGCTTGGGCCGCCAGGTCCGCGACGGGGGCGGAGGCGCCCACGGTGACCGTCTCGTGGATCGCCGAGGACAGCCGCTCGGCCGTGTGCCGCGCGACGGCGGAGGCCGCGGTGCCGGAGCGCAGCGGCAGGAGCAGGACGGTGCCGCCGTCGCGCGCCGCGGCGAGGCCGTGCCGGGTCGCCGCGAGGTGGTTGGCCGCCGACCACAGGCGGCGGCGCGTGGCGGCCTCCTGCTCCGCGTCGGCACCGGACGCCTCCAGGCGCGCCGCGAGCACGACGTGCGTGGCGTCCAGGTCGGCGTGGAGCCGTGCGGCCCTCTCCCGCAGCAGCCGCGGATCGCGGTCGCGGGCGTCGAGCAGGTCGTCCAACAGCTCGCCGCGGACGCGCTGTTCGGCCTCGGAGGCGGAGCGCCTGGCCAGCAGCAGCAGCGACGTGACCATGGCGGCGCGCTCCAGGGTGCGCTGGTCGACGGGGTCGAGGCCCGGATGGCCGCGCAGCACCAGGGCGCCCAGGAGCTCACCGCCTGCGGCGACCGCCGCGACCCAGTCGTCGCCGCGGCGCACCGCGTGCCCCTCCGTGCGGGAGGTCTCGACGGCCTCCCCCGGGGCGGCGTCCGCGTCGGCGAACTCCACGGTGCCGTCGAGCACTTGGGACACGGCGGCCGCCACGTCGTGCACGCCGCCGCCGCGCAGGACCAGCTCGGCGAGCCGGTCGTGCACATCGGAGGCCCGCTCGATGACGCCGCTGCGGTCCCGGATGATCTCGTTGGCCCGCTCCAGTTCGCCGAGTGCTTCGCGGGTCTCGGTGAGCAGGTTCGCGGTGTCGATGGCCGCCGCCGCGAGCGCCGCGAACGAGCCGAGCAGCGCGATCTGTTCGCGCTCGAAGACCCGCGCGCGCCGGTCCGCGGCGAACAGTACGCCGATGACGTGCGGCCCCAGCATGAGCGGCACCCCGAGGATGGCGACGAGTCCTTCGTCCTGGACGCCCGCGTCGATGGTGCGGGTGTGCTGGAAGCGCACGTCCTGCCCGTAGTTCGCGGTGACGTACGGCCGGGCGGTCTGCGCGACGAGTCCGCCGAGACCCTCCCCCATCCCGAGGCGCAGCTGCTGGAAGCGGGCGGCGACGGAGCCCTCGGTCACCCTCATGTAGGTGTCGCCGCGCGGCGGGTCGTTCAGTGTCAGATAGGCCACGTCGGTGCCGAGCAGCGATCTGGCGCGCTGCACGATGGCTTGCAGGACCGCGTCGAGGTCGCGGAGCCCCGCCAGGTCGTGGGCGGTCTCGAACAGCGCGGACAGCTCGGCCTCGCGGCGCCGCCTGCCCTCCATCTCGTCCCGCACACGCAGCGCGAGGCGCCTGGCGTCCTCCAGTGCCGCTATGCGCGCGGGCGTCGCACCGTCGGCGCGGGCGGCCAGTACGGGCTGCTCGTAGGCGTCGGCGGAGGCGCCCCTGGCGAGCAGTGCCAGGAACGGGGCCTGTGCGTCGCCGGTGGCCACGGGGGCGGAGGCGGCGGCTGAGTGCGGTGGGTGCTGCTCCATGCTCAACAGGATCACCCGCGCTCAGTGAGCGGTCCAGCCTCCGTCGAGGGACAGCGACGTGCCGGTCATGAAGGACGCCTGCGGGGTGCACAGGTAGGCCACCGCCTCGGCGACCTCGTCCGGTTCGATGAGCCGCTTCAGCGCGCTGTCCCGCAGCAGCACCTCGCTCACCACGCGCTCCTCGGAGATCCCGTGCGCGGCGGCCTGGTCGGCGATCTGCTGCTCGACGAGCCGCGTGCGTACATAGGCCGGGTTGACGCAGTTCGAGGTGACTCCGTGCGGGGCGCCTTCCAGTGCCGCCGTCTTCGACAGCCCTTCGAGGCCGTGTTTCGCCGCGACATACGCGGACTTGAACGGGGAGGCGCGCAGTCCGTGCACCGACGACACGTTGACGATGCGGCCCCAGCCCTGCTCGTACATGTGCGGCAGCGCTCCCCTGATCAGCCGGAACGGGGCCTCCAGCATCACCGTCAGGACGGTGTGGAACACCTCGGGCGGAAACTCCTCGATGGGGCGCACCAGTTGGATGCCCGCGTTGTTCACGAGGATGTCGGCGCCGGCCGCCGCGGCCTCGGCGGCATCGAGGTCGGTCAGGTCGAGGACGTACGGTTCGACGCCGTCGGTCTGCTCGGCCAGCGTGTCGAGGCCCTCGCGGTCCCGGTCCACGGCTCTCACCTTGGCGCCCGCCGCGGCGAGCCGCAGGGCGCAGGCCCGGCCGATGCCGCCGGCGGCACCGGTGACGAGTGCGGTACGTCCGCCGAGGTCGAGCGGTGCGGCGTGGGGTGCGGCGAGCGGGGTGTGCGGGGTCATGCTCCGCACCCTAGGCAGCCCGGCGACGCCACCCGATGTGGCCGGCACCCATACTTCAGCGCTCGCGCATGGTCTCGAACCATGTCGGCCCCTCGGACTGTGCCTGCTTGATGCGGAGCAGGGCGTGCTCGTCGAGCCGCGGCAACGCGTCGAGCGCGAACCAGGCCACTTCGAGGGACTCGTCGTCGTTCACGTGGGCCTCGCCGCCCGTGGCCCGGCAGCGGAACGTCATGTCCATGAACTGGCATGTGTCGCCGTTGGGGTAGGTGACGGGTTCGAGGGCCTCGACGAGGACGACGCGTTCGGCGACGCACTCGACACCCGTCTCCTCGAACACCTCGCGGGTCGCGACGTCGGCGGGCTGCTCACCCGGCTCGGCGATCCCCGCGGGCACCGCCCACTGGCCGGTGTCGCTGCGGCGCCCGAGGAGCACCCGCCCCGCGTCGTCGAAGACGACGGCGGTGACGCCCGGCAGATACAGCAGTTGATGGCCGGCGGTGGCACGGATCGCGCGGATGAAGTCTGGAGTCGCCATGCCGTCGACCCTATCCGTACGGTCCGTGGAGCCGGCAGCTCAGTCCGCCGTCCGCCGTCCCCTGCGGGTGCGCACGACAGCCCAGGCCAGACCGCCGACGCCGATCGCCACGAGCAGCGCCTCGGGCCAGACGCCCGCGCGCGTGGCGAGCGTCTGAGAGGTGCGCCTGGGGACATCGGCGAGCAACGTGTCGGCTTCGAACATGCCGGTGTGCTGGGCGATGGATCCGTCGGGCCGGATCACGGCGCTGATGCCGCTCGTGACCGGGACCATCACGGCCCGGCCGTGCTCGACGGCGCGCACCCGGTCCATGGCGAGCTGCTGGTAGGTCATCTGGCTGCGCTCGAAGGTGGCGTTGTTGCTCGGCACGGACAGGATCTGGGCGCCTTCGCGGACCTGGTCCCGGACGACGTCGTCGAACGCGGCCTCGTAACACGTGACGTTGCCGATTTTCGTGCCCGCCATGTCGAAGTTGACGGCCCTCTTACCTGGCACGAATTCTCCGGCGCGGTCGACATCCTTGCTGAAGATCCGGAAGAAGCTGCGGTACGGCATGTACTCGCCGAACGGCTGCAGGTGCCGCTTGTCGTAGGTCGCGCCCGGGCCCGTCTTCGGGTCCCACAGGATCAGCCGGTTGCGCGTCGAGCCGTCCTTGGCGGTGACGACGGCGCCCACGGAGATCGGTGCCCCGACGGCCCGGGCGGCCCGGGAGATCTCGTCGTACGCGTCCTGGTTGATGTACGGGTCGATGTCGGAGGAGTTCTCCGGCCACAGGACGAGTTCGGGCCGCTTCACCTCACCCGACTTGATCTTCGCCGCGAGCTTCATCGTCTCGCGCACGTGGTAATCGAGGACGGCCCGCCGCTGGCTGTTGAAGTCGAGGCCCATCCGCGGCACGTTGCCCTGGATGAGCGCCACGCGCGCGGTGCCGTCCTCTGCCGCGTTCGACATGAAGGGCATGACCGCGGTTCCGGCGACCACGGGCGCGACGGTGAGGACGGCCGCGGTGGCGAGAGCGCGGTCGCGCAGTATGCGTACGCCGCTGTCGTCCGAGCGGCGGAGGTCGATGACGCGCAGGGCGAGTGCGGCGAGCCCGAAGCCGCACAGCACCACGGCGAACCCGAGCAGCGGCGTGCCGCCCAGCGAGGCCAGCGGCAGGAAGACGCCGCTGGGCTGCCCGAACGCGACCTTCCCCCAGGGGAAACCGCCGAACGGGAAGCGGGCGCGCAGCGCCTCGTCCGCGATCCAGACACCGCCAGCCCACAGCGGCCACAGCGGAAGCCGCGACACGTACGCGATGCCGAGGCCGGCGAGCGACAGCACCAGGGCCTCGGCGACGGCGAGCGCCAGCCACGGCAGGGGGCCGACGTCGACGCCGGTCCACGACAGCAGCGGGACCAGGTAGGCCAGCCCGAAGACGAGCCCGAGGCCGAATCCCGCCCGCAGCCGCCGCCCGTACACGGCGACCCCGAAGAGCCCGAACGACAGCGGCGCCAGCCACGGCAGTTCACGCGGCGGGAAACTCACGTACAGCAGCAGCCCGGCGAGCGCCGCCAGACCGACGGGCACGAGCCGTCGCAGGTAGGAGGGGCGAGCGGGCTGCGCGGTGGGCTCGTCCGGCGGGGCGACGGGAGGTGCGGTGGCGGTCACCCGGGGAGTGTACGGCGCCTTACTGTCGGCGGGACATGCCGGCCGACCCGGCCCACGAGGCCCCGGCGAGGACCATGGCCTCCGGTCTGTGACCCGGCCCGCAACTCCCCTACCAGCACTCCCGCGAAACGTTCCTGCGCAACTCCCGCACAAAGGGGCGCACCAGCCGTTACCGTGTGCCCGAGTCCCTGACGTACCGCCGGATCCGGCCACCGCGTCCGGGGCCCGTCACAGTCGGGGGGCTGCGGGTGGGAAGCACGGGGTGGTCTGCGAACACCGGGCCGGATGCGCCCCGTCGGCGTGGAGCCACGGACGCGGCGGGCCTCGCGGTCCTGGGCAGTTGTGCCGCGTGGTCGCTGATCACGGCGACCGCGCGGGCGGGCCGGCCCGAAGGGGTGCTGCTCTCGGTGCTCGCCGTCGCCGCGGGGTATGCGTGCGGCCGGATCAGTGGGGCGCTCGTTCCCGTGGCCGCGTCCGCCGCGGCGGGGCTCTGCGGAGTGTGGCTGGCCGTGGTCGCACCGCAGGGCGGCCCGGCGCCGGACACCATGGCGCCGCTCGGACGGGCCGGTGCCACGGCCGCGCTGCTCGCCCTGTCCGCGGGAGCGCTGTGCTGCGCGGCCTGGTCGGCGCGGCAGCGGGCGCTGCGCATCGCGTTGCACGTACTGGCGGCCGGGACGGTCGTCGTGGCCGTCGCCATCGGCTCCCGGACCGGGGGCGCCGCCTGCGCGGGCATCGTCCTGTACTCGCTCGCGGCGGCCGGAATGCGCCGCCGCGCGGCCGGTCTCGTGGGCCTCGGTCTGGTCACGGCCGCGGTGGCCGCCCTCGGCGTGGCCCTTGCCAAGAGCGCGCTGCCGTCCGGGACGGCCGCAGCCCTGGAGGGACGGCTCACCCCGCACCGCGTTCTTCTCTGGCGCGACGCCCTGCGCATGGCGGACTCCGACCCCGTGCTCGGTGTCGGCCCCGGCCGCTTCGAGGAGCTCAGCCGCACGTCGGCGCAGTCCCCACTGTCCGACACCAAACCGCACTCGGCCGTCCTTCAGGTGGCCGCCGAGCAGGGTGTCGTCGGCGCGGTACTGCTGGCGGCGGCGTACTGCTGGCTGCTGTACGCACTGTGGCGCTCGGCCCGCTCGAACCAGGTGGTCCTGGCCGGGGGCGTGGCACTGACGGCGGTGGCCGCGCTGGCGTCGGTGAGCAACGCGCTCAGTTTCACGACGGTGACCGTCGGCGTGGGTCTGCTCGCGGGCATCGCCACGGCGGAGCCGCTCACGGACGACCCATTGCACGACGTGGCCGCCCCGGCAGGCGCCCGGGACGGCCACGAATAGCGCTGCGGGGGGTCAGAGGACGGGCCCGGCCGCGGTCGGCTTGAGGCGGTCACGAATGTGCCGCACGGCGCTCTCCGCGTCGTCGACGGTCACGGTGAACTTGCGGCCGTCGCCGAGGATCAGCACCAGGCCCTCGCCGCGTCGCACCACGACGGCCGTGCCGATCTCGGGGCGCCAGCGGTAGCCCCAGCCACCCCACTGCCGGGGGGTGACGCGCGGCGCGAAGGCCGCGTCGACGACATGGGCGAGGGGGATGCGGCGGCGCGGCAGTCCGACGTGGCCGCAGCGCACCTCGAGGTGGTCCTTGTCGACCTTCACGGCGACGTGGAGGAACGCGAGGGTGCCGAACAGGATGAGCAGTCCGACAGCGATGAGGCCGACCACCGACATGGCCAGGGCGGCGATACCGGTCGCCCACGAACTGACGACGGCCAGCTCGATGCCGAGGGCCAGGCAGGCGAAGCCGCCCAGGGCGAGCAGCCACTGCACGCGATTGCGTGCGCGACCCGTCCAGATGTCGCTCGCGAGGGCGGAAGGGCGTCGCCCGGGGTGTTCGTCGGCGGCGTGGTTCCTCATGCACACGAGCGTACTCATGTTCCGGGGCGAAGGCACTGGCTCGCGGAGCGTAACTGCTCCGGATCGGGGCGCTCGCTCAGCCGACGCGGCTGACGGCCTGCAGCGAGCGGCCTTCCGCGTACGTGAGGGCGGCCTCCGGAAGTGTCTCCGTGCGGCCGCTGAGGATCACGGTGAGTGAGCCGCGGGCGCCCGGTACGGCCGGGGGCCGCTCGCCGATCCGGCGCAGGGCCTGCGCGGCGACGGCCGCGGCGCTGCCGTGCAGCACGAGGGGGGCGGCGCCGGGCTGCCGCACCGCGGCGCGGATGCGCTCCGCGACCAGCTCGTAGTGGGTGCAGCCCAGGACGACCGCGCGCACGTCAGGCGGAGTGAGGGCGGCAGCGGCCGCGACGGCCCGGTCGATGCCCGCCTCGTCGGCCCATTGCACCGCGTCGGCGAGGCCGGGGCACGGCACCTCGGTGACCTCGGCGCCGGCCGCGAAGTCGCGGATCAGTCCCCGCTGGTAGGGGCTGCCCGTGGTGGCGGGCGTGGCCCAGATGGCGACGGGGCCGCCACCTGACGCGGCCGGCTTGATCGCGGGGACGGTACCGATGACGGGAATCGCCGGTTCGAGCCGGGCGCGCACGGCCGACAGGGCGTGCACGGACGCGGTGTTGCAGGCGATGATCAGCGCGTCCGGCCGGTGCGCGGCGGCGGCCTCGCAGACGGCGAGCGCACGCTGCGTGACGTCCTCGGGAGTACGCGGGCCCCACGGCATGCTGTCGGGGTCGGAGGAGAGGACGAGGTCGGCGTCGGGACGCAGGTTCCGTACCGCGACGGCGGCCGCGAGCAGTCCGATTCCCGAGTCCATCAGCGCGATCTTCACCCGGAAACCATAGTCGATGGGTCCGACAGGGCGACGCCCGTGGGGCAGACTGCGGCGGATGGACGTCGTTGCGTGGATCACCGCGGCCTCACTGGCCGCATGGCTGTGGCTGCTGCTCTGCCAGGGGTTCTTCTGGCGCACGGACCTGCGGCTTCCGCCCCGCACGGAGCCCGCGGGCTGGCCGGACGTATGTGTCGTGGTGCCGGCCAGGGACGAGGCGGCGGTCCTGCCGGACAGCCTGCCGTCGCTGCTCGCGCAGGACTACCCGGGCCGGGCGGAGATCTTCCTTGTGGACGACGGCAGTTCGGACGGTACGGGCGAGGTGGCCCGGGCACTGGCACGGCGGCACGGCGGACTGCCGCTGACCGTGGACTCCCCCGGTGAGCCGCCCGTCGGCTGGACGGGGAAGCTGTGGGCGGTGCGGCACGGCATCGGTCTGGCACGCGCGCGTGATCCGGAGTTCCTGCTGCTGACCGACGCGGACATCGCCCATGAGCCGGACAGCCTGCGGGAGTTGGTGGCGGCGGCCCGCGCGGGCGGCTTCGACCTGGTGTCGCAGATGGCCCGGCTGCGGGTGGTGAGCATGTGGGAGCGGCTCGTCGTGCCGGCGTTCGTCTACTTCTTCGCGCAGCTCTACCCGTTCCGGCGCATCGCCAAGAAGGGGTCGCGCACGGCCGCCGCGGCCGGCGGCTGCGTCCTGTTGCGTACGTCGGCGGCGGAGCGGGCGCGGATCCCGGACGCCATCCGGCAGGCGGTGATCGACGACGTGTCGCTCGCGCGGGCCGTGAAGCGCTCGGGGGGTCACGTCTGGCTGGGTCTCGCCGAGCACGTCGACAGTGTGCGGCCCTACCCGGGCCTCGCCGATCTGTGGCACATGGTCTCGCGCAGCGCGTACGCGCAGTTGCGGCACAACCCCGTGGTGCTGCTCGGCACCGTGCTCGGCCTCGCGCTCGTCTATCTGGTGCCGCCGGCCGCCGTGTGTGTCGGGCTTGCCGCGCGGACCGTTCCGACCCTGGTGCTCGGCGCGCTCGCGTGGGCCGTGATGACCGCGACGTACCTTCCGATGCTGCGCTACTACCGACAGCCCCTCTGGCTGGCCCCGCTGCTGCCCTTCACCGCGCTCCTGTATCTCCTCATGACGGTGGACTCCGCGGTGCAGCACTACAGGGGTCGTGGCGCGGCATGGAAGGGGCGCACGTACACCCGTCCCGACGCCGTACCCGAACAGCAGTGAATCGGGCGCTGCGATCGGGCGCTTCGGTGGACTACTTGCGGCCCGGGGTCCAGTTCATGCCCCATCCGTAGACCTGGTCCACGGTGCGCTGTGGACTGACGCCTCGCGCGGGGACGAGATAGCGGGCCTCGCGCTGGACGGTCAGGTCACCGCCGTCGTGGGTGATGAGGGCGAGCGCGCACACCGTGGAAGGCACCGTGCACTCGTCCAGGGAGAAGTCGATGGGCGCCCCGTTCAACGGCTGCAGTGTCACGGTCGCATGCAGGTCGGCGAAGCTGCGAGCGCCTTCGTAGATGGTCACGAAGATGAGGATGCGGCGGAACGCGTCCTTGTGGTCGAGGTTGATGCCGAGGTTCTCACCGGTGGCGACCGTCCCGTTGCGGTCGTCCCCGTCGAGATGGATGTACGGGGGCTGGTACAGCGACCCGAAGGCGTTGCCCAGGGCCTGGACGACCCCCTTGCGCCCGTCGGCGAGTTCGAAGAGGGCGCACAGATCGAGATCGAGGTCGCGGTGGCCGGCGGTCGCCCGGCCGCGCTTGCTCCCCCAGCCGCTGAACTGTTTGCGCATCTCCCAGTTGAGGTTGACCCGCATCGTGCCCGACGTGCCGCCCTGTTTCGCCAGGGACACGGTGGGCGCCGCTTTGGTGAGCGTGACCTTGGTGAGACGTACGGGTTCGGGTGCGGGCGGCGCCGCCATGGCCGGCGGGCTCACCGGAGCCACGGGAGCCACCGGGGGCACCGAAGGCGCCGGCGTCACGTGCTGCGGCTCGTCGACGCTGATCCCGTAGTCCGTGGCAAGCCCTTCGAGGCCGCTGCCGTAGCCCTGGCCGACCGCGCGGAACTTCCAGGCGCCCTGGCGCCGGTACAACTCACCCAGCACGAAAGCGGTCTCCACCGTCGCGTCGGCGCTGTCGAAACGGGCGATCTCGGTGCCGGCGACCGCGTCGACGACCCGGATGTACAAGCCCGCCACCTGGCCGAACGTGCCACCGTCCGCGGACGCGGCAAGGACCACCCGCTCGATGGCCGGTTCCACGCGCGCGAGGTCGACCGAGAGTGTGTCCGTGACGGCACCGTCCGTGGTGCTCTTGCCGTCGTGCCGTACCGCGCCGGAGGCGTGCGCGGGCTGGTTGTAGAACACGAAGTCCGCGTCGGAGCGCACCTTTCCGGCGGCGAGGAGGAGCGCCGACGCGTCCGCGTCGGGCACGCCGGGACCCGAACGCCATCCCAATTCGACGCGCACCGCCGGAGTCGGCACCGCGACATTTGATCCCTTGGCCATGGTCATGTCTGCCCCCAACGCTCAACTCCGGGTTCCCCCGTCAACCTATTCCCCACCCCGCAAAGGACCCCAGAGGCACGTTCGAAGATCGCTGGCCAACCGCCGGTAACCCTTCAGGAACGCGGCCTTTACACGATTTCTACGTCGCGAGACGACCGATTTTGCCAAGTTCGCTCGCATTGGGGACGTGCCGTCACTGCCGACACGCAAAAGAACCCTCTTATCGGTCTACCCCAACGACCACATCGTGGGCTTAACTTATGTGCCATGACCTCCCCCCGCTCCACCTATGGCGGCGGTTACTACTCCGCGCCGTCCTTCCCGGACACTCCGATCTACGACTCCCTCGTCGCAGAGCGGGGCACTCCCCAGATCGCCCCGATCCGGGTTCCCTCCGCGTACGACACCGGCAGTCATCTGCCCGCCCTGCCGGCGGCCCTGCCCGCCCTCCCCGCCGCCCCGTCGCCGCAGTACGGCTACGGGTCCCAGCAGTACGCCCCGATGCAGGCGGCCCCGACCGCGTACATCCCCCAGCAGGCCGCCGCTCCGCGCGGTTACCCGGCCCAGCAGGCCCAGCCGCAGCGCCCGGCTCCCGGTACCGGCTACGAGGCGATGCGTCCGGCCTCACCCCGGCCCGCCCCGGCGCCGTACGAGGATCCGTACAACCGCCAGCAGTACCGCGGCTACTGAGCAACGACGGATCCATTCGCCCGCGCAGGGGGCTGTCGGTGCCTGCTGGCAAGATGGCCCCATGTCGCAATCAGTGCTCAGTTCGATCCATGTCCACCCGCTGAAGGCGGTTCGGGGGCACGCTCCGCGTGAGGCGGTCGTGGAACCGTGGGGGCTCGCGGGCGACCGCCGCTGGGTGCTGGTGGACAGTGCGAACAAGATCGTCACGCAACGCCCGCATCCGCGTCTGGCGTTGGCCGCCGCCGAGCAGCTGCCCGGGGGCGGCGTCCGGGTGTCCGCGCCCGGTATGGACCCCCTGACGGTCGAGGTGCCCGAGCCCGGCGCGACGACCACGATCGAGGTCTGGAAGGACAAGGTCGAAGCGGTGCTCGCCGATCCGGCGGCGCACGCGTGGTGGAGCGCCTACCTGGAGACGGACATACGGGTGCTGCACCTGGACGACCCGGCCACGAGGCGCCCCATCGACCCCGAGCACGCCGAGCCCGGCGAGACGGTCAGCTTCGCCGACGGATATCCGCTGCTGCTGACCACCCTCTCCTCGCTCGACGCCCTCAACTCCTTGATCGCCCAGGGCGACCATGCCGACGAGGGCCCCCTGCCGATGAACCGTTTTCGGCCGAGTGTGGTCGTCTCCGGGACGCCGCCCTGGGCGGAGGACGACTGGTCGCGGATCGCGATCGGCGAGGTCACCTTCCGTATCGCCAAGAAGTGCGGCCGCTGTGTGGTCACGACCACGGACCAGGAGACAGCGGAGCGTGGCAAAGAGCCGCTCCGCACGCTCGCCCGGCATCGCCGCTTCGGTGACCAGCTCTGTTTCGGGACCAATCTGGTGCCCGAGTCGCGCGGCTCCGTGCGGGTGGGGGATCCGGTCACCGTGCTCGCATAACCGTCACCCGGTCGGGGAACCCGGCGGCCCGGACTGCTCGTTGAGAGACAATGGGCTGCCGTTCGAGGTCCCGACGGGAGCGGAAGGGGGTGCAGGCCGTGCGAGCGATCACCGGGCTCTGGCGCTGGCGCCGCAATCCGCTGCGCCGCGGGACCGACCTGGTGGAAGCCTGGGTCGCCCTGGTCGCGCTGATTCTCATCGTCGTCGCCGCACCGGTCGTCGGCATCGTGGCGGGATCTCTCTCCCGCGACGCCCTGTACCGCTCGGTCCAGGAGCAGCACGACCGGCGCCACAAGGTCACCGCGACGGTGGTCAAGAAGGTGGCGCAGCCGCCGCTCGACCCCGATCCGGAGACCTCGACCGCGCGGGACGCGCACAGCCGGGTCGTCGCGACGTGGAAGGCGCCGGACGGCACGGCGCACCGGGACCGGGTCGTCGCCGCGCTCAAGACCCCGCGCGCGGGCGACACGTTCCCGCTCTGGACCGACGGATACGGCCATGTCGTGGGCCGCCCGCTCGACCGGACGACGGCCACCACGCACGCGGTGCTCGCCGGATTCGGCGCGGCCGTCGCCCTCACCGGGCTCGTCGAGGGCACCCGGCGCCTCGTCGTATGGCGCCTGGTCCGCCGTCGGTACGCGCGCTGGGACCACGCCTGGGACATCGCCGGTCCCGACTGGGGCAGGACGGGCACGGGCAGCTGACAGGGTTCGGCTCCGGTCAACTGCCGTGCTCCGCGCACGCTACGGTGGACTCACCTTTCGCAGGAACAGCACCGGGCAGGGTGTGCACACGACCCGCGTACGACGAGGTGGGGCAGATCAGCGCCATGGCACAGGGCACGGTCCAGGTGACGCACACCGGCACATCGCGGTGGCGGCGCCGCACAGGTGAGTACGCGTCGCTGGCCGCCGCCCTGGAGGCCGCGGGCGACGGGGACGTGCTGACCCTCGCCCCGGGCACGTACCGAGAGAATCTGGTCGTCCAGCGCGCGGTGACCTTGCGCGGCCCCGAGGGCTCCCCCGGTTCGGTGCGCATCGCCCCCGTCGACGGGGTGCCGCTGACCGTGCGGGCCTCGGCGACGGTGCAGGGCCTGCACATCGAGGGGCAGGACACGGCGGCGCCCGCGCTGCTCGTCGAGGAAGGCGCCCCCGAACTCGTCGACATCCGTGTCGTCACCCGCTCCGCGTCCGGTATCGAGGTGCGCGGCGGCGCGCGGCCGACCGTGCGGCGCTGCACCGTCGACAACCCCGCGGGCATCGGCATCGCCGTCCTGGACGGCGGGGGCGGTGTGTTCGAGGAGTGCGAGGTCGTCGCCGCCGGGCAGGCCGGCGTCGCCGTACGCGGCGGCGCGCACCCGCGCCTGGAGCGCTGCCGGGTGCACCACACCTCCGGTTCGGGTCTCTCCGTGACCGGCGAGCACAGCGGCCTGGAGGCCGTGGGCTGCGAGGTGTACGAGGTCAAGGGCTCGGGCGTGCAGATCACCGGGCGGGCCGCGGCGCACCTCACCGACTGCGACGTGCACCGCACGACGTCCGACGGCGTCACGCTCGACACGGACGCGGTGCTCACGCTCGCGGACTGCCGCATCCACGACATCCCGGAGAACGCGATCGACCTGCGGTCCCGGTCCGTGCTCACCCTCACCAGGTCCACGGTGCGCCAGTTCGGGCGCAACGGTCTGTCGGTGTGGGACCCGGGCACGCGCGTGGACGCCAACCAGTGCGAGATCCACGACAGCACGGGCGACTACCCGGCGGTGTGGGTGAGCGACGGCGCCACCGCCGTGCTCGACGCGTGCCGGGTGCACGACGTGCCGGACGCCCTGTTCGTGCTCGACCGCGGCTCGCGCGTCGACGTCGTCGACAGCGACCTGTCCCAAGTGCGCAACACCGCCGTGTCGGTGAGCGACGGCGCGAGCGCGCAGCTGGACGACTGCCGCATCCGCGAGGCCGCGACCGGCGCCTGGTTCCGCGACCACGGCAGCGGCGGCACTCTCGCCAACTGCACGGTGGACGCGGTGCAGACGGGCGTCATCGTCACCAAGGGCGCGGACCCCACGATCGAGCGCTGCACGGTCACGTCCCCCGCGGAAGCGGGCTTCTACGTGTCGGCCGGCGGCCGGGGCAGCTTCACCGGCTGCCGCGTGACCGGCAGCGGCGGGTACGGGTTCCACGTGATCGACGGCTGCCGCACGACCCTGAAGAAGTGCCGTACGGAGCGGTGCTCCCGCGGTGGTTACGAGTTCGCCGAGGACGGCCCGCTCGTGGAGGAGTGCACGAGCGACGAGAGCGGCGGCGTCCGTCCCGGCGGCGCGACGGCCGCTCCCGTACCGGCCGTGCAGACCGCTACCCAGCAGTCGGTCGGACTGCTCAGCGCCGTGCCCGACCAGCGGCCCGCCGCGGCGCCCCCGGAGGCGGCGAAGCCCTCGCGCCCGTCGACGGACGTGCTGGGTGAACTCGACGCCCTGGTGGGCCTGGAGAGCGTCAAGCGGGAGGTGCGGGCGCTCACCGACATGATCGAGGTGGGGCGCAGACGACAGCAGGCCGGCCTCAAGGCGGCCTCCGTGCGGCGGCACCTGGTGTTCACGGGCTCCCCCGGCACCGGCAAGACGACGGTGGCGCGTCTGTACGGCGAGATCCTGGCCGGGCTCGGCGTCCTGGAGCAGGGGCACCTCGTCGAGGTGTCCCGCGTCGACCTGGTCGGCGAGCACATCGGATCGACCGCCATCCGCACCCAGGAAGCCTTTCAGAAGGCCCACGGCGGCGTCCTGTTCATCGACGAGGCGTACGCCCTCTCGCCCGAGGACTCCGGGCGCGACTTCGGCCGTGAGGCGATCGACACACTCGTGAAGCTGATGGAGGACCAGCGGGACTCCGTCGTCGTCATCGTCGCGGGCTACACCGCGGAGATGGAGCGCTTCCTGTCGGTCAACCCCGGTGTGGCGTCCCGTTTCTCACGGACCATCACCTTCTCCGACTACGTCCCCGAGGAGCTGCTGCACATCGTGGAGCAGCAGGCCGACGAGCACGAGTACCGGCTCGCCTCCGGGACGCCGGAAGCACTGCTCAAGTACTTCACGGCGCTCCCGAAGGGCCCGGCGTTCGGCAACGGCCGCACCGCCCGCCAGACGTTCGAGTCGATGGTGGAGCGGCACGCGGGACGGGTCGCCCAGGTCGCCGAGCCGAGCACGGACGACCTGACGCTCCTCTACCCGGACGATCTGCCCGAGCTGCCCTGAGGCGCGGCCCGAGGCTCCTGCGGCTCGCCCTCGGGCCGCGGCTGCGGGACGCCCGGCTTGAGGCGGGCCAGCAGGTGCTCCCGTTCCTGTGCGAAGACCGGGTCGGCCTGGTAGTCGCCGTGGCCCAGGATCGGTGCGGGCAGCGGGTGTCGCTCGGTGCGGCCGTAGGCGAGCGGGTCGAGCAGCGCGGGGTGGTCGACCTGGGGGCCGCATTCGCCGGACAGGTTGATCGGCCCGCCGATGGGATCGGTCTTGCGGTACAGATTGCGCCAGCAGTCGACCTGCCGGTGCAAAGACGACAGGGCGGCGGGTCCGAAGTGCGCCGGGAACCATCGCCCGTAGAGGCGCTCGAGCGGTGACCCGTAGGTGAGCAGTCCGACGCGCTTCCGTACGGAAGGGTGCAGTTGCCAGGCGGCCGCGGCGGCGAGGACGCTGCCCTGCGAGTGGCCGGACAGGACCAGGCGGCCGCCCGTGGCTCGGGTCCACGTGGCCATGCGCCAGGTCAGGTCGGGGACGGCGCGCTCGGCGTAGCAAGGGGGCGCGAAGGGGTGCGCGGCACGCGGCCAGAAGGTGCCCACGTCCCACAGGATGCCGATGGTGCGTCGCGCGGAGGGGTCCTTGTAGGCACGCCGCCCCCAGGTGACGAACAGTATGAAGCCGACGCCGATCAGCCAGGATCCGAGCGCCTGCGCGGTGTCCGCCGCGCCCTCGACGACGGAGTAGGTTCCCTCGGCCGCGTCCCCCGGGACCTCTGCGGTGGACCAGGCGCCGGCCACGGCGAGGACGCCGAGCAGCAGCGTCACCGCGGAGACGACGCCGATCATCAGGGGCGCCTGGTCGGTGAGGGCGGCCCGCGCGCGCGTGCTCGCGATGCGGTCCGTGCGGGCCTCGTCCGAGGGCTCACTGCTCTCGTCGGCACGCGCGTCGAGGTGGTAGTCGAGCGGGACCTGGGCCGTCTCGCGCTTCTTGACGCGTGCGGTGCGCAGGGCGAGTGCGGCGCACAGGACGGCGAGGACGACCAGCAGTGGTGGGATCACGGACGCCTGCCAGGAGAGCAGGACCGGCGGGCCCTTGATGAGGCCGCTGGTGCCGTCGAGCCAGTCGGCGACGCGCTGCGCTATGCCGCCGGTCATCACCCCGCCGAGGGCGCAGGCGAGCATCGCGGTGGCGGGTCCGCCGAGGCCGCGCAGGGCGGTACGGCGGTCGGGGGCCCTGCGGTAGATGACCTTCGCGACGACGGCGAGGGCGACCACCAGGGCGCCTTCGACGAGGGCGATGCCGCCGAACGTCGCGTCGCCCGGCAGCCGCCCCGACGAGCGCCACTCGGGGCGGGACCAGCCCGCGTACACCATGCTCAGCGCGAGCAGGGCGAGTGCGCCGTACGGCAGGGCGCGGACGAGGGCGCGGTCCAGGTGGACGTCCACCGTGTTCTCGCTGCGGCCGCGGCGGACGACGACGCCGATGACGGCGAGTGCCCCCGCGAGCAGGGATCCGACGAAGACCCATCCCAGGACGTCGAGGGGCGCGGAGCCGCCGGGTGCCCGGTCGTGACGGGCGGCGGAGGTACCGACGGCCGCGGCGACGGTGAGCAGGCCCGCCGCGGTGTGCGCGGCGCGCAGCCGGGCGACCAGGCGGCGCCCGTACCAGAAGCCGGGCTTGCCGAGGGCGGTGCTCCCGTCACCGTCGTCCGGCTCCGGCTGGTGCGGCAGCGGGACCTGGGACTCGTAGGCGCCCCACGTGCGGTGCGAGAGATACCAGAGCAGGGCCGTCAGGGCGGCGGGCACGAGGGCGGCGAGGGCGAGGCGGCGGCCGGGCTGGCTCCACCAGCCGCCGGCGCCGTGCGCGTCCACGGAGAGGAAGCCGAGCCACGCCCGCTGTCCACCGCACGCCGGGGTGCCCGCGCACTGCCACGCCGTCAGGTCGAGCGCGACCTCGCAGGCCGCCGCGACGAAGAGGACGGTGAGGGTGAGGCCGGTCAGACGGACGAGCAGGCCGTAGAGGCGCACGGCGCCGGACCTGCGGCGGGCGTTGGGGCGCATCCAGTGGGCGAGGTTGACGACCATGAAGGGAAGCAGCAGCAGCCACAGGGCCCGTGATCCGTTGCCCGAGGTGAGGTTGCACCACACGTACGCCTCGGGCACCGGTTTGCCGCGGTAGTCCTCCGGCCGACTCTCCGCGTCGACGTCCTCGACCCGGCGGAAGACCGCAGCCGTCTCGTCACCCGACACCCGGATCGTGCGCGGGGCGTCGAGCATCTCCTGGGGCGTGGTGCCCCCGACTCCGTGGACAAGCAGTTCCAGGGCGGTCTCTTCGGCCGCCGATGTCTCGTGCTTCTCGTCGTTCACGTGCATCTCGTGCTCGCCGTCGTTCACGTGCATCTCGTGCTTGCCGTGCTTGCCGTGCTTGTTGCTGGTCTCGTGGTTCTCACGCGCCATGATGTGGTGTCCCCCGTTCCTGACCACTACCAGAATCCCGGCTCAGGGCTCGCGTGCGTACCCTCCGTCACGGAATCTCCCCGATCGTTGTGACACCGATGTGCTGGTCGCACCCGCGCGGGCGGTGGGACGGCTGTCGGTGGCGCATGCGAGGATGACGCGGCAGAGCAGATGTGTGGCAGGCGTGACCGGGCGAAAGGATCCGACGGGACGTGAGCGAGAATCAGAACCTCCTCGCAGAGCAGCGCCGCGCCCTGATTCTCGACGAGGTCCGCCGTCGCGGCGGCGTCCGGGTCAACGAACTGACCAGGAAGCTCGGCGTGTCCGACATGACGGTCCGCCGCGACCTCGACGCGCTGGCCCGCCAGGGAGTCCTGGAGAAAGTGCACGGCGGCGCCGTCCCGGTCGTCGAGGCGAGCACGCACGAGCCGGGCTTCGAGGCGAAGTCGGGCCTGGAGCTGACCGCCAAGGAGGACATCGCGCGCGCCGCGGCGACACTGGCCGCGCCCGGCTCGGCGATCGCCCTGTCCGGGGGGACGACGACGTACGCGCTGGCGCAGCAGCTGCTCGATGTGCCGGACCTGACGGTGGTCACCAACTCGGTGCGGGTGGCCGATGTGTTCCACGCGGCGCAGCGCAGCTCGGGCACCCGGCAGGGCGCGGCGACCGTGGTCTTGACCGGTGGCGTACGCACGCCGTCCGACTCACTGGTGGGGCCCGTCGCCGACCAGGCCATCGCGGCGCTCCACTTCGACGTGCTGTTCCTCGGGGTGCACGGCATACACCCGGAGGCCGGTCTCTCCACGCCGAACCTGGCGGAGGCGGAGACGAACCGGCGGCTCGTGCAGTCCGCGCGGCGTGTGGTGGTCGTGGCCGACCACACCAAGTGGGGGACGGTGGGCCTGAGTTCGTTCGCCTCCCTCGATCAGGTGGACACCTTGGTGACCGACCCGGGGCTGCCCGTCGAGGCGCGCGCCGAGGTCTCCGAGCATGTGCGGCTCGTCGTCGCCGGCGAGCCCGATGCCGGTACAGACATCTGACGGGCCGCCAGCTATGGTGACAGTGCTCGGTCAACCGGCTTGATCCGCTTGCCCGTTGGGGCGTTCCTCTTGGGGGGCGACACGTTCATGGCACGCCGTCTTCTGCCCGTCGGCCTCGACTTCGTCGAGACCGCTCCACTCCGGCTGGTGTTCGCCCGCGAGGTGTCGGCCTCCCCCGATGCCGTGTACCGGGCGCTCGCCGAGGACGTCGCCGGATGGCCGCAGTGGTTCTCGGCGGTGACGCTGGCGCGGCCGCTGGACGGCGGGGCGCGGCGGGAGATCCGGCTCAAGGGCGGAACGCGGTTCCTGGAGACGATCGTCGCCGCCGAGCCCGGCGCGGTGTACGCGTACCGCGTCGACCAGACCAACACCCCCGGAATCCGGGCCCTGTTGGAGGAGTGGCGGATCGTGGCCGTGCCCGGTGGCACACGGGTGCAGTGGACTTTCGCGGCGGACGGTGTCGCGCCGTTCCGGGCGGGGCTGAAGGTGGGGCGGGCCGGGCTCGGGCGGGCTTTCCGGGACGCGGTGCGCACGCTTGACCGACGGCTGACTTCGGCTCCCCGCGCCGAAAGTTGAGGGCACCGGTCAGTCCCGGCCCCCGCACCGCCCCCGGCCTCCGCCCCCCCGTCTCCGGAGAGGCCTCAGGTGGCGGGCCCCGAAGCAGGCCACGCCCCCGTCACAAGCAACTGCTCGATCGTCTTCGTGTACGGGTCGATGTTCAGACCCTGCCGCTCCAGCCACTCGTCCGAGTAGTACTTGTCGAGGTACCGGTCGCCCGGATCGCACAGCAGCGTGACCACACTGCCCTTGCGGCCCTGCGCCACCATCTCCGCGACGATCTTGAGCGCGCTCCACAGGCCGGTGCCCGTGGACCCGCCGGCCTTGCGGCCGATGGCCCGCTCCAGAGCGCGCACGGCCGCGATGCTCGCCGCGTCGGGGACCTTCATCATGCGGTCGATGGCGCCGGGCACGAAGCTCGGCTCCATCCGGGGGCGGCCGATGCCCTCGATGCGGGAGCCGCAGTCGCTGGTGGCGTCGGGGTTGTCCGTCGTCCAGCCCTCGAAGAAGCACGAGTTCTCGGGGTCGGCGACGCAGACGCGGGTGTCGTGCTGCATGTAGTGCACATAGCGGGCGAGCGTCGCCGAGGTGCCGCCGGTGCCGGCCGTCGCCACGATCCAGGCCGGACAGGGATAGCGCTCCATCTCCATCTGCCGGTAGATCGACTCGGCGATGTTGTTGTTGCCGCGCCAGTCCGTCGCCCGCTCCGCGTACGTGAACTGGTCCATGTAGTGCCCGCCGGTGCGCGTGGCGAGGGCCGCCGACTCCTCGTACATGGTCCTGGAGTCGTCGACGAAGTGGCACCGGCCGCCGTGGAACTCGATCAGTCGGCACTTCTCGGCGCTCGTCGTACGCGGCATCACCGCGATGAAGGGCACGCCGATCAGCTTGGCGAAGTACGCCTCCGAGACGGCCGTCGAGCCGCTCGACGCCTCGATGACCGGGCGGCCCGGCCGGATCCAGCCGTTGCACAGCCCGTAGAGGAAGAGGGAGCGTGCGAGGCGGTGCTTGAGGCTGCCGGTGGGGTGCGTCGACTCGTCCTTGAGGTAGAGGTCGATGCCCCAGGGCTCGGGGAGCGGGAAGCGCAGCAGATGGGTGTCCGCCGACCGGTTGCCATCGGCCTGGACCTTTCGGACGGCCTCTTTGAGCCACGTTCGGTACGCGGAATCCGTGTGGTCGATATCGAGCGTCGGCATCGGCTCGCCGGCCGTGCCGTCGCCCGTGGGACGGCCCTGCTGCGTCGTGCTCACCGCGCGGCTCCTTCGTGTCGTTCCGGGCGTCGGCCCGGGCGGGACCTCGCGAAAAGGCGTGCCGAGCGAACCGGTGCGGATCCGGTCGGAAATGACCGGACGGCTCGATCATAGACACCTTCCGCACGCTTCTCACCTGCATAAACACACCTTTGAGCGGCTCAAAGGCTAGCCTGGCGGAGTGAGCGGCCATCCGGGCGAGGGGGCGCATATTCCGGATGCGCCTGCTGCTTCACAGCACGTCCACATGCGTACTGGTGCTCCTGGCCAGGCGCGTGCAGACTGCACCGCAGAAGGCACTCGAGGGGGCGAAACGGCATGGCGGAGCCGGAGTTCACGGCGACGGGCGTACGGATCGGGCGGCGGCTGCGCTCGCTGACCCGGGCCGGGCAGATCCGGATCACGGGCGGCAGGCTCGAACTGCTCACGAGCTACGGCAGCGAGATCGACAGCGCCCCTCTGCGTGAAGTCCGTGCGGGCAAACCGTGGTTCGGCTCCGACGACCGGGCCACCGCGGAGGTCGACGGCAGGCGGTATCTGCTGCGCCTCGGCGGTCAGAGCGCGGACGCCGGGCCGCCGACGGCCCGCCGGTTCATCGAGGCCGTCCGCAGCGCCGCGGCGCGCACCACCTGACGCCCGCAGCACCGGGGACCAGCCGTTGAAGTTGCACGCCCGCATCCCCTGGGCCACTCTGGTCACACATCACTACTCAGGGTGCACCGGCGATGACGCTGCGAACCAGCCCGCCGGACAAAAGTAGCGGGCGGTCCTGTAACAGCACGATCGCTTCGCTCGATCCGTTCTCGTCTTCTTCCGGACCTCATTCGGGGAGTCGCAGCCGTGATCAGCCAGCCGAGCAGGCATTGCACGGTGGAGCTCCAGGCCCTGCCGTCGCGGATCGGACAGGTCCGCAGGATCGTTTCAGCGCAGCTGCGCTACTGGCATCTCGATCCGTTGATAGAGCTTGCGGCACTCGGTGTCACCGAGCTGCTGACGAACGTCCACCGGCACGCCGAGCCGGACAAGAGGTGCACCGTCGAGATCGAGCTGCGCAGGGACCTGCTCACGCTTTCGGTGTACGACCACGATCCACGGCTTCCCGTGGTGCGTGACGCGGATTCGTTCTCGACCTGCGGCCGGGGCCTCGCGATGGTCGCCGCGGTCAGCGAGAGCTGGGGCGTGCGCCCGCACGGCGACGGCGGCAAGGTCGTCTGGTTCACCCTGCCCGCCCCGCCGCCCGCGGTGGCCGCGCCGCACCCGGTGTACGCGACGGCGGCCGCCCTCATCGCCGACGCGCCCGAGCGCCTCGTGTCGGAACCTGCTCCCGCCCGGTCGGCCGTCGCAGGCTGACCGGGCGGTGACGACCTCGCCCGCGCGTCACTCGGTGGCGATCGCGCGCAGCACGTCCAGGCGGGCCGCCCTGCTCGCCGGCCGCAGCCCGGCCAGGGCGCCGGCCACCAGTCCGACCAGGGCCACGACGAGCAGTCGTACGGGCGGCAGCGCGAACGCGAAGGCGCTGTCGCTCGCCCCGTCGGATGCCTCGACCAGGACCCAGCCGAGGAATCCGCCGAGCACGAGTCCGCCGGCCGTGCCGAACGCGGCGACCAGCACCGACTCCCAGCGGACCATGGCGCGCAGCTGGGCGCGGGTCTGGCCGACGGCGCGGAGCAGACCCAACTCCCGGGTGCGTTCGTGCACGGCGAGGGTGAGCGTGTTGGCGATGCCGAGCAGCGCGATGAGTACGGCCAGGGCGAGCAGCGCGTAGACGAGGGTGAGCATCATGTCGATGCCGCTCGCCGAGGACCGCGCGTACGCGTCGCGGGTCTGCACCTCCGGATTCCCGTAGGCCGACGCGACCTTCTCGACGGCGGCGGTGCCGTCCGCGGTGCTGACGCCGTCCTTGAAGGTGACCGAGACCAGGGTGTCCGCGTCCTGGGTGCGGTGCGGTGCCCAGGCCGCGCGGGTGATGACGTAGTCTCCGGCGAGATCGGAGCGGGCGTAGACGGCGCGGACGGTGAAGGCTTCCCTCTTGCCGTCGGTGAAGGTGAGCCGGGCCGTGTCGCCGACCTTGAGGTGCTGCTTGTCGGCCTCGGCGCGGGTGAGGGCGAGTCCGTTCGGGCCGAGGTCGTCCATCAAGCCCTGGACCGTGCCCAGGTCGAAGGCCTTGGCGAGGGCGGCCGGGTCGGTGACGGTCAGGGCGCGGCCCTTCCCGTCGACGTCGGCGACGCCTTTGCCGAGTCCGACGGCCGTGGCGACCTCGGGACGCTCGGCGACGGCCGGGGCGAGCCGGGGGCTGAGGCCGCTGCCGCCCGCGCCGAACGACGGGGCGGAGACGGCGACATCGCCTGCGAAGGACCGGTCGACCGTCTCGTTCATGGTCGCCTTGAGGGAGGCGCCGAAGACCGTGAACAGGGAGACCACGGCGACGCCGATCATCAGCGCGCCGGCCGTGGCGGCGGTCCGCTTCGGGCTGCGCAGTGCGTTGCGGCGGGCCAGGCCGCCGGTGACGCCGCGGAGCTTGTCGAGCGGGCTGCCGAGGACGCTTACGGCGACGGTGGAGGTGACCGGGCCGAGCACGACGAACGAGGCGAGGACCAGGACGGCACCCGTTCCGGCCAACACGATGGACGGCGAGGCGAGTACGCCGACGAGCGTGAGGGCGAGGGCGGCCGCCCCGAGCACGCTGCCGATGAGGGCACGGCGACGCGAGGCGCCCGAGTCGTCGACGGCCGTCTCCCGCAGCGCGGCCAGCGGTGCGGTGCGTCCCGCGCGCAGGGCGGGCAGCAGGGCCGAGCCGAGGCAGACGACGATACCGACGGCCGTCGGCAGCAGCATGGACACGGCACTGATCACCAACTCCCCCTCAGGGAAGGGGAATCCGATGACGGGGAACAGTGCCTGGAGTCCGGCCGCGATGCCGATGCCGCCCGCGAGACCCGCGGCCGAGGCGAGCACGGCGACGACGCCCGCCTCGACGAGTGTCGAGGCGGTGACCTGTCGCCGGGAGGCGCCCAGCACCCTCAACAGGGCGTTCTCTCGGCCGCGTTGGGCCACCACGATCGCGAAGGTGTTGTGGATGGAGAAGGTCGCGACGAGCAGCGCGATGCCGGAGAAGACGAGGAGGAAGGTGGTGAAGAGGTTCAGGAACTGGCCGGAGATCATGTCGGTGTTCTCCCGCGCGGCCTCCTGCCCGGTGATGGCCTCGACACCCGCGGGGAGGTGAGCCGTCAGCCTGTCGGCGAGCTCCCGCTGACTCACGCCGGGGCCCGCGCGGACCTGGATGGAGGCCGCCTCGCCCGGCCTCGCCGTGAGGTACTTCTCGGCGTCGGCGCGGGTCATGCCGGTGAAGGTGACCTGGGCCATGCCGTCCTCGCCCCCGAACGTGGCCAGGCCGACGATCGTGACCCGCACCGGATCCGGCGTCCGCAGAACCGTCGTGTCGCCGATCTTCAGGTCGCCCTTCTCGGCTGCGCCGCGGTTGACGACGACCTCGCCCGGCGCACGCGGGGCGCGGCCTTCGGCCACCCGGTACGCGTTGAGCTCCGGGTCGTCGATCCAGTTGCCGGCGAGCGTGGGCGGGCCCTGGCCACCGATGGGTTTCCCGTCGGCGCCGACGAGTTGACCGGCGCCCTGGATGTTCGGCGCCGCGGCCGCGATCCCGGGCACCTCGGCGAGAGCGGCCGCGAGGGCGGCGTCGACCGGGCGGCGGGCGCCCTGGCTCTCGCCGGGCGTGGTGATGACGCCGGTGCTGCGGACGACGGCGTCGGTGCCACTGCCGGCGCCCGCGAACATCGAGTCGAAGCTCGCGCGGAGCGTGTCGCCCATGACGAGGGTGCCCGCGAGGAACGCGACGCCGAGCAGGACGGCGGTGAACGTACCGGCGAAGCGCCTTTTGTGGGCGGACAGGGACGTGCGGCTGAGCCGGACGACAGCGTTCATGACGGACCTCCCGCGCGGGGTGGGGTGCGGTCGAAGGCCTTCATCCGGTCGAGGACCTTGTCGGCGGTCGGGCCTTCCATGCGGTCGACGAGGCGGCCGTCGGCGAGAAAGACGACCTCGTCGGCGTGGGCGGCGGCGACCGGATCGTGCGTGACCATCACGACCGTGCGGGCCGTCCGGCGCACGGCGTCGCCGAGCAGCCCGAGGACCTCGCCGCCGGAGCGCGAGTCGAGGTTGCCGGTGGGTTCGTCGGCGAAGACGACGTCGGGCCGGTTCGCGAACGCCCGCGCCACGGCCACGCGTTGCTGCTGTCCGCCGGAGAGTTCCGCGGGCCGGTGACGGAGCCGGTCGCGCAGCCCGACGGTGTCGATGAGCGCGTCGAGCCACTCGGCGTCGGGCCGGGCGCCCGCGAGGTCCGCCGGCAGCGTGATGTTCTCCGCGACGGTCAGGGTGGGCACGAGGTTGAACGCCTGGAAGACGAAGCCGACGCGGTCGCGGCGCAGCAGTGTCAGGCGCCGGTCGTCCAGCGCGCTCAGCGCGGTGTCGCCGAGGTACGCGGAGCCCTCGGTCAGGGTGTCGAGTCCGGCCGCGCAGTGCATCAGCGTGGATTTGCCGGAGCCGGAGGGGCCCATGATCGCGGTGAACCGTCCCGCGCGGAAGTCGACACTCACGCCGTCGAGGGCACGGACGGCGGTGTCGCCCGACCCGTACACCTTGACGGCGTTCTCGACGCGCGCCGCGGTGCCGGTGAGCGTCGCGGTGGTCATGCCGCACCGCCCTTGGCCGACGCGGTGCCGGTGGCGTAGTGCCCGAACTCCTCGTTCAGGACGGTCAGTCGGCGCCAGTACTCGTCCTCGTCGATCTCACCGGCGGCGAACCGGCGGCCGAGCACGGCGATCGGCGCGTGCTCATCGACGCGCGGAAGGGGCCGCCACGGTCCGCGCCGGCCGCGCCCGGCGGTGCGGCGCAGCAGGGTGACGACGCCGATCGCGACGGCCGCCCAGATCAGCGGGAAGAAAAGGATCCACGGGCCGGGGCCGTCGCCGCCGAAGTGCGCGAGGGTCTGCATCTGACTCATCTCCCGATGGGGTCGCGGTGCTGCGTGTGATGAGTAGAGCGTCGCGCCGGCAGGGGGTCTCCGTCGTCGTACGGCCAGCGGCACCACGCGTACCACCACGGGAGTACGAGGAGGGGTGCGGCCCTGCTCCCGGCCTGCTCCGGCCTGCTCCCGGCCGCTCATGCCCCCTGCCCTTCGATCACCCTTGCCTTCTGTAACTACTAGTATGTACGGTGAGGTCATGAGCACTCAGGAGCGACTGATCTACACCACGCGGGAGCTCCTGTGGGAGCGCGGTTACGTCGGCACCAGCCCGAAGGCGATCCTGCAGCGCGCGGGCGTCGGGCAGGGCAGCATGTACCACCACTTCACCGGCAAGCAGGACCTCGCGCTCGCCGCGATCCGGCGCACCGGCGAGGAGTTGCGGGCCACGGTCGACGGGCTGCTCGCCACCGGCAACACCGCGTACGAGCGGGTCGAGGCGTATCTGCTGCGGGAGCGCGACGTACTGCGCGGCTGCCCCGTCGGCCGGCTCACGATGGACCCGGACGTGATCGCCAGCGACGCGTTGCGCGCGCCGGTCGACGAGACCATCGCCTACGTCAAGGACCGGCTCGCCGATGTGGTCCAAGAGGGCGTGGACAAGGGCGAGTTCGGGACACATCTGGTCCCGCGCGACATCGCGGCGACGATCGTCGCGACGGTACAGGGCGGCTACGTCCTGGCGCGCGCCTCGGGTGACACGGACGCCTTCGACGCGGGCGCTCGCGGCCTGCTCGCGCTCCTCGCCCCCTCACCCGCCCCCTCTCCCGTTTCCTCTCCCCGCACCGCCTCCGTTCCTTAGACCGTCTGCCGGGGCGCGCACGTCGGTGACGACGAGGCGTGTCCGGCACCGTGAGCGTCGGCGACGACGAGGCGTACCCGGCGCTCCGGGGCGGACCGGCACTTCGAGGAGGGGCTCGACCATGCACGCGATGCAGTACGAGATCAGGTTCCCGGCCGACTACGACATGGGCATCATCCGTGAGCGGGTGGCGACCCGGCACAGGTTCACCGACACGTTCGCGGGGCTCGGCGTCAAGGCGTACCTGATGCGCGAGAAGGGCGTCGCCGGCTCGCCGGTGAACGCGTACGCGCCGCTGTATCTGTGGCGTACCCAGGAGGGGATGCATACGTTCCTGTGGGGCCCGGCGTTCCAGGGCCTCGCGGCCGACTTCGGGCGCCCCACGGTCCAGCACTGGGCGGGCACGGCCTACGAGGAGGGGACCGCGGCCTCAAGTGCCGCGCGGACAGCGGTGCGACGACGTACTGCGATCGAAGAGGGCACCGAACTCCCGGAGCTGATGGCGCAGTCCGTACATGAGGTCGGGCAACTCGCCACGTCGGACGGTGCGTTGTTCGCTGCGTCCGCCGTTGATCCGCGTACCTGGGAGCTGCTGACCTTCTCCGTCTGGGACCACGAATCCCCCAAGGCGCCCGGTGACATCTACCATGTACTGCACCTCTCGCAGCCCGAGCGAGAACTGCTGCCGCGCGGGAGGCACTGGTGAGCGGGGTCGTTCGTACCGTCCAAGGAGACGTGCATCCCGGTGAGTTGGGGGTGGTCGACGCCCATGACCACCTCTTTTTCCGCAGCCCACTGCTGCCCGGGCAGGAGCTGGACGACGTCGGCCTCGCACGGCAGGAGCTGGCGGCGTTCGCGGCCGTCGGCGGCGGGACCGTCGTGCAGTGGACTCCGTACGGGCTCGGGCGGCGGGCCGAGGAGCTGCCCGCGCTCGCGGCGGCGTGCGGGGTGCATGTCGTGGCCGCGACCGGCATGCACCAATCGGCGCACTACGCACCGGAGTTGCTCGCCTCCCGCGCGACCGATCTCGCCGAGGTCTTCGTGCGCGAGCTCACCGTGGGCATCGCGGGCAGTGGTGTCCGGGCCGGTCTGATCAAGGTCGCCGGCGGGTTCCACGCGCTGGACGCGCATGCGCGGTGGACGATGCGGGCCGCGGCCGAGGCACATCACGCCACCGGGGCCCCGATCGCCGTCCACCACGAGCTGGGCACGGCCGTGCTCGACGTACTGGACCTGCTGTGCGGGGAGTTGGGGGTGCCCGCGCGACGCGTGATCCTCGGGCATCTCAACCGCTCGCCCGACTTCGTGACGCACCAGGAGGCGGCACGGTCGGGGGCGTACCTCGCCTTCGACGGCCCCTCGCGGGCGAACCACGCGACGGACTGGCGCATGCCGGACGCGATGGCGGCCCTCGCCGACGCCGGGTACGCGGACCGGCTGCTGCTCGGCGGCGACACGACGACCGCCGGGGCACGGTCGGTGAGCGGCGGGCCGGGCATGCCCCACCTGTTGCGTCGCGTCCGGCCGCGACTGGTGGAGGCCCTGGGCAAGGACACGGTGGAGCGCCTGCTCGTGGGCAATCCCGCGGAGGCGTTCGCGGTGGAGTGGGCCTGACGGCACGGTCGGCGGGGTGCGCGCTGCGGCACGGTCGGCGGGGTGCGCGCTGCGGCACGGTCGGCGGGGTGCGCGCTGCGGCACGGTCGGCGGGGTGCGCGCTGCGGCGCGGTCGGCGGGGTGCGCGCCGAACAGCCCCAAGCAGCTCGACCCCCGCCGAGGCATGACACCGCCGGTACGGCACCGCGGATATTGCCCCACAGGCGTCACCCCGCAGGTATTGCACCGCTCGATCCAAAACTAGTACGGTCTTCCCATGGCCCGACCGAGAATGTTCGACGAGGAGCGGGCCCTGGACGCGGCGATGCACGCCTTCTGGGAGAACGGCTACGAGGCCACCTCCACGCAGGACCTGTGCACCGCCACCGGCCTGGGCCGCAGCAGCATCTACAACACGTTCGCCAGCAAGCACGAGCTGTTCACGCGCTCGCTGGCCCGCTACATCGAGAGCATGGGCGCGAGTCAGGTGACCCTTCTGGAGAACGTGGAGCGGGCGCCGCTCGACCGCATCCGTGACCTGTTCGCGGTGATCATCGACATCGAGATCGGGACCCGCAGGGACGGACGCAGCCGCGGCTGCCTCACGGTGAACACGACCGTGGAGCTCGCCGGCCGCGACCAAGAGACGACCGGCCTGCTCCAGCGGGATCTGGACAGCCGGCTCGCCGCCATGGAAGTCGCGATCACGGCCGGGCAGCGGGACGGCACCATCACGTCCCGCCGCTCCCCCGGCGACCTCGCGCGCTTCCTCAACTCCGTGATCGGCGGGATGCGCGTCTCCGGCCAGGTCGGCGCCGACCGGGCCGCACTGGAGTCCACGGCCCGGATCGCCCTGGACGCACTCACCGACTGACCCCGCCTCCCCGTACGGAACACCCCCGGGCGCCGACACCCGGCGCCCCGCCTCGATCACGCATGCCCGAATTTTGTACCGACCTATCCAAAACGGCCTGTCCAAACTGTGTCCACACCCCTGTCCACATCCCCTGTCTCAAACAAGGCTCCCTGGAGGGCCCCATGCCACGTGCCGTCTACGTCCTCGCTTTCGGCGTTTTCGCGATGGTGACCAGTGAGTTCGTCGTCGCGGGCCTGATGCCGCAGATGGCGCACGGGCTCCACGCGACGATTCCGCAGATCGGCTATCTCATCACCGCGTTCGCCGCGGCGATGGCGTTCGGCGGCCCGTTCCTCACCGTTGCCCTGCTCAAGGTCCCGCAGAAGCGGGCGCTGGCGATCCTGTTCGCCGTGTTCCTCGCCGGCAACGTGCTGGCAGCGACCGCGTCGACGTACGCCGTGATGCTGGTCGCGCGCCTCGTGACCGGCGTCGCCTCACAGGCCTTCTTCGGTGTGGCCCTGTCGCTGTGCGCCCAGCTGACCCGGCCCGAGGTGCGGGGCCGCGCGGTGTCCGTGGCGCTCAACGGGCTGATGCTGGGCACCCTGCTGGGGCTGCCCCTGGCCACATACATCGGTGACCGGCTCGGCTGGCGGGCCGCGTTCTGGGTCGTCTCCGCGCTGGCGGTGCTCGCCGCTGCGGCGACGCTCGCCGGGGTGCCGAACCTGCCCGGAGGCACCGGCTCAGGTCAACTGCGCACCGAATTCCGGGTGTTCAGGTCCGCGCGGCTGTGGCTGACCCTGTCCACCAGCACGTTGGTGATCGGCGCGACGTTCGCCGCGTTCAGTTACCTCAATCCGATCCTCACGGGGATCTCCGGGTTCGGGGCGGGCACCGTGCCGCTGCTGCTCGTGGCGTACGGGGCGGCGACCGTCGTCGGCAACATGGTCGTCGGACGGCTCGCGGACCGGCACACCCTCACCGTGCTGCTCGTCGGCCTGGCCCTCAACTCCCTCTTCCTGCTGGGCTTCGCGCTGTTCGCCCAGCTGAGCGCCGCGGCCGTGCTGTGCATGCTCGGCATCGGGCTGGTCGGCGTCACCATGAACCCGGCGATGGCGGTACGGGTGCAGCGCAGGGCGAACGCGGGCGCGCTCGTCACTTCCGTGCACACGTCGTTCATCACGCTCGGCATCATCGTGGCGACCTCGGTGGGCGGCGTGGCCATCGACGCGTACGGGCTGCGGGCACCGCTCTGGCTCGGCCTTGCGCTGGCGGTCGCGGGCATCGCCACCCTCGTACCGGATCTGCTGGAGCGTGGAAAGAACACGGTCACGGTGTCCGAGGAGCCCGAGCCCGTCGCCGTACGGGTCTGACAGCAGAGGCGGGTCAGGCCTCGGCGAGTGCGGCCAGGGGGTCGTCGAGCACGGGCTGCCAGGCCAACTCGGCGGCTCCCACCAGGCTGTTGTGGTCGAGCGTGCACGCCAGGATGGGGACGCCGCCGCTGCGTCCCCACAGGCTGCGATCGGCCACGACCGCGCGCAGCCGCTCCGGGGCGGCGTCGAGGAGCGTGCGGTGCAGTCCGCCGAGGATGATCCGGTCCGGGTTGAGAATGTTGACCAGGCCCGCGAGGCCTAGTCCGAGCCGGTCGACGAGCGTCTCCACGGCCCGGCGCACACCGAGGTCGTCCGGGGCCTCGCGCAGCAGCCCGTGGGCCTGTTCGAGGAGCGAGCCGTCGGGGTCCGGGGTGCGGCCCGCCGCGGTGAGGAAGGCCAGCGGGTCGGCCTCCACGTCCAGACAGCCGCGGCTGCCGCAGTGGCAGGGCCGGCCCTCGGGGTTGACGGTGAGGTGCCCGACCTCCAGGGCGAGTCCCGAACTGCCCGTGTGCAGACGGCCGTCGAGGACCAGGGCGCCGCCGACACCGCGGTGCCCGGTGGCGACGCACAGCAGGTCGCGGGCGCCGCGTCCGGCCCCGTGCCGGTGCTCGGCGAGCGCGGCGAGGTTCACGTCGTTCGCGGTGAAGGCCGGGATGCCGAGGGCCGCCTCGCGCACGCAGTCGGCGAAGATCTGCCGCACCTTGGACCCGGCGGGCCAGGCCAGGTGCAGCGGGTTGAGGGCGGTGCCCTCGGGTTCCGCGACGGCGGACGGCACGGCGAGGCCCGCGCCGACGCAGCGCCGCCCGCTGGTCTCCAGGAGCCGGATGCCCGCCTCGACGACGGAGCGCAGCACGTCCGCCGGATCGGGGTCGATGATCTCGCAGCCGGGGGTGGTGGCGACGATACGGCCGCCGAGTCCGACGAGGGCCGCGCGGTAGCCGTCGGCGTGCACCTGCGCGGCCAGCACCACAGGGCCGTCCTCGGCGACCGACAGGCGGTGCGAGGGGCGGCCCTGCGAACCGGCCGCGGCGCTCGGCCTGGCGTCGATCCGGATGAGGCCGAGCGCTTCGAGTTCGGCGGCGACGGCGCCCGCCGTGGCGCGGGTCACGCCGAGTTCGGCGGTGAGGACGGCGCGGGTCGGTGCCCGCCCGGTGTGGACGAGTTCGAGCGCGGGACCGAGTGCGCCGCGGCCCCGCTCCAGGCGTGGCGCCCGCGCGGCCCCGTCGCCCGCCGTAGGGCCCCCGTCCCCGGAGGCCGCCCTGCCGCCCATCAGTAACTCCTCGCCCTGATCACGGTCAGGAATGGTATCCGGTGAATGCCGCTCGCCCGGTCGATGAACGCCGTCTCACAGACCGCTGACCCGCAGCGTGATGTTGAGTCGTCCTTCGAGGCCCAGTTCCGGCGGCGCCGTGCCGCCCAGGGTGCGCGGCACTCCGTGATACGCGAACCGGGACGGCCCGCCGAACACGAAGAGGTCCCCGCTGTGCAGCTCCACGTCGGTGTACGGCTTCGTCCGGGTCTCGGTGTTCCCGAACCGGAAGACTCAGGTGTCGCCGAGGCTGAGCGACACCACGGGCGCCGCCGATTTCTCGTCGCGGTCCTTGTGCAGACCCATGTGGGCGTCCGCGTCGTAGTAGTTGATCAGCGCGATGTCGTACGCCTCCCGAGGACCCTGTCCGCCGTACGCCGTCGGCCGTGCCTGCTCACCGTACGCGGCAGCCACCGCGCACCGGCCGAGATCGGCCAGTTCCTGCGGCATCGCCTTCACCTGCTGCCCGTCCCCGTCGACGGCGGTGCGCGCGTACCCGTACGGGAACCAGTGCCAGCCGAGTCCGAACTGCCGCACCGTCATCCGGCCGCCGCCTGGCAGCCGTACCTCGCGCAGCCCCGCGGGTCCCCTCGCCCACTCCCGGCAGGACGCGACGAGCGCGCGCTGGCGCGCCGGGTCGAGCCAGTCCGGGACGTGGACGGCTCCGGGGGCGATCTCCTCGGGTTCACGGGGAAAGAGTGCGGGTCCGCTCATGCCCTCCATCCTGCGCCCTGGTCGTCAGCCCCGCGCGGCGCCCTCCCGCCGCAGGTCCAACTCTCGTTGCACGCGGGCCACATCGGCGCCGAACGTGTGGTGCAGCGTGGTGAGGAAGAGCCCGTTGACGATCATCAGGATCACCAGGACCCAGAGGAAGACGGGCCGCAGGCCGATCCGGTCGCCGAGGAGGCCCGCGCCGAGGCCGAAGACCGCCCAGGCGATCGCCTCGAAGATGTTGAGGTAGATCGCGAAGGCCGCGGCGCGCAGTTCCGGCGGCACGACGGCCATCACCATCGGCCGGTTCACCGGCGGATTCGCCCCCTGGGCCAGCCCCATCAGGCCGAAGAACACGGCGAACGGGACGATGGAGCCGTAGCCGATCTGCGTACCGAGGAACGCCACCACGGCGAACGCGAACTGGGCCCCTTGAAGGAGGGCGACCAGTCCGTGGCGTGGGCTGCGGCGCACGGCGCGGTCGGCCGCCCAGCCGCCGACGACCGTGCCCGCGAAGTAGCCAAGGCCCTGCGGCAGCAGCACCACGGAGGCCGTCTCCGTGCGGAAGCCGTAGACGTCCACGAGGTACACGATGCCGAACGTCGAGATCAGCAGATGCCCGGAGAGGAGGCGGGAGACCAGGAGGAGGGCGAGGCTGCGGATGCGCAGCAGGGCGACCGCTCGCGCCCAGGTGAGCGGAGCGCGCTCGCGTGCGGCGGGGTCGAGGTCGGCGAGCTGGCGTTCGGCCGCCCCGTGTCCCGGGTCACGCAGCCTGCGCCACAGGGCGAGGCCGAGCAGTACGTTGAAGGCGCCGATGCCCCAGAGCCCCCAGCGCCAGCCGTCGTCGACGCGGGCGAGCTGGCCGGTGAGCGGGGCGAGCACCGCCGCGGCGAGGGCGACGGCCCCGTACACGGCTCCGACGGCGCGACCGCGCGAGGCTCCGCCGAACAGGTCGCCGATGATCTCGTTGATGAGCGGGTGGGCGGCGGCGTATCCGGCGGCGAGGATCGTGTAGAGGACGAGGAGCTGACCGAAGGTCTGGGCGAACCCGGCGGCGATGCCCCACACACCCCACAGTCCGGTGGCGACCACGAGGACGGACGTGCGGGAGAAGCGCTGCGCGGCCATCACCCACAGCGGCCCGGTGACCACGCCGACGATCTTGCTCGCGGCGGTGAGGGTGCCCAGCGCGCCCAGGGAGACCCCGAGGGAGTCGCGGATCAGCGGGAACAATCCGGCGACCAGGCTCGACTCGGTGCTGTCGACGAGCAGCGTGCCGCCGAGCAGCGACATCTGCCCCCGGCGGCCGGGCGCCGGGGCTGTGCGGGGGCCCTTGGTCGTGCCGGCGGAACCCTCGATAAGCTCGGGCATCGCGCCACCTCTTTTCTGCGTGTGAGACGTCGGGGACGGGGCGGGTGCTCGAGCCGGTGACGGGGTGGCCGCCCTGTCACCGGCTTTTTTCTACGTTGGTCTTTTTCTACGTTGGTCTTTTTCTACGCTGATCAGAGCTCGGCGAGTTCCTGTGCGACCCGGTGGAGGCCGGGCGGCGGGATGAGCCCTCCGGCCATCGCGGCGACGTCCAACAGGGGTGTCGGGCCGAGGAGTTGAAGAAGTTCGGAGTCGACGACGCCGGGCAGATGGCGGCGGAGCACTTCGACGGCCGCGGGGTCGCGGATGAGGGCCGCGATCGGGGTGCGCAGCGAGTAGCGGCCCTCCGGGTAGTCCTCGGGGCGTGGCAGCGGGAGCGCCGCCTGTTCGGCGCGTTCGCGCTGGGCCCTGACGAGGAGGTGCTTCTCGGTGACGGGGCCTTCGGCGGGCAGCCCGAGCCGCTCGTACTGGCTCGGCGGGGCCTCGTTCGCCCGCATCAGCTCGACCAGGAGCCCTGCCATGCGCAGCTCCACGGCGTCGTCGACGAGCGGGCTGCACTGCTCGGGGTCGGCCGTCACGTCGTAGAGCAGCGTGCCGTGTGGGTAGGGGTTGAAGAAGGAGCGTCCCGGCATGCGCAGGGTGCGGACGCCCTTGGTGAAGCCGAACGGTTCGGCCAGTTCGAGGTCCGCGAGCTCGGCGGGGGTGAAGCGGCCACGCATGTGCGTGGGCATCAACGTGTGCTCTTCGAGCGGGGAGTTGGCGGCGGAGTGCGGGGCCCGCATGTACACGTACCGTCCGTCGGTCACGTTGACGTGGCCGCCGTGCATGCCGAACAGGCCCACTTCGCGTACGGGGGTGTCGTCGGCGACCGGCAGGGGCGCGCCCTGCATGTCGGCGGGGATGTCGACGCCGAAGAAGTCGAGGAGGGTCGGTGCCACGTCGATGGTCTGCACGAGGGAGGAGCGGCGCTCCCCGGCCGTCTCGTGCCGGGGGTCACGGACGAACAGCGGCAGATGGACCAGTTCGTTGAACCAGGGCTGGACGCTCTTGCCCCACCAGCCCTTCTCGCCGAGCAGCAGGCCGTGGTCGGTGTTGACGATGAGCAACGTGTCGTCCCACAGGCCGAGTTCGTCCATCGTGTCGAGCACCCGGCCCAGCGAGTGGTCGCACATGGACAGCAGCGCGCCGTACTCGTAGCGCGCGTGCGCCACTTGGTCGTCCGTCTCCACGACCCGCTTGTAGTCGGGCCAGTCGAAGTGGGGTCCGTCGTAGGCGTGCGGGTACAGGTCTTTGTACCTCTGGTGGCTGAAGAACGGCTCGTGCGGGTCGAACGTCTCGATCTGCACGAACCACTGGTCGGCCTCCGCGTTCGTGCGCAGGAACTCCAGGCCGGCGTCGAAGGTGAGGGTCTGCGGGTGGCGGTCCTCGGTCGCCATGTGCGCACGGTTCACCAGGTCCTGCCGGTAGACGCCGCCGAAACGCACCTTCTTGAGGTCCGCCGGCATCGGCGGGTCGGCGACCTGCCCCTTCCAGGGGTCGCCCTCCTGCCCGCGGAAGAACTCCCAGGTGGTGTAACGGCCGTGGTAGGTGGCGCCGCCGTCCTCCCAGTAGTGCGGGTGGTCGCTGACGAGGTGGGTGTGGACGCCGTTCTGTTTGAGGAGTTCGGGCAGGGAGTCGTCGAAGGGTTCGAGCGGGCCCCAGCTGCGGTGCAGGAAGTTGTGGCGCCCGGTGTGCAGTTCGCGTCGCGCGGGCATGCAGGGCATCGATCCGGCGTACGCGTTGTCGTAGGTGACGGCGCGCTCGGCGAGGCGGGCGAAGTTCGGCGCGTGGGTCCAGTCGCCTCCGTAGGGCGGCAGCATGCGCCGGTTGAGGCTGTCGAACATGACCATGATGGCCTTCATCGTGAACTTCCTTTCTCGCGGCGGTCGTTGAGCAGAGCGAGCATCCCTTCCAGCCACTCCACCCAGCGGTCGACGGAGGCGGCGCCGTACGCGTGCATCTCGTCGCCGACGCGCTGGGCGAACTCCTGGTCGAGCTCGGGCAGCGCGTCCTCGAACCGGAGCGTGCGGTCGCGGTGGCGGTTCTCCGCGATCTGGGCCCGGCGGTAGGCGAGTTCGGTCTCCACGAGGCGGATCGCCGCCGCCGCGTCGAGGGACGCGGCGAACTGGAACCGGGCCATGAAGTCGACGTCCTGGAAGCGGCTGGGCGGCTCGTACGGGGAGTGCACCCACTCCAGAAGGACGTCGCGGCCCAGCGGCGTGAGCCGGTAGACCTTCGCGTCGGGCCTCCCTTCCCGCGGATCGACCTCGTACGTCACCCAGCCGTCGGCGACCATGCGGGCGAGCAGCCGGTAGATCTGGCTGTGGTGGGCCCGCGAACGGACGAACTGACCCTCCGTCTCGACCCATTTACGCAGGTCGTAACCGCTTCTCGGGCGGTACGACAGCAGAGCGAGCAGCACGTGCTCAAACCTCATGACGCCATCACTCTCTATGTGCACAGTCACCTATGTGCAGAGATTCATATCGGAGACCGCGCGGGGGCGTCAACGGTTCCGACAGCGGCTTGGCACGGCGTTCACAAACGCGTGTGTGCCCGGCAGTTCCACTGCCGGGCACACACCAGAGGGGAGGCGGGTTCAGCCGCGCAGCACCGTGATCAGGTCACTCACGGTGGTGGACATGGCCTCGCGCCCGACCGTCAGATACTTGCGGGAGTCGACCGCGTCGGGGTGCGCCGCGAGGAACTCCCTGATGGCGGCGGTCATCGCGATGTTCAGGGCCGTGCCGACGTTGACCTTGGCGATGCCGCCCCGCACGGCCGCCGCCAGCTCGGCGTCGGGCACCCCGGAGGAGCCGTGCAGCACCAGCGGCACGTCGAGGCCCTCGGCGAGCCGCTTGAGGAGGTCGTGGTCGAGGGCGGCGGTGCGGGTGGTCATGGCGTGCGAGGAGCCGACCGCGACGGCGAGGGCGTCCACGCCCGCGTCGGAGACGAACGCGCGGGCCTCGCCGGGGTCGGTGCGGGCGCCGGGCGCGTGCGCGTCGAGCGGCGCGGCCCCGTCCTTGCCGCCGACCTCGCCCAGCTCGGCCTCCACCCACAGTCCGTGGGCGTGGCCCCAGTCGGCCGCGGCGCGGGTGGTGCCGAGGTTCACGTCGTAGGAGAGGCGTGCGGCGTCGTACATCACCGAGCTGAACCCGGCGTCGACGGCCTGCCGCAGCAGTTCGTCGCTCTGTACGTGGTCGAGGTGGAGGGCGACGTCGACGTGGGCCGCTTCGGCCACGGCGGCCGCGGCGCGGGCCAGCGGCAGGAGCCGGCCGTAGCGGTAGCGGACGGCGTTCTCGGAGATCTGCAGGATGACGGGCGCGTCCACGGCCTCGGCACCCGCGACGACGGCCTCGATGTGTTCGAGCGTGATGACGTTGAAGGCGGCGACGGCGCCGCGCCGGGCCGCGGCCGCGCCGACGAGCGTCCCTGTTGCTGCAAGGGGCACTGCCCCTCCTTTCACGTGGTCAAGTGGCCGGTGGGAGCGGTCAGTCGGCGCTGAGGATCACCGAGCGCGTGAGGTGGCGGGGCTGGTCGGGGTCGAGGCCCTGGCGTGCGGCGACCGCCACGGCGAGGCGCTGGGCCCGGACGAGCTCGGCCAGCGGGTCGAGCCGGCCCTCGACCCAGAGGGCGCCGGTCGCGGCGACCTGCTCGGCCAGGCCCTCGGGCGCCTCGCCGAGCATCCAGGTGGCCGTGCCCGCGGTGGTGACGCTGATCGGGCCGTGGCGGTACTCCATCGCCGGGTACGCCTCGGTCCACGACAGGGACGCCTCGCGCATCTTCAGCGCGGCCTCGTTGGCCAGGCCGACGGTCCAGCCGCGGCCGAGGAAGCTGAACTGGCCGCACTCCACGAGCCCTTCGGGCAGCGGCTCGGCGAGGGCGGTGCGCGCGTCGGTGACGGCCTGCTCGGTGTGCAGGCCCAGGTGGGCGCGGAGCAGGGTGAGCGCGGTGGTGGCGAAACGGGTCTGCACCACGGACTGCTCGTCGGCGAAGTCGAGGACCACGAGGTCGTCGGCGGCCGTCTTGATGGGCGTGTTCGGGTCGCCGGTGATGGCGGTCGTGCGGACCGTGCCCTTGAGGGCGGCCAGCAGGTCGAGGACCTCGGTGGTGGTGCCGGACCGGGTCAGCGCGATCACCCGGTCGTAGCTCCGCCCGGCCGGGAACTCCGACGCCGCGAAGGCGTCGGTCTCGCCCTGCCCCGCCTGCTCGCGCAGCGCGGCCGCGGCCTGCGCCATGAACCAGGAGGTGCCGCAGCCGACGATCGCGACCCGCTCCCCCGCCGCGGGCAGGGCCGCCTTGTGCGTGAGGGCCAGCTCCGCGGCCCGCGTCCAGCACTCCGGCTGGCTGTTCAGCTCGTTCTCGACATGACTCATGCCGTACCCACTCCCCAGAGGACGTGCGGGCGCAAGCGCGCCACGCGATGCTTGTTATTGCAAGATATAGCGAGTTTTCAAGCACTATCAAGCATTCGCGCGCAAACGGTTAAGGTCTGTCCCACCGAGTCCGACCGAGCCGATCGATGATTGGAGGCCGCGGATGTCCCGCGACGCCCGCTGGAAGTCCCTCCTGGAACTGCTCGTCGAGCGCGGCCGCCTGGATGTGGAGGTGGCGGCGACCGAACTGGGCGTCTCCGCCGCAACGATCCGGCGCGACTTCGACCAGCTCGCGGAGCAGCAGATGCTGGTGCGCACCCGCGGCGGCGCCGTCGTGCACGGCGTCAGCTACGAGCTCCCGCTGCGCTACAAGACCGCGCTCGGCGCCGCCGAGAAGCAGCGCATCGCCAAGGCCGTCGCCGAACTCCTCACGCCCGGCGAGGCGGTGGGCCTCACCGGCGGTACCACGACGACGGAGGTCGCGCGGGCGCTCGCCGTCCGACCCGATCTCGCCTCGGGCACCCCCGCCCTCACCATCGTCACGAACGCCCTGAACATCGCCAACGAGCTGGCGGTGCGCCCCCAGTTCAAGATCGTGCTGACCGGCGGTGTCGCGCGTCCCCAGTCCTACGAGTTGATCGGACCGCTCGCCGACGGCGTGCTCGGCCAGGTCACGCTGGACACGGCGGTGCTCGGCGTCGTCGGCCTCGACGTCACGCACGGCGCCTCCGCGCACGACGAGGCGGAGGCAGCGATCAACCGGCTGCTGTGCGAGCGGGCGGAGCGCGTGGTGGTCGCGGCGGACTCCAGCAAGCTGGGCCACCGGGCTTTCGCGCGGATCTGCGACGTGGCACAGGTGGACATCCTGGTCACGGACACCGCGGCCGACAAGGAGACGCTCGGCCGGTTCGAGGAGGCGGGCATCCAGGTCGTCGCGGTCTGAGAGCCCTTTTCCGAACGGGCCCAACCGGACCCGACCGGACGCCACCGGACACGACCGGACCCGACCGGACGCCACCGGACGCCACCGGACGCCACCGGAGCATGCGAAAGGCGCGGGGGGGGGCCCCCCCCCCCCCCCCCGGGGCCGGGGGGGGGGGGCGGGGGCCCCCCCCCCCCCCGCCCCCCCGTGCGAACCCCCACCACCCCGCGAACCAGACATTTT
>NZ_JBIWKA010000005.1:0-343820 GCF_044765445.1 Streptomyces sp. NPDC102467 | reverse complement strand
TACCCCCCCGCCCCCCCCCGCACCCGCCCGCCCGCCCCCGGACGCCCCCGGCCGCCCCCGCAGCTTGCTAACGGCGCGGGGGCACACACCCCCCGCGCGCCTTTCGCATGCTCCGGTTCCGCATGCTCCCGCCTCCCACGAGCCCCCTTGTCCTCACCGGAACCTCCGCTCTACCCTGACTTTGTGCCGCAACTAAACAAACTTGGGACCGTCAGCGCCGACGGCCCGCACTCCTCGTCCCTGACCCGACTGCGTACAGCCCTCACCGTCTTCTTCGCCCTCGACGGATTCATCTTCGCGGGCTGGGTCGTACGCATCCCCGCGATCAAGGAGCAGACGGGGGCGTCGGCGAGCGCGCTCGGGCTCGCGCTGCTCGGGGTGTCGGCCGGTGCCGTCGTCACGATGATGCTGACGGGCGGCTTGTGCCGCCGGTTCGGCAGCCACGCGGTGACGGTGGTCTGCGGCGCGCTCCTCCCCCTCACCGTCGCCCTGCCCCCGCTGACGCATTCACCGCTCGCACTCGGTCTCGTCCTGCTGGTCTTCGGAGCGGCGTACGGCGGCATCAACGTGGCGATGAACAGCGCGGCCGTCGACCTCGTCGCCGCGCTCGGCCGGCCCGTCATGCCGAGCTTCCACGCCGCGTTCAGCCTCGGCGGCATGGTGGGTTCGGGCCTCGGCGGCCTGGTCGCGGGCCACCTCTCCCCCACCCGGCACCTGCTGGCGATCACCGTGATCGGGCTCGTGGTCACCGCGGCCGCCGCACCGACCCTGCTGCGCCACACGCCGCCGCGCCCGCCGGAACGTATACGCGACGACACACCTCACCACGCCGACCGAGGGGCCAGTGACACCCGTAAGAACCGCGGCACCCGCGGCCTTGTCCTCGTCTTCGGGCTCATCGCCCTGTGCACGGCGTACGGCGAAGGGGCCCTCGCGGACTGGAGCGCACTCCACCTGGAACAGGACCTGCACGCCCACCCGGGCGTCGCGGCCGCCAGTTACTCCTGCTTCGCGTTCGCCATGACGATCGGCCGGCTCTCCGGCACGGCTCTCCTCGAACGGCTCGGCAGGACACGGACGTTGGTGTGCGGCGGGGCGATCGGCGCGGCCGGTATGCTGCTCGGCGCGCTCGCGCCCTCGATATGGCTCACCCTCGCCGGTTTCGCGGTCACCGGGCTCGGACTGGCCAACCTCTTCCCCGTCGCGATCGAACGGGCCGGAGCGCTCGCGGGCCCGACCGGCGTCGCCGCGGCGTCCACCCTCGGCTACGGCGGCATGCTGCTCGGGCCGCCCGCGATCGGCTTCATGGCGGACTGGTTCTCGCTGCCCACGGCCCTGACGAGCGTGGCGCTGCTCGCGGCGGTGGCGGCGACGATCGGCTTCGCCACCCGCCGCGCGGCCACCGGCTGAATCCCGGAAAACCCTGCCGTCGGACCGGCTTCACCCGGCACACTCGCCCCATGGAGATTGCCGAACACCTACACGTCCTGGACACGGAGGGCCGCCGGCTCGCGGTGGCCGCCGAACGGGCGGGGGTCGACGCCAAGGTGCCGACCTGCCCCGGCTGGCAGATCCGTGATCTGCTGCGGCACACGGGCATGGTGCACCGCTGGGCAGCGGCGTTCGTCGCCGAGGAGCACACGGCGTACCACCCCGACGGGGGCCTGCCCGACCTCGACGGGGAGGCGCTGCTCGACTGGTTCCGGCAGGGGCACGCCTACCTCGTGGACACGCTGACGCAGGCACCGCCCTCCGTGACGTGCTGGGCGTTCCTGCCCGCGCCGTCACCGCTCGCCTTCTGGGCGCGGCGCCAGGCCCATGAGACGACGGTGCACCGGGTGGACGCGCAGTCGGCGCTGACGGCGGCGCCGGACCCGATCGCCGAGGACGTCGCGGTCGACGGGATCGAGGAACTCCTGTGCGAGTTCCACGCCCGCAAGAAGAGTCAGGTGCGCTCCACCGAGCCCAAGGTGCTGCGCGTACGCGCGACGGACGCCGACGCCACCTGGACGGTGCGCATCCGCGAAGAGCCGCCGGTGGCCGAGCGGGGCGCGCGGGGCGAAGCGGACTGTGAGCTGGCGGGGCCCGCGGCGCGCCTCTACCTGTCGCTGTGGAACCGGCTGCCGTTCCCGTCCCTGACGGGCGACGCCTCGGTGGCCGCCCTGTGGCGGGAGCGCTCCGCGGTCACCTGGAGCTGAGCGGCCGACCCCGGCCCCGACCACGAGCCGTCAGGCGCCGGGCTCCAGCATCCGGCCCAGGACGGCCCGCTGCAACGGCCGCACCTGACCGTGCAGGTCGCGACCCTTGGACGTGAGGCAGACACGTACTCCACGCCGGTCCTCGCTGCACATGCCGCGCTCCACCAGCCCGTCCTTCTCGAGGCGTCCGATGAGGCGGGACAGGGCGCTCTGGCTCAGATGGACCTGCGAGGCGATCTCCTGCACCCGGAACCCGGACGTGCCGTCTTCCGCGGCGCCTTCGGCGAGCACGTCGAGAACCTCGAAGTCGCTTGCGCCCAGGCCGTGTTGATGCAGTTCACGGTCGAGCTCGCACATCGTGCGCGCGTGTACCGCGAGGATGTCCCGCCACTGATCCACGAGGCCCGACGAGGCCCTCGCCTCCGACTTCTGTGCCGCCATGTACCGCACCGTAGCAGAACCGGCGCCTTTTGTTGCATCGGAATTAAATGCACTTGCAGTCAATGCATGCGCATGTACTCTCCTCCGCATGACCTCTCCGCTCACCACCGCTCCGTCGTCCCCGGAGCCGTCCGCACAGGATCAGGAGCGCTGGTCCCCCCGTCTGTGGGGGACCCTGCTCGTACTCTGCGCCGCGATGTTCCTCGACGCGCTCGACGTGTCGATGGTCGGCGTCGCCCTCCCCTCGATCGGCTCGGAGCTGGGCCTCACGACCTCGACGCTGCAATGGGTCGTCAGCGGCTACATCCTGGGCTACGGCGGCCTGTTGCTGCTCGGCGGCCGCGCGGCCGACCTGCTCGGGCGGCGCCGCGTCTTCCTCATCGCACTCGGCGTCTTCGCGGTCGCGTCCCTGCTCGGCGGGCTCGTCGACTCGGGTCCGCTGCTCATCGCGAGCCGCTTCATCAAGGGCCTGAGCGCCGCGTTCACCGCCCCCGCCGGGCTCTCCATCATCACGACGACCTTCGCCGAAGGCCCGCTGCGCAACCGCGCCCTGTCCATCTACACCACCTGCGCCGCCACCGGTTTCTCCATGGGCCTCGTCCTCTCCGGCCTGCTGACGGAGGCGAGTTGGCGCCTCACCATGCTGCTGCCCGCGCCGATCGCCGTGATCGCGCTGCTGCTCGGCCTCAAACTGATCCCGCACAGCGCCAAGGAGGAGAACCACCGCGGCTACGACATCCCCGGCGCCGTCACCGGCACGCTCTCCATGCTGTTGCTCGTCTACACCGTGGTCCAGGCACCGCAGGCCGGCTGGGGGTCACCCCGCACCCTGCTCTCCTTCCTCGCCGTCGCCGTGCTGCTCACCGTGTTCATCCGCGTCGAGCGCCGCTCGCCGGGACCGCTGATCCGGCTCGGTGTACTGCGCTCCGGCTCGCAGATCCGCGCCCAGCTCGGCGCGATGACGTTCTTCGGCAGTTACGTCAGCTTCCAGTTCCTGGCGACGCTGTATCTGCAGTCGCTGCTCGGCTGGTCCGCGCTGAGCATGGCACTCGCGTTCCTGCCGGCGGGTGCCCTGGTGGCCCTGTCGTCGACGAAGGTCGGCGCGATCGTCGACCGCTTCGGCACGCCCCGGGTGATCGCCGTGGGCTTCGCGCTCATGGTGCTCGGCTACGCCCTGTTCCTGCGCATCAACCTCGACCCGGTCTACGCGGCTGTCATCCTGCCGACGATGCTGCTGATCGGCGCTGCCTGCGCCCTGGTCTTCCCCTCGCTCAACATCCAGGCCACGAACGGTGTGCACGACGACGAGCAGGGCATGGTCTCCGGTCTGCTCAACACGTCCGTGCAGGTGGGCGGCGCGATCTTCCTCGCGGTGGTGACGGCCGTGATCACCGCGAACGCCCCCGAGGGCGCCTCGCCACAGGCGGTCCTTGACAGCTTCCGCCCCGGCCTGATGGTGGTCACCGCTGTCGCGCTCGCGGGCCTGCTGGTCACGCTGACCGGACTGCGCACGCGCCGCACGCAGGACAGCGTCGTGGTCGTCACGTCCGTACAGCAAGGTGCCGACCGCGAGGCCGGCCACGAGGCCGACGGGGAGCGGCTCGCGCTCCGCGACTGACACCGCCGCACCTTCGCACGTGCTGTCCGGCACACGTACTGTCCGGCTCACCGAACATGCCGCCGGTGAGCCGGACTTCGCGGCCGTTGAGCCGGACAGCACGGGGTAACCGGGCCAGGAACATGTCCGGTGAAACCGAGGGGGTACAAGCCGTGCACACCTTCAAACGGTGGCTCGACCACAGCCTGATCGCACAGGGCGCACTGATCTTCCTTCTGGGACTGGGGTTCTCGGCCCTGTTCCGGCCGTCGGAACATCCCGCGTTATGGGCGTTCAAGAGCGCGCTGTACACGGGGATCGCGCTCACGTTCCTGACCGTGCAGCGCCGCAGGGCCGGTCGCGCGGCCGGTACGGATCAGCGCGGGGTCGCCGACCTCGCGCGGAAGATCCGCCACGGCGAGGAGCCCCGCGACCCCGCCGAGCGGGAGAGGATGCGCCGCCTGGTCGGCGATCAGTTGGGGCGGATCGAGCGCGGGCGCAAGTGGCTGCCCCTCTGGCTGGGCTGCATGGGGCTGATCGCCGCCGGCATGCTCGCCCTGGGCATCGCCACGGGGTCGTGGATCTTCCCGGCCGTCTTCGCGATCGGCATGGCCGGGTTCTGCTCCGGGATCGTCTGGATGCGCCGCCGCAACGTCGAGCGGCTGCGCCACATGGACGCGGCCCTGCGCCCCGCCCCGGAGAACGAGGCCGCGTACGCGCGTCAGCCCAGCCAGCCGGGACGGACCAGGCCCGACTCATAGGCCAGGACGACCAGTTGGGCGCGGTCCCGAGCGCCCAGCTTGACCATCGTGCGGCTCACGTGGGTCTTCGCGGTGAGCGGGCTGACCACCAGACGGCGCGCGATCTCCGCGTTGGACAGGCCGATACCGACGAGCGCCATCACCTCCCGCTCCCGCTCGGTCAGTCCGGAGAGCGACACGGCAGCCGTCGGCTCTTTGGAGCGGGCCGCGAACTCGGCGATCAAGCGCCTGGTGACGCCCGGCGAGAGCAGCGCGTCCCCGAGCACGACGGCCCGTACGGCGCGCAGCAGTTCCGCCGGTTCGGTGTCCTTGACGAGGAACCCGGAGGCCCCGGAACGGATCGCCTCGAAGACGTACTCGTCGAGCTCGAAGGTGGTGAGCATGACCACCTTCACCGCCGCGAGGTCCGCCTCCGCGCCGATCTGCCGGGTCGCGGCGAGCCCGTCCATGACGGGCATCCGAATGTCCATGAGGACGACGTCCGGCCGCAGTTCGCGCACCGCGCGCACCGCTTCCTCACCGTCGGCGGCCTCGCCCGCGACCTCGATGTCGCTCTGCGCGTCGAGGAGTGCCTTGAATCCGGCGCGGACGAGCGACTGGTCGTCGGCGAGCAGTACGCGGATCAACTGACTGCCTCCTGTGACGCCGAGGGCGGGGCGGGAGGGCCGGGAGGGGGTGCCGCGGAGGTGAGTGGTAGTTCGGCGACGACCCGGAAGCCGCCGTCGGGGCGCGGGCCCGCCTCGATCGTGCCACCGAGGGCGGCGGCCCGCTCGCGCATTCCGGCGAGTCCGTTGCCGCTGCCACCCGCCTCTGCGTGGCTCGGCGGCCCGTCGTCGTCGACGGTGAGGGTCAACAGGCGCTCACCGTAGTGCAGTCGGGCTCTCGCCCTACGTGATTCCGAGTGCCGTACGACATTGGTGAGCGCCTCCTGCACGATCCGGAACGCGGCGAGATCGGCGCCCGGCGGCAGCGCGGGCCGCTCCCCGTCCATACGCACGTCGACGGTGAGTCCGGCGCCCGCCGCCTGCTCGACGAGCTCGGGCAGCCGGTCGAGCCCGGGGGCGGGGGCCCGCGGCGCGTCCCCGGGCGCCCTGAGCGTGTCGAGGACCTGCCGCACCTCGCCCAGCGCCTCCTTGCTCGCATCCTTGATGGTGGTCAGCGCGGTCCTCGCCTGCTCCGGGTCCGAGTCGAGCAGGGCGAGGCCGACGCCCGCCTGCACGTTGATCACGGAGATGGAGTGGGCGAGCACGTCGTGCAGTTCACGGGCGATGCGCAGCCGCTCCTCGTCCGCCCGGCGACGCGCGGCCCGCTCCCGCTCGACCCGCGTCTGCTCCCACTGCTCGCGCCGCACCCGGGCGAGCTCGGCGATCGCCACGATGGCCAGCACCCACGCGGCGACGAACCCCTCCTGCCCCCAGGACCCCGGCCCGTCCGCGGCCGGCGGCAGATGCGCGTACAGCCAGTGCGACACCAGCAGGTGCCCGGCCCAGAACAGCCCGACGGCCCACCATGCCGCGCGCCGGTGCCCCGCGACGATGGCCGAGAAGCACCCGAGCGCCACCACGATGAACACCGGCCCGTACGGGTAGCCGCCACCCAGGTACACCGTCGCGCACACCGCCGTGCCGAAAGCGACCGGCACCGGATGGCGGTGGCGCCACAGCAGCAGCAGGCAGCCGGCGAGCAGTACCAGCCATGCGAAGACGTCCAGGTCCACGCGGTCGGCCTGCCGGCCCGCGGCGAAGTTCGAGCCGAGGAGGACGAGCACCGTCACCAGCACGGTGGAGCGCCAGGGCAGGCGGCCGCGGCCGTCCCGGCTCCCCCACTGCGGGCCCTGTCGCGACCACGGCGAGCCCTGTCGCGACCACGGCGGCCCGCCCCACGCCCGGCCCGTACCGGCGTCACCCACTCGCTGCTGCTCGTCCATGCCGCCACGCTAAGGCTCGCCGGCCGCGAGGGGCGTCCGCCGGACGAGGTGATCGCGTGTACTCCCCGGGGAGTACGACCGGGCGACTTCCGGCCGGGGCCGAGCTACCTCAGCAGGCCGACCCCGTGGGCGAGCCCCGTCGCGGCGTGGGTGAAGAACGCGGCGCGGTCCTCGACGACCCGGTGGAACTGGCCGAACACCTCGAAGCCGACGAGCCCGAACAACTGGGCCCAGGCGCCGACGAACGCGGCCGCCATCTCCGGCGGCAGATCAGGCGCGAGGTCGTCGGCCATCCGGCGCGCCTCGGCCCGCACTCCGGGCGACAACGGCGGCAACGCCACCCCCTCGCCCTCGTAGGCCTCGCGGACGATGCCGATGAGCAGCAGTGCGACCCGGGACGCGGCCGGGACCGTACTCGTCGGGGCCTGGTAACCGGGGACGGGCGAGCCGTAGATGAGTGCGTACTCGTGCGGATGCTCCAGCGCCCACGCCCGCACGGCCTGGCACACGATGACCCAGCGCCGGGTCGGTGTGGGTTCGTCGCCCACCTCGCGAAACGCCGCGTCCGCCTGCTCGGCCGCCGCGCCCAGGGAGTCGTACGCGTCGATGATCAGGGCGGTCAACAGGTCGTCGCGGCTGGGGAAGTAGCGGTACAGGGCCGAGGAGACCATGCCCAGTTCGCGGGCGACGGCGCGCAGTGAGAGCTTGGCGGCGCCGTCGGCGGCGAGCTGTCTGCGCGCCTCGTCCTTGATGGCGGCGGTGACCTCCTGCCGCGCGCGGGCGCGGGCTCCCTGCGTGGCACGCGGGGGCGTGCTGCGGCTCGTACTCATGGGGGCCAGTGTCGCACGGTAGTGGAGCACTGCCCACGTTTCGGGGCAGTGCACTAAAAGGTGAGCACTGCTCTTGCTTTGGATCACCGATCTCGTACAGACTGCTCTCAAGCGAGAGCGGCGCTCTCACACCTTCACTTCAGCTTCACTTACGGGGGGATCTCATGTCCACGTCCGCGCACGTCCAGAAGCCCGGCTGGTTCACCGTCAATGTCCTGAACCGCACCATGGCGTTCCTGACCCGCCGCGGCATCAGTTTCCGCGGTGGCAGAATCCTGGCCGTGCGCGGCCGCAAGAGTGGCGACTGGCGCACCACTCCGGTGAATCCGCTGGTCTTCGAAGGCGAGCAGTACCTCGTCGCACCGCGCGGCCATGTGCAGTGGACGCACAACATGCGGGCGGCCCACGGCGGCGAGCTGCGGCTCGGCAAGCGAGCTCAGGAGTTCACCGCCGTCGAGGTCTCCGACGACGACAAACTGGGGGTTCTGCGCGCCTACATCACGCTCTGGAAGTCCGAGCTCGGGGTGTTCTTCCAGGGCGTGACGCCCGACTCCACCGACGAGGAGCTGCGCGGCATCGCCCCCGACCACCCCGTCTTCCGCATCACGCTCAAGAACTGACGCGCTCAGCGATCAAGCCGCGACAGCGCCCGGCCCGCCATGGGATGCGTCCGCACCAGTTCGCCGAGGGTCGACGAGCCCCGGGTGATCCTCGCGAACGCGTTCCACGCGGGGCGGAAGCCGGTGAGCGCCGCGTGCAGCAGGCCCGGCTTGCGCTCGAAGAGGGTCAGCATGCTCTTGCCGACGGCCATCTCGACGCCGAGCCCGGCCTTGATGGCGAACGCGTAGTTCAGCGCCTGCCGGCGGGCGTCCACCGCGTCGTGCGCCTCGGAGATGCGCACCGCCCACTCCCCCGCGAGCCGCCCGGAGCGCAGCGCGAACGAGATGCCCTCGCGCGTCCACGGTTCGAGCAGCCCCGCCGCGTCGCCGCAGACCAGGACCCGGCCGCGGGAGAGCGGCGAGTCGTCGGCGCGGCACCGCGTCAGGTGCCCGGAGGAGATCGCGGGCTCGAAGCCTGCGAGCCCGAGCCGCCCGATGAAGTCCTCCAAGTACCGCTTGGTGGCGGCCCCTTCGCCGCGGGCCGAGATCACGCCGACGGTCAGGGTGTCGTCCTTCGGGAAGACCCACCCATAACTGCCGGGCATCGGGCCCCAGTCGATGAGGACGCGGCCGCGCCAGTCGTCGGCGACCGCCTGCGGAACGGGGATCTCCGCCTCCAGGCCCAGGTCGACCTGGTCGAGCTTGACCCCGACGTGCGCTCCTATCCGGCTGGCGCTGCCGTCCGCGCCGATCACGGCCCGCGCGAGCACCGTCTCACCGTCCTGCAGCACCACGGCGACCGTGCGCCGGTCGGGCACCACCGAACCGTGCTGCTCGACGCGCGAGACGGTGGTGCCGGTGCGCAGTTCGGCGCCCGCCTTCTGCGCGTGCTCGACGAGCTGCGCGTCGAACTCCGGCCGGTTGATGAGCCCGAACAGCATGCTCTTGGAGCGCCGGGTCCGCGTGTACTTGCCGTTCAGGGAGAACGTCACCGCGTTGATCCGGTCCTTCAGCGGCAGTTCGAAGCCCGGCGGCAGGGAGTCCCTGGAGGGGCCGATGATGCCGCCGCCGCACGTCTTGTAGCGCGGCAGTTCCGCTTTCTCCAGGATCAGGACCCGCCGTCCGGCGACCGCGGCCGCGTACGCGGCGGACGCCCCCGCGGGGCCGGCGCCCACGACGACGGCGTCCCACACCTCCATGGTCTGCTCGTCGCCGTCACCCATGTCGTTGCCGTCCGTCGAGTTCTCGCTGCTCACGATGGTCTACTGCTCCCGATCCAGCTGCCTGCCGCACGTTTCCCAGGCATCCTACGGCGGGCCGTCACGTGACCTGCTGTGGGAGGATCATCGGCACACCCCGTACAACGTCGCACCTACGAGGAGCGTGCCCATGTCGCCGCGTCCGATCGCCGAGACCGTCGCCTCCCTTCTGCCCCGCGCGAAGGCTGAACTGGCCGAACTGGTGGCTTTCAAATCGGTGGCGGACTTCGCTCAGTATCCGAAGAGCGAGAGCGAGGGCGCCGCGAACTGGGTCGCGGACGCGCTGCGCGCCGAGGGCTTCGAGGACGTCGCGCTGCTCGACACCCCGGACGGCACGCAGTCGGTCTACGGCTTCCTGCCCGGCCCCGCGGGCGCGCCGACGGTGCTGCTGTACGCGCACTACGACGTGCAGCCGCCGCTGGACGAGGAGGCGTGGGTGACGCCCCCGTTCGAGCTGACGGAGCGCGAGGACGGCCGCTGGTACGGCCGGGGCAGCGCCGACTGCAAGGGCGGCGTGCTGCTGCACCTCCTGGCGATCCGCGCGCTGAAGGCGAACGGCGGTGTCCCGGTCAACGTCAAGGTGATCGCGGAGGGTTCGGAGGAACAGGGCACGGGCGGCCTGGAGCGCTACGCCGAGCAGCACCCCGAGCTGCTGCGCGCCGACACGATCGTCATCGGTGACGCGGGCAACTTCCGCGTCGGTCTGCCCACCGCGACGGCCACGCTGCGCGGCATGACCCTGGTCCGCGTCCAGGTCGACACCCTCGAAGGCAATCTCCACTCCGGCCAGTTCGGCGGCGCGGCGCCCGACGCGCTGGCCGCGCTGGTCCGCGTACTGGACTCACTGCGCGCCGAGGACGGCTCCACGACCGTCGACGGTCTGGGGTCGACGGAGTCCTGGGAGGGGCTGCAGTACGAGGAGGCCGCGTTCCGCGGGGACGCGAAGGTGCTCGACGGGGTCGAACTGATCGGCTCCGGCACGGTCGCCGACCGCATCTGGGCGCGGCCCGCCGTGACCGTGCTCGGCATCGACTGCCCGCCGGTGGTGGGCGCGACGCCGTCCGTGCAGGCCGGCGCCCGCGCGCTGATCAGCCTGCGCGTGCCGCCGGGCACGGACGCCGCCGAGGCGACGAAGCTGCTGATGGCCCACATCGAGGCCCACACCCCCTGGGGCGCGCGCGTCCAGGTCGAGCAGGTCGGCCAGGGCCAGCCGTTCCGCGCGGACACCGCCAGCCCCGCGTACGCCGCGATGGCGGAGGCGATGGCGGAGGCGTACGACGGCCAGGACATGCAGTACGCGGGCCAGGGCGGCTCGATCCCGCTCTGCAACACGCTCGCCTCGCTCTACCCGGAGGCGGAGATCCTCCTCATCGGTCTGAGCGAGCCGGAGGCGCAGATCCACGCGGTCAACGAGAGTGTGTCGCCCGAGGAGTTGGAGCGCCTTTCGGTGGCGGAGGCGCGCTTCCTGCAGAAGTACGCGGCTACCAACTGAGCGACGGCCGCGGCCGGTTCGCTGCTCGCCCGCGCCCGTCAGCCGACCGGGACCCCGGCCTCCAGATAGTGGACGGCACCGCGCTCGCGGGCGCGAAGGGCCCAGCGCAGCCGCTCGAAGCGGACCGGCGGCAGCAGACCTGCCGCCTCGCTCTCGCTCACGAACCGCCAGGCCCGCAACTCCGGCCCCGGCAAAAGGACTTGCTGCGCCGCCGCGCCCGTAAGCGGCCCACCGTCGAAGAGTAGGCGCAAGCCGCCGTAGCGGGGCCGCACGGGCGGCTCCCAGTCGACGACCAACAGCCGCGGCGCGTCCACGAGTTGGATCCCGGTCTCCTCGGCGACCTCGCGCATCCCGGCGCGGGCCGGCGCCTCGCCCGGCTCCACGACACCACCGGGGAACTCCCAGCCCGGCTTGTACGTGGGGTCGACGAGCAGCACCCGCCCCGCCTCGTCGAAGAGCAGCACGCCCGCGGCGACCGTCTCGGCGGTCGGCTCGGGTGTCTGCACGATGTCGGACAACGGCGCCTCCCCGGTCCGCACCACGGCCGCTATCCGCACGGCGGTGTCGTACGGCGACAGCGCGCTGTTGTCGACGAGGTAGGCGTCGGCGGTGAGCCAGCCCGCGAGGGCGGCGCGGTAGGGCTCGATGTCCGCGGGAGGCTCGCCCCCGGGGTCACGTGCACGCAGGATCGTTTCCCCCGGAGCAAGAAGCACATGGCACACAGGGATCCGCCGGGCCGCGAGACCGCCGAAGATCTCGTCCCGATACTCCTGGCGCAACAACCCCACCGGCATCACGAGCACTCCGCCCACCTCGGCGAGCAGGGCCGCCGCGGTGTCCACCACGAGCCGCCGCCAGATCGGCAGATCCTGCTGGTCGCTCACCTCCGCGAGCCGCTTGGGCGGCAACAGTCGCTCCAGCTCGCTGTCGATCACCTCGGGGTCGAAGATCGTGCAGTTCGGGAGCAGATCGACCAGCTCCCGTGCTGCGGAGGTCTTCCCCGCACGGGACGCACCGTTGACCCAGACGATCACGGTTCCCCCTCATCCGTCGGCCTCCTGAGGCTTGCCCGCAACACCCTGCTGCGGAAACCAGATGCTGATGAGGGGCGGTTTCCGGGCACATTCCAGAGCCCGACGATCACTCCATGGCCGTCGCCGGTTCATAAGTCGGAGGCACGTTGTCAGTGCCGCCCGCTAGTCTCTTCACATGATCCCCACCGAGAGCCGCGCTTCCGTGCGGTCTGCCGACGAGTTGAACGAGCAGATCCGCGGCCTCATGGCGCGCTCCGGCGGCCGGTTGAGCGCATCGCAGCGCCGGGAGTACGAGGTACTCGTCGTGGAGTGGGCGGCCGCGGTCCGCGGGGAGATCGTGAAGGCGGCCTGAAGCCTGACAGCAGGCGGCCGGTGGCCGGTGGCCGATCACTGACGAGTTACGAGCCTTGACTCCCGCCCCGACCCCGACCCCGACCCCGACCTCGGCTCCGGCTCCGGCTCCGGCTCCGGCTCCGGCTCCGGCTCGACACTCCCAACTCCTGACCCCTGACTCCCGAATCGCGTCTCCCGACTCGCGCCGACGAGCTCATCAGGTCCTTGCCGTCACCAGCCGCAGTCCGTCCGCGGCCGCGGGCGACATCATCGACTCGTCCAGCTCGGCGAGCGGGATCCACTCCACCGCCTCCGTCGTCCCGGCCACCTCGACGACCTCCGGCGTGTCACCCTTGAGCTCGACTGCGTAGAACAGTGCGATCAAGTGCCAGTGCACTCCGCCCCGTTGGACCACGTACGCGCGGCTGTCGACGAGCCGGGCGTCGACGAGCTCCAGGCCCGTCTCCTCGCGGAGCTCCCGCTCCAGCGCCTCCACCGGCTGCTCGCCGTGGTCGATACCGCCACCGGGCAGATGCCACAGGCCCGGTTCGAAGACCGGGGAGGTGTCCGCGAGACGGGCCAGCAGGACGCGGCCCTCCCTGAGCGCCAACGCGTACGCGGAGACTCGTGTCCGCGGTCGGACGTCCATGCTGATTCCCCTCCCCTGGGCGGTCACCCGGTGTGACCGCGGCTCCGGGGAGACCCTACGGGAGCACTCCCGCCGCTGCGGGGGAAAGCGCGGCAGGCGGGGCGTGAAGACGGGCGTGGGAGGACCGGAAGGCCGGGGCGCCCGCCGCTGCCCGACGGCGGGCCGCCGGCCCATGTCCGGCCTCCCGGAGTTCCCACTACGCAGTCAAGCGCAGTTGCGCGGGCGGCAGAAGCGTGTGAGGGGCCGCCGTCGCTGCACACCGTTCACACGGGGTGTGCGCCGCGCACACGGTCGCCCGCCGCTCCGGTTCAACCGGCCAGCGCCGCCCGGATCTGGCGCGACGTCTGCTCCGCGATCCGAGGGCTGGTGGCGGCGTACGTCGTGTACGCGGAGAGCCCGGCCGTCAGAGCCCAGCCGCGCCCGCGCAGCCAGGTCGCGTCGTCGCCGTCGAGTGCGCCCCGAAAGACCGCGCGGGTCTCCGCGGTCATCAGGGTGAAAGCGACCATCAGATCGACGGAGGGATCGCCCAGGCCGAAGCCGCCGAAGTCGATGACCGCGCTGAGGCGGCCGTCGACGGTGAGCAGATTGCCGGTGTGGAAGTCGCCGTGGAACCACATCGGCGGGCCCTGATGGCGGGGGCAGGCCAGCACCGCGTCCCACAGTGCCGTCATCGCGGGCGCGTCGAAGGCATCGGCTGCCGCGGCGATGGCGGCCCGCGTGCTGCCGTCCCGCCCGGCCAACCCGGCGTCGGAACCGCCGAGTCGGCCCGCAGCAGCACCCGCACCCGCACCCGGATCGAAGTCCCGCAACGCCCGTAGAAACGAAGCCAGTTCGCGCGCCGTCTCCGTCGAGTCGCCGAGCCCCTCGACCGTGGCCGCCTCCCCGTCCAACCAGCGGGCCACCCCCCACGGCCAGGGGTAGCCGAGCGCCGGCCGGCCCACGGCCACCGGAACCGGCACGGCCAGCGGAAGCTGCGGAGCGAGCCGGGGCAACCAGTACTGGTCCTTCGCCGCCTGCCCGACGGCCTCGCGATGCCGGGGCAGCCGGACCGACAGTTCGTCGCCCAGACGGTGGATGACGTGGTCCGATCCGGCCGGGTCGATCAGCTTCAGGGGCAGCCCGGCCCACTGCGGGAACTGGGTGTCGACGAGGCGTCTGACGAGCACGGTGTCGATGGGGGGCCGCTGGTCCGGGTCGGGCGTGATGGCCAAGTCGGGTGCTCCTGGTGGGAATGCGGCGAGAACGCGAAGAGAATGTGGGGTGCGGCAGGGCGGGCCGGTCCATCACAGCGCGCCGGACCCTGCCTGTCGAACGAATTTCCCGTGCAGCATCCCCTTTATAAGTCAAGCACTTCACCATCAATTCACCCCATCAAGTGATGTCAGGGTCTCCGGAATCGTTACGCCACAACATGGTGCCGAAAGTGCCGATACCGTGGCCGACCAGGCGCCCCAGTCCCCGGTGACCTCCCCATTCGTTCGCACGAAACATGTGGCAGCGCGGACGGCTCCCCGGAGCCGGACAAGTGCTCGGCCCGGGGGGACCGATGCGACAGGGCAACAAACAGGACTATGTCTCCGACGACTGCGGAGACTGCGAAGGCACCGCAGACATGGACGGTGCCGAAGAATCCGTGCACCCGCCGGTGGTGCACACACTCGGCGACTGCGCCGTGGTCGAACTGACCGGCGAGATCGATCTTCTCGCCTTCCAGCACATGGCTCCGCTCCTCGACGCCGTGGCGGCGGGCCCGTACCGGATCGTGGCGATAGATCTCACCGGCACCACGTTCTTCGACTGCTCAGGGCTCTCTCTCCTGGTGCGCGCCCACCACAGGGCCACGGGTCGCGGCGCACGTGTCGTGGTGGTCTGCAGCCACCGTCTGACACTGCGCATCATCGAACTGTCGGGCCTGACCGAGGTGCTGACCCCGGTGGCGACCGTCAAGGAGGCACTTCGCTGAGCATCCGACAGGCCGGTCACCCTGAGTCATCGCTCCGGATGCGGCTGGCTCGCGCCGCTCATAGCGTGGCAGTCGACCCCGCAACTGACCGACCGAGGAGTAATCATGGGCGAGAGCGCCATGGACAAGGCCAAGGGCAAGGCCAAGGAGATGGCCGGTAAGGCCACCGGCAACGAGCGCATGAAGTCCGAGGGCAAGGTCGACCAGGCCAAGGGCGACGCGCGCAAGGCCGCCGACAAGACGCGCGGCAAGGCCGAGGGTCTTCGCGACTCGATGCGCGACGACAAGTAGGACCGCGCAGCAAGAAGCACAAGAAGCACCCGTAAGAAGCGTTGCCTGTGCCCCCTCGTTCGCGAGGGGGCACAGGCATGTTCCGGCACAGCCATGTTCCGGGCCGGCCACCTCAGGCCTTCCCTCCGAGAGCCAACCCAACACAACCGAACGCAGGATGTCGCTGGACGGGCAAGACGTGGCTGGACGTGGCTTACTGTCGCCACTCTTCCAACAGACTCCAACACGCCTTAACGTAAACGCGCACACGTGACACGTACATGCAGTGATCCCATCTTTCCCGGGAGTACGGAGGAACGTACATGCGTCGTCTTCCCATCCGCAGTTCCGGTATCGCCCGCCGAAGAGCCGTCGGAGCGGTGGCCGTGGCGGTGCTGTGCACCGGCGGAGTCGTGGCGGTACCCGCATCCGCCACGGCGTCCGGCACGACACCCCGCCCCGCGCCCGCCACCGCGCCCGCCGAACCGTCGCCCACGCTCGACGACGGGCTTGCCCTCACCCCGCCCATGGGCTTCAACAACTGGAACTCCACGCACTGCAGCGCGGACTTCGACGAGACCATGGTGAAGGGCATCGCCGACCTGTTCGTGGACAAGGGCCTCAAGGACGCCGGGTACAGGTACGTGAACCTGGACGACTGCTGGGCCCTGTCCGCGCGTGACGCGAACGGGAAGTTGGTGCCCGACCCCGCCCGGTTCCCCAATGGAATCAAGGCAGTTGCGGACTACGTCCACTCCAAGGGCCTCAAGCTCGGCATCTACACGAGCGCCGGCACGAAGACCTGCAGCGACGTGGGCTTCCCCGGGGCACTCGGGCACGAGTACAGCGACGCGCAGCAGTTCGCCGACTGGGGTGTCGACTACCTCAAGTACGACAACTGCAACAACCAGGGCGTCGACGCCAAGCAGCGCTACACGACGATGCGCGACGCGCTGCGCGCCACCGGGCGGCCGATCGTCTACAGCATCTGCGAGTGGGGCCAGAACAAGCCCTGGGAGTGGGCCTCCGGCCTCGGGCAGCTGTGGCGCACCACCGGTGACATCAGCGACAGTTGGGGCTCGATGGTCTCGCTGATGAAGCAGAACCTGCCGCTCGCACAGTACGCGGGACCCGGCCACTGGAACGATCCGGACATGCTGGAGGTCGGCAACGGCGGCATGACGGACACCGAGTACCGCACCCACTTCTCGATGTGGTCGGTCATGGCGTCGCCGCTGCTCATCGGCACGGACCTGCGCACGGCGTCCGACACGACGTACGACATCCTCTCCAACCGTGACGTCATCGCCGTCGACCAGGACCCGCTGGGCAAGCAGGGCACCGTGGTCTCGTCCGACGGCGGCCGCTGGGTCGTGTCCAAGGAGATGAAGGACGGCAGCCGCGCCGTCGCCCTGTTCAACGAGACGGGTTCCGCACAGCGCATCGCGACCACGGCCAAGGCGGTGGGGCTGCCTTCCGCCCCCGCGTACGTGGCCCGCGACCTGTGGCGGCACACGAACGCCCACACGGCGGGCACCCTCGCGGCCACGGTCCCCGCACACGGCACGGTGCTGCTGCGCGTGGCAGCCGACGCGAAGTGGGCTGCGTATCCCCCAGCGGCCGAACTCGGCCTCGACGAGGGCGTGTTCATAGAGCCGGGCGCTTCCGCCAAGGTGTCCGGTACGTTCGCGAACCTGGGCCGCACCCCGGCCCGCGACGTCACCGTCTCGCTAAGCGGGCCGGCCGGCAAGAACTGGAAGGTCAAGGCGGACGGGCCCACCAAAGCTCCCGTGGTGCAGGGCGGCAGGTCGTTGCGTACCCGGTGGACGGTGAGCGCCCCGGCGGGCTCGGCCACAGGCTCCTACGACCTCACGCTGCGGGCCACGTACCGCTCGCCGCAGGGCACCAAGATCACCAGCGCGGCCCCGGTGACGGCGGCCGTGGCGACAGCGCCGCCGAGCGGCACCTCGGCGCTGGGCGATCTCCCGTGGCTCTCGGCGGCCAACGGCTACGGCCCGGTCGAGCGCAACACCAGCAACGGTGAGAGCGCGGCGGGCGACGGGAACCCGCTCACCGTCGGCGACGTGGTGTACGCCAAGGGGCTGGGCGTCCACGCGGCCAGTTCCGTCGACTTCTATGCGGCCCGCACCTGCGAACAGGTCACGGCGCAGGTCGGCGTCGACGACGAGAAGGACACCAAGGGCACGGTCACGTTCGAGGTGTGGGCCGACGACCGGAAGGTCGCGTCGACCGGTGTCCTCACCAACTCCGATGCCCCACAGGCCCTTTCGGCCGATGTGACGGGGGCTCAGGTGGTCCGCCTGGTCGCTACGGACGGCGGCGACGGAGTCGATTCCGACCACGCGGACTGGGGGGACGCCCAGCTGACCTGCTGAACCGGACCCGGCCCGGATCCGGCCCGGACCCGGCCCCGACTTCGAACAAGAAGGGCGTGCGGGATTCGTCCCGCACGCCCTCACCACATCCTTGACGGCTCGTCAGACTGCTTGCCGCCGCGCCCCGTTCAGGGCGGAGCCCGACCGCAGAGCCGCGGCCGCCGCACCCACGAGGCCCGCGTCGGTGCCCATCGACGCCGGGGCCACCGTCAGCCGCTGCACAAAGGACAGCGTGGCGTAGTCACGCAGCGCGCGGCGCAGCGGAGCGAAGAGGACGTCGCCGGCCTTGGCCACTCCCCCGCCGATCACCGCGATGTCGATCTCGACGAGCGTCGCCGTCGCCGCGATACCGGCCGCCAGAGCCTGGGCCGCGCGGTCGAAGGAGGCAAGGGCCGCTCGGTCGCCCGCGTGCGCGGCGCGGGCCACCGCGGCCGCGGACGCGTCACCGTCGGCCCCCGGGCGCCAGCCGTCGGCGAGTGCGCGGCGGGCGATGTTGGGGCCGCTGGCGATGCGCTCGACGCAGCCGCGCGCTCCGCACGGGCACAGGTCGCCGTCGAGGTCCACGCTGATGTGGCCGATGTGTCCTGCGTTGCCGGTGGGGCCGGGGTGGAGCTGACCGCCCAGGATCAGGCCGCCGCCGACGCCGGTGGACACCACCATGCACAGCGCGTTGTCATGGCCGCGCGCCGCGCCCTGCCAGTGCTCGGCCGCCGTCATCGCCACACCGTCGCCGACGAGTTCGACGGGCAGACCGCCCGCGATCGCCCCGACGCGCGAGACCAGCGGGAAGCCGCGCCACCCCGGCACGTTGACCGGGCTGACGGTGCCCGCGGACCGGTCCACGGGACCGGCGCTGCCGATGCCGACGGCCCGAGCCCGGGGCCACAACTCGGAGACCGTCAGCTCGGCGACGACCCCCTCCACCGCGCCCATCACCGTCTCGCCGTCCTCCTGCGCGGGGGTGGGCCGCTGCGCCCGCGCGAGGATGCGGCCCTGGTCGTCCACGAGGGCGCCGGCGATCTTGGTGCCGCCGATGTCGAGCGCGGCGACGAGGTCCATGTGCATCAGTGTCAGATCCCCTGGAGAAAAGGCAGGTCGGAGAAGAAAGTCGAAGAGAGTCTAAGAAGCGAGAGTTTAGGAAGCGGTATGAGCGGTGGACAGTCTCCCCCGCATCTGACAACGTTGTCCAGGCCCTATGCTCGACGCCACACGCCCGTACAGGATGATGAGCCCTGACGAATCGGGCCCGTCCCCTCTTCCGGGTGGCCGGCTTCCCGGCAGCGACGACAGGACAGGACAGCGCATAGTGGACCGCACCGCCCGCCGCACCGAGAACCGCTACGGCAACCGCCCGACCATGAAGGACGTCGCCGCGCGCGCCGGGGTGGGCCTGAAGACGGTCTCCCGGGTCGTCAATGGCGAGCCGGGCGTCACGACGGACACCGAGCGCCGCGTGCAGGAGGCGATCGCCGCGCTCGGCTTCCGGCGCAACGACAGCGCCCGGGTCCTGCGCAAGGGACGTACGGCGAGCATCGGACTGGTCCTGGAGGATCTGGCGGACCCGTTCTACGGACCGCTCAGCCGCGCCGTGGAAGAGGTCGCGCGGGCGCACGGCGCGCTGCTCATCAACGGCTCGAGCGCCGAGGACCCGGAGCGTGAGCAGGAGCTGGTGCTCGCGCTGTGCGCGCGCCGCGTGGACGGTCTCGTCGTGATCCCGGCCGGTGACGACCACCGCTACCTGGAGCCGGAGATCGCGGCCGGCGTCGCGACCGTGTTCGTGGACCGGCCTGCCGGGCGGATCGACGCGGACGTGGTCCTCTCCGACAGTTTCGGCGGCGCGCGGGACGGCGTCGCGCATCTCATCGCGGGCGGCCACCGGCGGATCGGCTTCATCGGCGACCAGCCGCGGATCCACACGGCCGCGGAGCGGCTGCGCGGCTACCGGGCGGCGATGGAGGATGCCGGGATACCGGTCGACGAGCAGTGGATGTCGCTGGGCGTCACCGATCCCGAGCGGGTGCGGCGCGCCGCGGAGGAGATGCTGAAGGGGCAGGATGCCGTCACGGCGATCTTCGCGGGCAACAACCGCGTGACGGTGACCGTGGTCCGGGTACTGGCCGGGCTCGACCGCCAGGTCGCCCTGGTGGGTTTCGACGACATCGAGCTGGGCGATCTGCTCCAGCCGGGCGTGACCGTGGTCGCGCAGGACGCGGCGCAGTTGGGCCGGACCGCCGCCGAGCGGCTGTTCCGTCAGCTGGACGGGGCGACGCTGCTGCCGGAGCGCATCGAGCTGCCGACCCGGCTGATCCAGCGCGGTTCGGGAGAGCTTCCGCCCGCGCGGTGATCGGGTCGTGCCCGCCGGTGGCGCGGCAGGTGCGAGAGTCTACGAGTGATCGGATGCATACGGTCAACCCGCCCTCATATCTGGGGACATGAGGCGATGTGACGCGACCTTGGCCGCACATTGATCGGACCTCTCCCGTGCACACGTCTTCCCCCGGGCCCTCCTAGGGATCCATCATTCCGGGATCGTCGGTTCACTTCCGAGTACGGGAGACACATACATGAACGACACCCCGGCCCCTTCGCCCTCAGGTCCGTCCCGGAGAACCACCCTTGCGCTGGCCACGGCAGTCGGCGCGAGCACCTTCCTCGCCGCCCCGTCCGCCGTCGGCGCCCCCACTTCGCCGCACGAGAGTCACGAACCTCACGAACAGGCGGCCCGTGACGCGTCGTTGCGCTGGCGCACGCTGCCCACGGACTGGAAGGACGGCGCCTTCCTCGGCAACGGACTGCTGGGCGCCGTCGTCACCAAAGGCGCCACGTCCCGCACCCTCAAGGTGATGCTCAGCCACACCAAGGTGCAGGACCAGCGCGGCCAGTGGCGGGCCGCCATCGGCTACTCCCGGCTGCCCGTCGGCTACTTCACCCTCACCCTGGCCGGTGAGATCACCGCGATCGACTGGACCCTGGACCTGTACGACGCCGAGCTGCGCGGCTCCGTCACGACGAGCCGGGGCAGCGTCACGTTCTCGCTCCTCGTGCACAACTCCCGTGACGGGCTTGTCGCCTGGACCGAGCCGAGCGCCGGCGAGCGGTCCGCGGCCTGGTCGTTCACCTGGCTGCCCGCCGCGACGCCGCGGGAGAAGGACAAGCCTCCCGAGTACGTGGCCAATCCGGACCCGGCCACCGGCACCGCGGACGGCACGCACTACGTGGAGCAGCCGCTGATCGCCGGCGGCGGCTGGACCACGGCCTGGCGCGAGCGCGTGGAAGGCACGCGCCGCACGCTCGCCGCACACGTCGTCTACCGCCACCCGCAGGATCTGGCCGGCACGACCCGCCTCGCCCTCAAAGACGTGCGCCGCACCCTGTCCGTGCCGCGAGCCGCGCTCCTCGCCGAACACCGCGCCTGGTGGCATCGCTTTCACCGCCGCAGCTTCGTCTCGGTTCCCGACAAGCGCATCCAGGACTTCTACTGGATCCAGCTCTACAAAGCGGCGAGTGCCACCCGCGCGGGCGGCCCGTCCCTCTCCGAGTGGGGCCCCTGGTACCCGGAGACGGGCGGCAGTTGGTCGGCGGTCTGGTGGAACCTCAACGTCCAGATCGCCACGTGGCTGATCCAGGGGTCGAACCACCCCGAACTCGACTCGGTCACCTCGACCTTCACCGCCTTCGAGAAGAACCTCCCTGTCTCCGTCCCGCCCGAGTACCGCGACGGCGACACGTACGCGCTCGCCCACCCCTCGGACTGGATGCTGCGCCCGGGTGAGAAGACCGTCGGCATCCCCGGCACCACCACCAAGACCGACAACACCGGCAATCTGCTCTGGGCCCTGCACAACATCTGGCTCAGCTACCGCCACACCATGGACCTGACCGTCGTACGCGACGTGCTGTACCCGATCCTGTCGCGGGCGGTGAACTTCTACGACCACTTCCTGTACGAGGGGAGCGACGGCGCCCTGCACCTGCCGCTGACCCGCTCCCCGGAGTGGGCCGACGCCGAGGACTGCACGTACGATCTGTCGCTGGTGCGCTGGGGCTGCGCCACCCTCCTGAAGTGCCTCGGCCTGCTGCGCACCACGCACCCCAAGTCCGCGCGCTGGCGCGAGATCCTGGACCGCCTCACGCCCTATCCGCGCGATGCGACCGGCGTCATGATCGGCGCGGCCACACCGCTCACCGAGTCGCACCGGCACTTCTCCCACATGTTGTGGCTCTATCCGCTCGCCGAGTACGACTACGAACGCGCCGCCGACCGGGCCGTGATCGACACGACCTTCGACCACTGGGTCGAGGACCGCTCGCTCTGGGCGGGTTACAGCTTCGCCTGCGCCTCGTCGATGGCATCCCGGATCGGCCGCCCCGACCAGGCCCTCGACCTGCTGGCGTCCTTCACGGACGGCCATGTCTTCCACAACTCCCGCATGACCGAGAACACCATGTACGTCGAGGGCACCAACCTCGCCGTCGAATCCCCGCTCACGGCGGGCCAGTCGGTGCTCGACATGATGGTCCAGAGCCACCAGGGCCCGGTCCGCGTCTTCCCCGGTGTCTCCGCGCGCTGGCCGGACGCCAGTATCCAAGGGCTGCGCACCCAGGGCGCCTTCGTGATCGACGCCGACCGCGCGGCCGGTGCCACGCGCTGGGTCCGGGTGCACAGCGAAGCCGGTTCGCCGCTCGTGCTCGATCACGGGATCGCCGGCTCCATCGACGTACGGGACGAGCACGGGCGACGCCTGAAGTTCCGGGCGACCGGCGTGGGCCGGGCCGAGATAGCGCTGCCCAAGGGGGCGACGGCGCTGGTGACACCGGCCGGGGCGCGGGCCGCCCGGCCGACGCCCCGCGACGTGCCGGGCCTGTCCGAGCGCCGCCCGTGGGGGCGCCCTTAGGGTCCTGCCGCCTACTTGCCCGTCACCGTCAGGTCGCCGCGGCGCGGCCCCGAGTAGCCCTCCAGGTCGGCCCGGGTGAGGCCGGACAGGCGGGCCACCTCGGCGACGTCGAGCGCACCGCAGTCAAGGCCGCGCAGCAGGTACCCGGCGAGGGCCTTGGCGGTGGCGGGCTCGTCGGCGATGTCGCCCGAGGCCTGGCGCGCGTACGCGGCGAGGCGGGCGGCGGCCTGCTCGAAACCCTCGCGGTAGAAGGCGAAGACGGCCGCGTAGCGCGTCGGGATGTGGCCCGGGTGCATGTCCCAGCCCTGGTAGTAGGCGCGGGCGAGGGCGCGGCGCGTGAGGCCGTAGTGCAGGCGCCAGGCGTCGTGCACCTTGGCGGTGGCGCCGACCGGCAGCACGTTCGTGGAGCCGTCGGAGACGCGAACTCCCGTGCCGGCGGCGGCGACCTGCATGACGGCCTTCGCGTAGTCGGCGGCCGGGTGGTCGCTGGCCTGGTACGCGGCGGAGACGCCGAGGCAGGCGCTGTAGTCGAACGTGCCGTAGTGCAGGCCGGTCGCGCGCCCCTCGGCGGCGTCGATCATGCGGGCCACGGCGGCGGTGCCGTCCGCAGCGAGGATGGACTGGCTGGTCTCGATCTGGATCTCGAAGCCGAGGCGTCCCGCGTCGAGGCCGTGGCTCTTCTCGAACGCCTCCAGGAGCCGGACCATCGCCGTGACCTGCTCCGGGTACGTCACCTTCGGCAGCGTGAGCACGAGCCCGTCGGGCAGGCCGCCGTGCTCCATGAGGCCGGTGAGGAAGATGTCGAGGGTGCGGATGCCGCGGTCGCGGACCGGGGCCTCCATGCACTTCATGCGGATGCCCATGTACGGAGCGGCCGTTCCCTCCGCGTAAGCCTGCGAGATGAGCCGCGCGGCACGGGCGGCCGTCTCGTCCTCGTCGGCGTCGGACGCGGGCCGGTAGCCGTCCTCGAAGTCGACGCGCAGGTCTTCGACGGGCTCGCGCTCCAACTTCGCGCGTACGCGGCTGTACACGGGCTCGGCGAGGTCGTCGGCGAGTCCGAGCACGGCGGCGAACGAGGCGGCGTCCGGGGCGTGCTCGTCGAGCTGGGCGAGGGCCTGGTCGCCCCAGGAGCGGACGGTGGCCGCGTCGAAGGCGTCGCCGGGGACGTAGACCGTGTGGACCGGCTGACGGGTGCCGGGGTCTCCGGGGTAGCGGCGCCCCAGCTCCGCGTCGACCGGGGCGAGTGAGGCGCTGATGCCCTCGCTGACCGTGCCCGCGAGGCTCGTCGACACCTTCTCCTGCTGACCCATCCCTGCACCCTCCATAAGCTCTCTTTTTCCGCTTCACGGAATCAACAATCCGTATGGCGAATTTAATGGGCTGGGTGACCTGCGTCAATGGTCCTCTGCCATGGTCCCGGAACGCGGACGGGGCCGCGCGGCGATGAACGCCACGCGGCCCCGTCGGAACAAGCGGACGGATCAGCCCTTGCGGGACTTGACCTCTTCGGTCAGCTGCGGGACGACGTCGAACAGGTCGCCGACGACGCCGTAGTCGACCAGGTCGAAGATCGGGGCCTCGGCGTCCTTGTTGACGGCCACGATCGTCTTCGAGGTCTGCATGCCGGCGCGGTGCTGGATCGCACCGGAGATGCCGTTGGCGATGTACAGCTGCGGCGAGACCGCCTTGCCGGTCTGGCCGACCTGGTTCGAGTGCGGGTACCAGCCGGCGTCCACCGCGGCGCGCGAGGCGCCGACGGCCGCGCCGAGCGAGTCGGCGAGGGCCTCGATGATCGAGAAGTTCTCGGCACCGTTGACGCCACGGCCACCGGAGACCACGATCGCGGCCTCGGTCAGGTCCGGACGGCCCGTCGACTCGCGCGGGGTGCGCGAGGTGACCTTGGTGCCGGTCGCCTGCTCCGAGAAGGAGACGGTGAGCGCCTCGGCCGCACCGGCGGCCGGGGCCGCCTCGACGGCGACGGAGTTGGGCTTGACCGTGATGACGGGGGTGCCCCGGGAGATGCGGGACTTGGTGGTGAAGGAGGCGGCGAACACCGACTGGGTCGCGACCGGGCCCTCGTCACCGGCCTCCAGGTCGACGGCGTCGGTGATGACACCGGACTTGATGCGCAGCGCCAGACGCGCGGCGATCTCCTTGCCCTCCGCGGAGGACGGGATGAGGACGGCTACCGGGGAGACGGCCTCGACAGCGGCCTGCAGGGCCTCCACCTTCGGTACGACGAGGTAGTCGGCGTACTCGGCGGCCTCGTGCGTGAGGACCTTGACGGCGCCGTGCTCGGCGAGCGCGGCGGCGGTGTCACCGGCGCCGTTGCCGAGCGCGACGGCGACCGGCTCGCCGATGCGGCGGGCCAGGGTCAGCAGCTCGAGGGTGGGCTTGCGGACGGCGCCGTCCACGTGGTCGACGTAGACCAGAACTTCAGCCATGGGACTTCAATCTCCTGCAATCACAAAGAAGGTGGGTGGACTTGCCGGAACGGCCGAGGCTCAGATGAACTTCTGGCCGGCGAGGAACTCGGCGAGCTGCTTGCCGCCCTCACCCTCGTCCTTCACGATCGTGCCCGCGGTGCGCGCCGGACGCTCCGTGGCCGACTCGACCTTGGTCCAGGCACCCTCGAGGCCGACCTCCTCGGCCTCGATGTCGAGGTCCGACAGGTCCCAGGACTCCACCGGCTTCTTCTTCGCCGCCATGATCCCCTTGAACGAGGGGTAACGCGCCTCGCCCGACTGGTCGGTGACCGAGACGACGGCCGGCAGCGCGGCCTCCAGCTGCTCGGACGCGGTGTCGCCGTCGCGGCGGCCCTTGACGGTGCCGCCCTCGACCGAGACCTCGGACAGCAGCGTCACCTGCGGCACGCCCAGGCGGTCGGCGACGAGCGCCGGGACGATGCCCATGGTGCCGTCGGTGGAGGCCATGCCGGAGACGACCAGGTCGAAACCGGCCTTCTCGATCGCCTTCGCCAGCACCAGCGACGTGCCGATCGCGTCCGTACCGTGCAGGCCGTCGTCCTCCACGTGGATCGCCTTGTCCGCACCCATGGACAGCGCCTTGCGCAGCGCGTCCTTGGCGTCCTCCGGACCCACCGTCAACACGGTGATCTCCACGTCGTCATCGGAGTTCTCCGAGATCTGCAGCGCCTGCTCCACCGCGTACTCGTCCAGCTCCGAAAGGAGACCGTCCACATCGTCACGATCGACGGTCAGGTCATCGGCGAAGCCCCGGTCGCCAGTGGCGTCGGGCACGTACTTCACGGTGACAACGATCCTCAAGCTCACGCCGGCTCTCCTACTGCAATCGTCTTTTATTGGGCGGCTTTGCTGCTGCGGCTGACAGCGCCTTCTTGCAGGCAGCATAGGCGCCTGAGGCGGACTTCTCCGGTCGGGGCGGCCCGCGCTCCGAACGAAATATTACTCGCCAGTACATCCAGATCATGCCCACTGAGCAAGCGCTTTGAACTGTGACCTTGCCAACGCTCCGTAGTCGCCCGGCGCAGGAACTTTCAGTCGCGCAGCGCGTTGAAGCGGCCCTGGTGGTACAGCAGTGGGCGGCCCACTCCGGCCGGGTCGCCGTGGACCGCTTCCGCGAGCACGATCCGGTGGTCTCCCGCGGGTACCCGCGCGATGACCCTGCAGACGAGCCAGGCAAGGACGCCGTCGAGGACGGGGACGCCCTCGGGGCCTTCGAACCAGCGGGTGGGAGCGCCGAAGCGGTCGGCGCCGCTGCGGGCGAACGTGGCGGCGAGAGCCGCCTGATGCTCGCCGAGCACGTGCACGCCGATGTACTCGGCCTCGGCGATGGTGGGCCAGCTGGAGGCGCCCAGACCTATACCGAACGAGACGACCGGGGGTTCGGCCGAGACCGAGGTGAGGGAGGTGGCGGTGAAGCCCACGGGGGCGGCGCCGGCGGCCGTGATCACCGCGACACCGGCGGCGTGCTGCCGGAAGACCGAACGGAGCAGGTCGGGGGTGGCGGGACGGGCGGTGCGCAGATCGGGCGTGGCCGTCATGGAGTTGTCCTTCTGCCGGAGGGTTCGAGCGGGGTCCGTGGTGGCGTCAGAAGACGCGACAGCGGGCGCTCGAACAGCGGGCCAGGTCCACATGGGCCCGCTCGTAGAGAAGGAGTTCCGGAGGCATTCGGCCAGGGTGACGATACGTGGCGCGTGCAGTCAAGTGCGGTCCGTCATGTGGGAGATCCGTCATCGGGCACCCTCCCCCTCCCTTCGGTCTCAGACCGCTTCACCCAGTGCCGCGATGACGTCCGCCGTACGCGGCTGTCCGGCCGCACGCCGCACCTCGCGGCCGCCCGCGTCCAGGACGAGCACGGTCGGTGTCTTCACGACACCGCTCCGGCGTACGAGGTCGAGCCTGGCCTCGGCGTCGATCTCGACATGGGAGATGCCGGGAACCATGGCGGCGACCTCCGCGAGAACCCGCCGGGTGGCCCGGCAGGGGGCGCAGAACGCGCTGGAGAACTGCACGAGCGTGGCCCGCTCCCCCAGCTCCTCGCCCAACTGCTCCGCGTCGAACGTCACTTCACCCACGGTCACCCTGTGCCTCCTCGGTCCGCCGCTTACCTTGCAGCGTCGAATCGTCGTGACGTATTCCCGCTCACGTGACAAGGATCTCGCGCACGGCCGGAACCAGGACTGGTCACTCAGCCGTTCTTGGGGCACGATTCGCGCAAGCCGGAAAACCTACGGCTGCGTAACTTACCGCCGGGAGCCACCTCCTCCGAAAGCCTCGGAAGAAACTCCCCACGGCAATAAGAAGGGTCCACCCCCTCCATGGCAGAGCTCGTCTACCGTCCGGTCATCGGCGCCGCGAAAACGATGTTCAAGGCGCTCGACCTGAAGATCGACTGCAAGGGCACGGAGAACATTCCTCGCTCGGGCGGAGCCGTCCTGGTCAGCAATCACATCAGCTACCTGGACTTCATCTTCGACGGCCTCGCTGCCCTGCCACAGAAGCGTCTTGTCCGCTTCATGGCGAAGGAGTCGGTGTTCCGGCACAAGATCTCCGGACCGCTGATGCGCAGCATGAAGCACATCCCGGTGGACCGTGCGCAGGGTGAGCACGCGTACCAGCACGCCCTGCAGTCGCTGCGCTCGGGCGAGATCATCGGGGTCTTCCCCGAGGCGACGATCTCGGAGTCGTTCACGCTGAAGAGCTTCAAGACCGGCGCCGTGCGGCTGGCGCAGGAGGCCGGGGTGCCGCTGATCCCGATGGCGCTGTGGGGCACCCAGCGCGTGTGGACCAAGGGCCGTCCGCGCAACTTCAAGCGCCAGCACATCCCGGTCACGATCCGGGTCGGCGACGCCATGGAGGCGCCCCGCGACCAGTACGCCGGGGCGATCACGCGCCGACTGCGGGACCGCGTACAGGAGCTCCTCGAAGCGGCGCAGCGCGCCTATCCGGTACGCCCCAAGGGCCCGGACGACACGTGGTGGATGCCCGCACATCTCGGCGGGACGGCCCCGACCCCCGAAGAGGTCAAGGCCGCCGAGGCCGGCTGACCCCGCTCGGCTCAGGCCGGCGCGTGGACGGTGAGACGCACGCCGGGGCTGAACTTCTGCAGGAGTTCGGCCAGTTCCGCGCCCGCCGTCTCCAGGCCCGCGTGCCCGCCCATTCCCTCCAGGAGGAACAGGGCGTCGACGGAGGTGTCGGTGAGGCGGGTGCGGGTGCCCTGCCGCCAGTTCCAGCGGCGGCAGGTGACGCCCTCGTCGTCGCACCAGACGACCTCGCCCGCGTCCGGGTGCTCGATCGCCGGCTCGCCGGAGGCCACGGTCGCGAAGTCCTCCGCGCCGGTGGCCCGGAGGAGCCGCATGCCGCCCTTGATGTGGCCGAGATCCTCGCCGCCGACCGGGATCAGATGGGCGACGCTGATGGCGTTGTAGACGTCCACGAGCGTGTTGATGCGCGGCAGGCCGCCGTCGGCGAGAGCCCTCTTGGCGAGCGCCTCCGCCGAGTTGCGGGTGCGGTTGGGCTTGGCGCCGAAGGCCGTGTACGCCGCGCGCCAGGCCACCATGTGCGGGTCCTCGTGCGGGGCGCGCCCGTCGAGACGGGCCGCCAGGCGCTGCGCCGCGTCGTCGAGGAGGGCCGACGTCTCCTGCGTGCTGGGCGTGTTGACGAGTCCGTACGCCTCGATGGCGATGTGGTGGAAGTCCGGAGCGATCGCCCGGACCTCGTCGGAGACGGTGAGCTGGAGGGACATGGCCTGCCTTAGGGATTGCGTACGGATTGCCTTACGGATGGAGCGAGTCGGGGAGGTTCTCCCAGAGGTGCGGCCGGTCCGGGGCGCTGCGCAGGGCAGCGAGCACCGCCGGATGCGGTACATCAAACAGTACCGGATAGTCCACCTCATTGGACTCAGCATCCGGCACCCACGCCAGGCGCTCCCCTTCGAGCGAGAACTGGGCGTCGACGCCGGGTTTGTTGCCCCGCACGTCCTGCCGGTGCCATGAACCGCGGAACCGTACGGCGATCAGGCCGTGCAGGCACCATCCCGTGCCCGCGTCGTGCGTGAGCCGCTGATAGCAGAGGGCGGCAGGAATGTCCTCGGCGCGCAGGAGCGCGGTCAGCGCGTGCGCCTTCGCGTGACAGATCCCGGTGCGTTTCTCCAGGACGTCGGACGCCCGCCAGGTGACGCGCAGATCCCCGCTGTCCGCGGAGTGCGGGACGGTGTCGCGGACGAACTCGTAGGCCGCGCGAGCGTATGCATATGAATCGGCGACATCGTTCGCGAGGCGCGCGGCCGTCTCCCGCACCAGCGGATGATGATGGTCGATGACGTCGTCAGCGGCCAGATAGGCCGAGAGATCAGGGTTCTGCTGGATCAGCTGCATGGCACGGGAGCATAGAAACGCGACCGGCCGTGGTCAATGGATTTACGGCCGATCGCATATCTATGCAGGCGGGCTCAGGAGTCGGCTAGCGCGCCATCTCTTCCTTGAGCGCCGCCACGAACCCGTCGACGTCGTCCTCACTGGTGTCGAAGGCGCACATCCACCGGACGTCACCGAGCGCCTCGTCCCAGAAGTAGAACCGGTACTGCTTCATCAGTCGCTCGGAGACATCGTGCGGCAGGCGGGCGAAGACGCCGTTGGCCTGCACCGGGTAGAGGATCTCGACGCCGTCCACGGCGCGGACGCCCTCGGCGAGGCGCTGGGCCATCGCGTTCGCGTGACGCGCGTTGCGCAGCCACAGATCCTTGGCGAGCAGCGCCTCCAGCTGCACCGAGACAAAGCGCATCTTGGAGGCCAGCTGCATGGACAGCTTGCGCAGGTGCTTCATGTGGCGGACGGCGTCCGGGTCGAGGACGACGACGGCCTCGCCGAACAGCGCGCCGTTCTTGGTGCCGCCGAGCGAGAGGAGGTCGACCCCGGCCGCGTTCGTGAACGTACGCATCGGTACGTCGAGGGAGGCGGCCGCGTTGGCTATCCGCGCGCCGTCGAGGTGCACCTTCATGCCGCGCTCGTGGGCGTGGTCGCAGATCGCGCGGATCTCGTCGGGTGTGTAGAGCGTGCCCAGTTCGGTGGATTGCGTGATCGAGACGACCTGCGGCATCGCGCGGTGCTCGTCGTCCCAGCCGTACGCCTGCCGGTCGATGAGCTCGGGGGTGAGCTTGCCGTCGGGGGTCGGGACGGTGAGCAGCTTCAGGCCGCCCATGCGCTCGGGGGCGCCGCCCTCGTCGACGTTGATGTGCGCGGACTCGGCGCAGATCACCGCGCCCCAGCGGTCGGTGACCGCCTGGAGCGCGACCACGTTGGCACCCGTGCCGTTGAACACCGGGAACGCCTCGGCGGACGGGCCGAAGTGGCTGCGGATGATCTGCTGCAGGTGGTCCGTGTAGTCGTCCTCGCCGTACGCGACCTGGTGCCCGCCGTTGGCCAGGGCCAGCGCGGCCATGACCTCCGGGTGGGCGCCCGCGTAGTTGTCGCTGGCGAAACCCCGGGTGGTGGGGTCGTGGTGCCTGCGGGCATCGGTCCTGGGCGGATTCACGGCTTCGCTGTCTACTCGGTCAGCCACAGACGGGTCCCGTTCACTTCGGCGGCGGGCCGGTCCCAGACGCCGGCGATGGCCTCGGCCAGTTCCTTGACGTCGGTGAAACCCGCGAACTTCGCGTTGGGGCGTTCGGCGCGCATCGCGTCGTGCACCAGTGCCTTGACCACCAGGATCGCAGCCGCCTGCCGGGGGCCCGCTTCGCCCCCCGCCTTGCGGAAGGCGTCGCCGAGAGCGAGCGTCCATGCCTCGGCCGCGGCCTTGGAGGCGGCGTACGCGGCGTTGCCCGCGGTCGGCTTGGAGGCGCCGGCGGCGCTGATCAGCAGGTAGCGGCCCCGGTCGGAGCGGCCGAGGCTCTCCTGGAAGGCGAGCGAGGTGTGCTGCACCGTGCGGATCAGGAGCTTTTCGAGCAGGTCCCAGTCGGCGAGGTCGGTCTCGGCGAAGCTCGCGCTGCCGCGCCAGCCGCCCACGAGGTGGACCACGCCGTCGACCCGGCCGAAGTCCTTCTCGACGCGGCCGGCCCACTCGCGCGTGGCCTGTAGGTCGAGCAGGTCGACGGTGTCGCCCATGACGGTGGCGCCGCCGTGCGCGTAACGCGCCTCGTCGACGGCCTCGGCGAGGCGCTCGGGGTCCGCGTCCGCGCCGACGACCGTGGCGCCCGCCTCCGCGAGCCGCTTCAGCGTGGCACGTCCTGCGGGCCCGGCGGCGCCGGCGACCGCGATCACGGCACCGTCCAGCGAGTCCCTGGTGGCACCGGTTGCCTGGGGGTCGGTCATGGCAGTCGCCTCCTGTACGGGGTCGCTCATGCGGCGACCCGCTCGGCGCCCGCCGCGGTGATCCCCTTGGTGGAGGCGATCACCGTCTTCAATTTCTTGGACAGGGCCTCATAGAACATGCTGAGCGGAAACTCGTCAGGAAGCACGTCGTCCACCAGCTTGCGCGGCGGCAGGCTCGTGTCCAGGGCGTCGGGGCCCTTGGCCCAGCGGGAGCCCGGGTGCGGGGCGAGGTAGGTCGACACGAGGTCGTACGCGGCGAACCAGTGCACCAGTTTCGGGCGGTCGATGCCGTCGCGGTACAGCGTCTCGATCTCGGCGCACAGCTGGTTCGTGACCTCGGGGGCGCGCTGCCAGTCGATGTGCAGCTTGTTGTCCGTCCAGCGCACGACGTCGTGCTTGTGCAGGTAGGCGAAGAGCAGCTGCCCGCCGAGGCCGTCGTAGTTGCGCACCCGCTCGCCGGTGACGGGGAAGCGGAACATCCGGTCGAAGAGCACGGCGTACTGGACGTCGCGGCCCTGCGGGACGCCGTCGGCCTCCAGCTTCACGGCCTCCTTGAAGGCGGTGAGGTCGCAGCGCAGCTCCTCCAGGCCGTACATCCAGAACGGCTGGCGCTGCTTGATCATGAACGGGTCGAAGGGCAGGTCGCCGTGGCTGTGCGTGCGGTCGTGCACCATGTCCCACAGCACGAACGCCTGCTGGCAGCGGTCCTGGTCGCCGACCATCTCCGCGATGTCCGCGGGCAGTTCGACACCGAGGATGTCGACGGCGGCCTCGGTGACCCGGCGGAAGCGGGCCGCCTCTCGGTCGCAGAAGATGCCGCCCCAGGAGAACCGCTCGGGGGCCTCGCGCACGGCGATCGTCTCGGGGAAGAGCACCGCCGAGTTCGTGTCGTACCCCGAGGTGAAGTCCTCGAAGGTGATGCCGCAGAACAGCGGGTTGTCGTAGCGCGTGGCTTCCAGCTCGGCCAGCCACTCGGGCCAGACCATGCGCAGCACGACGGCTTCCAGGTTGCGGTCCGGGTTCCCGTTCTGCGTGTACATCGGGAAGAGCACCAGGTGCTGGAGGCCGTCCCGGCGCTGGGCCGCGGGCTGGAAGGCCAGCAGCGAGTCCAGGAAGTCGGGCACCCGGTAGCCCTCGTCGGCCCAGCGGCGCAGGTCGCGCGCGAGCGCCTCGTGGTACGCGGCATCGTGCGGCAGCAGCGGGGCGAGCTGCTCCACCGCCGCTATGACACGGTCCACGGCCAGATCGGCGGAGGGCCGCGCGGGGGCGCCCTCGGCGTCGAAGTCGATCGACCCGTCCTTGTCCTGCCAGGTCCTGATCTCCTCCACGGCGTCCTTGAGCACGGGCCACGCCGGGTGGTCCACCACCCTGTCGCCGACCGCCCGAGCCGGAGGAACGATGCCCTCCGCGCCCGTCTGCACAAGAATTTCCGTCATGTCCCATCCTCCACAGGAGAACCTCGCGTATGGACACCGTATGCGTCCGAGCTTCTCCACGACAAGGGGAACTTCGGGAAATTATCCTGCGCGACCCCCTGCACGGCCGTCGTTTTTCCTGCCTCGTGCGCTTGAAACGATGACCTCTGCCACATATGGCGCTCGGTGACCGGGACACCCGTGCCGCGCAGCCCGAACGACGGGCCCCTAGGCTGTGCTCCGCCCCCACCGCCCCGGCCCCAGGAGCCCACCCGTGTTCGACTCCGTACCCGAGTACCCGTACCGCGACAGCGACCTGCCGGACGGAGCGCCCGTGCCGCACGCGCTGCTCGCGCCCGTGCTCGGGCTGCTGGGGAGCTGGCACGGTCGTGGGCGCGGCGGATACCCCACGATCGACGGGGAGTTCGCGTACGCGCAGGAGGTCACCTTCCGGCACGACGGGCGGCCTTTCCTGCGGTACGAGGCGCGCGCCTGGCTGCTCGGCGACGACGACGCGCCGCTGCGTCCGGCGGCGCGGGAGAGCGGCTGGTGGCGGCTGCAGCCGGACGGCCGCGTGGAGGCGCTGATCACCCAGCCCACCGGCATCGCGGAGATCGCGGTCGGGCAGGCGGCCGGCGGCACGATCGACCTCGCGACCGACAGCGTGGCGCTCACCCCCACGGCCAAGAAGGTCGAGGGGACCCGGCGCCGCTACACGTTGACCGACGACGGCACGCTGACGTTCGAGCACGACCTCGCCGCGGTCGGGCAGCCGTTGCAGCACCACCTGTCGGCGTGGCTGCGGCTCAAGGCCGCGTAGGCGGGTCAACGCCCGCGGGACGCGCCCACCGACGGGTGAGATGACGCGCCGCGCCCGGGTCCTGGCGGTAGGACGGACCGGGTTCCTGTCCCGCGCCGCTTGGGAGTACGTCCATCGTGAGTACCCGCGCCGTCCTTGTCGCCGCCGTCATCACCGGGCTGGTCCTCGGCATCGTCAACGCCAGAGCGGACGACTCCGCTCACTCTCGCCGGAGCGGCCCCGTCGCCGAAGCGGGCCGTTAGGCTCGGGCCTGCCGCGTACGTGTCGTGCGCGCGTGGCAGCCGAGCCGCCGTCGACGGAAGCGAGACCACCTTGAACTTCCTCACCATCGGACATCGCGGAGCCATGGGTGTCGAACCCGAGAACACCCTGCGTTCCTTCGTCGCCGCCGAGCGGGCGGGGCTCGATCTCATCGAGCTCGATCTGCATCTGAGCAAGGACGGCGCGCTCGTCGTCATGCACGACGCCGACGTGGACCGCACCACGGACGGCAAGGGTCCGATCGCGGAGAAGACGCTCGACGAACTGCGGACACTGGACGCCGGGCGCGGCGAGCGGGTGCCGGTCTTCGAGGAGGTCCTCGACGCGGTGAGTGCCCCGCTGCAGGCGGAGATCAAGGACACGGCGGCGGCCCGGGCGCTCGCCGAGGTGCTGCTGCGCCGCGATCTGGTGCACCGGGTCGAGGTGATCTCGTTCCACGACGAGGCCGTGGCGGAGATCGCCCGGCTCGTGCCGGGGGTGCGCACGGCGCTCGTCGCCAGCCGCTACGGCACGGACGTCGTCCAGCGGGCCGTGGCCGTCGGCGCGACGACGCTCGTCCTGAACATCCGGCGTCTGACCCAGGAGATCGTGGAGCACGCCCGCAAGGCCGACCTGCGGATCATCGGCTGGGTCGTGAACACCCAGGACGATCTCCGGCTCGTCCGCGCGCTCGGCCTGGACGGGGCGACCACCGACTATCCGGAGATCAAGCGGACCGGCCGCTTCACCGCCTGACTAGCGGAGCGGCTTGACCAGCAGCTCGAACTGCAGGTCGGCGCGCTGGGGGACGCCGAAGCGCTCGTCGCCGTACGGGAAGGGGCTCATCTTTCCCGTACGGCGGTAACCGCGGCGCTCGTACCAGGCGATGAGCTCCTCGCGTACGGAGATCACCGTCATGTGCATCTCGCGGACGCCCCAGGCCTCGCGCGCCGTACGCTCCGCCTCCGTGATGATCACCTTGCCGAGGCCCGCGCCCTGGAGGGCGGGGCTGACGGCGAACATGCCGAAGTAGGCGTGGTCACCGCGGTGCTCCAGCTGGCAGCAGGCGACGACGGCGCCGTCGCGCTCGACGGTCAGCAGGCGGCTGTCGGCGGCCTTGACCACGTCGAGCACGCCCTGCGGGTCGGTCCGCTGCCCCTGGAGGATGTCCGCCTCCGTGGTCCAGCCTGCGCGGCTGTCGTCACCGCGGTAGGCCGACTCGATGAGCGCGACGAGCACGTCGACGTCGGCCTCGGTGGCATCGCGAAAGCTCAGGCCATCGGTGGCGGGGGGCGGGGCGGCGGTCATGGGCTGCTCTCCGATCTCGTACGGGTTCCGGCCTGTCGGCGCCGTCGAGGTTAACCCGGTCGCAGTACTCTCCGTCGGCATGGTTCATGTACTGAGCAGCAGGGTTCTGATCAGGCCCGGCGACCCCGAGCGGTCGCGGGCGTTCTACGGCGAGGCGCTGGGGCTCGCCGTGTACCGCGAGTTCGGGACCGGGCCCGAACGGGGCACGGTGTACTTCCTGGGCGGCGGCTTCCTGGAGGTGGCGGGGCGGGCCGAGCCGCCCGTGCGGCCTGGGCTGCAGCTGTGGCTGCAGGTGGCGGACGTGCACGCGGCGCACGCGGAGCTGTCGGCGCGGGGCGTGCCGGTGCTGCGGGAGCCGCTGACGGAGCCGTGGGGTCTGATCGAGATGTGGATCTCGGATCCGGACGGCACCCGGATCTGCGTGGTGGAGGTGCCCGAGGAGCATCCGATGCGTCATCGGCCGGGCATCTGACATGCGATGACGACGGGTGCGTCGCAGGATGGCCGTGAGTCAGGGGATTCGGCGGCGCCGATCCGGATACATGACCGGGAGCGCTCCTCGCCTGTCCGCACACCGTCCAGCCCAGGAGAGATCCGAACCATGACCGCTCCCCGTACCTCGACCGTGCCCCGGATTCTGATCATCGGCGGTGGGTTCGCCGGGATGGAGTGCGCCCACAAGCTGGAGAAAGAGCTGAAGCCCGGGGAGGCGGTGCTGAAGCTCGTCAGTCCGATGGACCACCAGCTGTATCTGCCGTTGCTGCCCCACGTGGCGTCCGGCGTGCTCACGCCGCAGTCCGTCGCGGTGCCGCTGCGCCGGATGCTGCGGCGCACCTCGATCATTCCGGGCGGCGCCGTCGGCGTGGACCCGAAGGCGAAGGCCGTGGTCGTCCGGAAGATCAACGGTGAGACCGTCGTCGAGCACTACGACCATCTGGTGCTGACGCCGGGCAGCGTGACCCGGCAGTTCGACATCCCCGGCATCGAGGAGCACGCGGTCGGCGTCAAGACGCTCGCCGAGGCCGCCTGGATCCGCGACCACGTCATCTCCCAGCTCGACCTCGCGGCGGCCAGCTCGGATCCGGCCGAGAAGGAGGCGCGGCTGCAGTTCGTGGTGGTGGGCGGCGGGTACGCCGGCACGGAGACGGCGGCGTATCTGCAGCGCCTGACGACCTCGGCGGTGAAGCGCTATCCCGGGCTCGATCCGCACATGATCAAGTGGCATCTGATCGACGTCGCCCCGAAGCTGATGCCGGAGCTGGGTCCACGCCTCGGCGACAAGGCGATGGAGATCATGAAGCGGCGCGGGGTCCTCGTCTCGCTCGGGGTGTCCGTGGCGAAGGTCACCGAGGACAGGGTGACGTTCACCGACGGGCGTGAGCTGCCCTGTCACACCCTGATCTGGACCGCCGGCGTCGCGCCCAGTCCCCTCGTCGCGACGCTGGACGCGGAGACGAACCGGGGCCGGCTCGTGGTCACCCCCGAGCTGACCGTGCCGGGGCTCGACGGGGTCTTCGCGCTCGGCGACGCCGCGGCGGTGCCGGACCTCGTCAAGGGCGGCGACGCGATCTGCCCGCCGACGGCGCAGCACGCGATGCGGCAGGGCTGGGCGGCGGCGCGCAACGTGCTCGCGGCGGTCCGCGGGGAGCCGCTGACGCCGTACCGTCACAAGGACCTCGGCCTCGTCGTCGACCTCGGCGGCATCCAGGCGGTGTCGAAGCCCATGGGCGTGCAGCTCACCGGGCTGCCCGCGCAGATCGTGGCCCGTGGCTACCACCTGGGGGCGCTGCGTACCTTGACGGCGCGCTTCCGTACGGCGGCGAACTGGGCCCTGAACGCGGTGGCGGGTGACGACTTCGTCCGCACGGGCTTCCAGCGGAACCGGCCCGCGACGCTCAGGGACTTCGAGATGACGGACGCGTATCTGTCGCCGGAGGAGATCCACGCGGTGATGTCCGCGGAGGTCGCCGGCCGGTCGATGGCGCCGCAGAAGCCGGAACTTCCGATCACCTGACGCAGCGTCGCGTCAGGAGGGCTCTAAGCGCGGGGGCCGCCGAGGCGGCCTTCGAGCTGGGAGAGCAACTCCCCCAGGAGCGTGCTGAGTTCGGCGTCGCGGCCGCCGTCGAGACCCGCCAGCACGGTCGCTTCGTAGGACAGCTGTTGCGGCAGGATCTCGTCGACGAGGGCGCGCCCTTCCCCGGTGAGGCTCAGGTGCGACACCCGCCGGTCGCGGGTGTCGCCGCGCCGCGCCACGAGGCCCCGCTCCTGCAGCTGCTTCAGCCGCTTCGTCACGGCCGCGCCGGACGAGAACGTCTCCCGGGCCAGGTCGCCGGGGGTGAGTTCGCGCCCGGTGCGGCGCAAGGTGCCGAGCAGGTCGAACTCGGCCCTGGTCAGTCCGGCGTACCGCAGCGGCGCGTCCTCGGCCTGTTGCAGCAGTGCGGCGCAGCGGTTGATGCGGCCGATGATCTCCATCGGTCCGGTGTCGACGTCGGGGCGCACGGCCTGCCACTGCCGTACGACCGAGGACACGGTGTCGGGCGGCCGCGCCGCCGCCGTCTCGTGCTGCGTACTCATGCGTGCCTGACCGGACCTTCCTCGACCGATACCGCTGACCGATACCGCTAGCCGCGGGCGCCGCTCGGGTCGCCCGCCTTGTCACCAGTGTCGTCGACAGCGGTGACCGGTCCGAGCGGCTGCCGCCGGACCGTCGCCGCGAGCGTACGGTGTCCGGCCCGCTCGGCGGCGACCACCCGGTCCTCCGGCAGCGCCCGCTGCCACCACTCGCCGGCCGCCGTGTCGGCGGCGGCGCGCAGCTCCACCAGGGCCCCGGCGAGCGAGCGCCGGGCCGTCTCCAGGGCGGCGGGCCCCGGCGCGGCCGAGGCGAGCGTACGGTCGGCGCTCTCCCGGGCGGTGTCGACCCGGGCGAGGGCCTGCTCGATGTGGTCACCCGCGCGCCGGTTCGTCACGGCGACGGCGGCGACCACCCCGAGCAGCGCTCCCACCAGCGTGTCCACAATGCGGTCGGCGATCAGTTCACCGGGCTCCTGGAACCGGGCGAACTCGGTGACGAGCAGCGCCATCGGCGTCACGCACAGGCTGCCCAGCCAGTAGTTCCGGGTGATGAGCGCCTCGGCCCCGAAGCTGAAGATCATGCAGCACGCCACGAGGGCGGCGGGGCCGAGGTGCGCGAACGGGACGACGGCGGCGAAGACGAGGACCCCTGCGAGGTTGCCGACGACGCGCTGGACGCCGCGGTTCCAGGTCAGGGTCACGTTCGCCTGGTAGAGCGAGGCGGCGGTGACCAGGGCCCAGTAGGGCCGCCCGACGCCCAGGGCGAGCGAGGCGTATCCGGCGAGGGCGCAGCCGACGGCGGTGCGCAGGGCGACCGGAAGGAGCGGCGAGCCGGGCCCGATCCGCCGCCACAACGACGGTGTGCCGACGGCGAGTTCGGCTTCGACGCCGAGCAGTTCCTCGTCGGTTCCGGCGATCCGGCCGGGCCGCGGCACGGCTCCGGCGCCGCGGAGTCCGGCGGCCCAGGCGCGCAGCTGGGCCGCGTCCGCGTCGCCCGGCGCCGCGAGGGCCACCTCCGCCCGCACGACGAGCCGCTCCAGGGCGCGCCGCGCGGCGGTCCGCGCCCCGGTGGCGAGCAGCGACTGCCAGGCGGCGTGCACGGCAGCGGCGGCGGCGCCCCGGGCGGGCGCGTGCTCGGGGCGTTCGGCGTACGCGGCGGCGGCGTTCAGGGCGCGTGCCGTGGCCCGCCGCTCCGGGCCGTGGGGGCGCACAAGGACGGGTGCCATGCCGACGAGCCAGGCCACGGCACCGGCGCCGAGGGTGAGCGCGAGATGCCCCGGCACCTGCCCGATGGTCTGCGGCGCGAAGAGCGACGCGGAGCTGATGAACGTGAAGATCAGGTGTCCGGGCGGGCCGATCCGGGTGGCGTCGCACAGCGTCTTCTGCGCGGCGGCGAGCAGCGCGCCCACCATCACGAGGATCACCGCGGACGAGGTGAGCGACGCGGTGACGAGGGCGACGGCGATGCTCGCGAACATCCCGAGCACCACGCCCGCCAGGGCCCGGGCCCTGGCGGCGTAGGGCAGGTTGTGCCCGTACAGGGCGCAGAAGCTGCCGGCCATCGTGTACATCATCAGGTCGAGCCGGCCGAGGGCGAGCAGCGTCAGGTTCGGTATCGCGGCGGAGGCGACGACGCTCGACGCCGGTTTGAACCAGATGTCCGACGGCTTGTTCGGACGCAGCACTCCGGCCAGCGGGAGTCGGCGGACGGAGACGGTACGCGGGGACATACGCGGGGAGGGAGGTGGCGGAGGTGTGCTGCTCATACTTAAAACCTTAGCAGGTGTTTTACTCGTAAAAGATACTCGCCAATGAACCCTCCGGGGCGCGCCCTGTCCGGCTGCGCGACCGCCCATGCTTCCCTGCGCTGCTTTACGCTCCCGCCCGCCCGGGCATCTCCACGAGAGCCGCAGGAAATGGGGGACCCGGGGTGCACGGACCGCTGTCGGCCGCATGGCTGCTCGTCGCGCTGTGCGCGGCGACCGGCGCGTACTGCCTGCTGCGCATGCGCAGCGGCGTCGAGGAACAGCGCCGCACCGCCGGCGGCGAGGCGCTGATGGGGTTCGGGATGGCGTTGATGGCGGTGCCGACCGCGGTCCTCACGCCGCCGTCGTGGGCGTGGCTGCTCTACGGGGCCGTGTTCGGGGCTGCCGCCATGCGAGCCTTGTGGGCAGCGCGCCGCGGGGCGCACCATCTGCACCACTTGGTGGGCACGTTCGCCATGGCGTACATGGCGGTGGCGATGGCCGTGCGTCCGGCGGCGCACGCGCACCACGAGGGGGCGGGCGCCCCGGTCCTCACCGGCCTCCTGCTCCTGTACTTCGTCGGGTACGTGCTGTGGTCCGGCGCGCGACTCGTACCTGCCGGGGCCACGACCGCGAGCGGCCCCGCCTTCGCCGGCTGGGGCGACCGGCCGGAGCTGGCGCGGGCCTGCCGGCTCTCGATGGGGATGGGCATGCTGGCGATGCTCCTCACGATGTAGAGCCGGGCGGCGCACGGCCGCGGCTCTCCCCCGGCCTCCTCCACCGACCCCCTGACGAACGCGCGAGCCCTTTGATCAAGCCGTGGCGTACGTCACTTGACGCGCCAGGCCATACCCCGGCGAGACCCCGCTACATAGGCTGACGCCATGACGGTCCCCGTAGCGCTGTTGCTGCTCGGCACCCTTCTCGCTGTTGTCGCCCCGCGCCTGCTGGCGCGTGCCGACTGGCCGGAGCGGGAGCCGATCGTCGCGTTGTGGGCGTGGCAGTGCGTGGTGGCGGGCATGCTGCTCTGCTGCGGCCTGTCGATGGCCCTCAGCGCGGCCTCGGCGTGGCAGGCGGTGCGCGGCCATCTGTTCGCGCCCGCCCCGCACGCGGTCGTGGACGCGTACGCGCTGCGCACCACCGGACCGTGGGCGGCCACGGTCGCCGTGGCGCTCGCGCTCGGCGGGGTCTGGACGGCCGCCATGCTGGTGCGCGAGGTGCGCAGGGCGCGGGCCCGGCGCAGGCAGCGGCGGACCGAACTGCAGGTGCGCGCACCGCTGTTGCCCGGCGAGGAGCCCGGCTCGGACCGTCTCGTGGTGCTGGAGGGCGAGCGGCCCGACGCGTGGTGGCTGTCCGGCGCGACGCCTCAACTGGTCATCACCACGGCCGCGTTGCGCCGCCTGAAGGGGCACCAGCTCGACGCGGTGCTCGCGCACGAGATGGGGCACGCGCAGTGGCGGCACGACTGGCTGCTGCACTGTTCGGGCGCGCTGGCCGTCGGATTCCCGCAGGTGCCGGTGTTCGCCGCGTTCCGCGACGAGATGCACCGGCTGGTCGAGCTGGCCGCCGACGACGTGGCCTCGCGCCGCTTCGGCCGGCTCACCATCGCCCTGGCCCTGGTCGAACTCAACGAGGACCGCGGGGTGTTCGGGCCCTGCCCCACACCGCACGCCCACGTCCCGCAGCGCGTGCACCGGCTGCTCACCCCGCCGTCGCGGCTGACCCCGGCCCGTCGGCTGCGGCTGACCGCCGCGGCCGCGCTGCTCCCCCTGGCCCCGCTCCTGATGACGTTCGTACCGGGATTGCACGCGTTGGGATAGTGTGCGCGGCCCGAAATGGGTCAGGATCTTCCCCATGCACCCGGCGCGACGCGACTCCCCGCCCCGGCCGCGCGCCCCGCTCGCGGTGGCCTGCGCGGTTCTGCTGCTCCTCGTGGCGGTCCGCTGGAGTCCGCTGATGGATCTGGACGGCGGCATCGTCCGGGCCCTGCACCGGGGGGCGGTCGCCGAGCCCGGTCTCACCCGCGTCAACCGTGTCCTGTCGGACTGGGTGTGGGACCCGTGGGCGATGCGCGCCCTGGTCGCGGTGGTTGCGGCGCTTGTGGCGTGGCGGCTGCGGGACCGGGTGCTCGCGGCCTGGCTGCTGGTGACGTGCGCGCTGGGCTCGCTCGTCCAGCAGGGGCTCAAGGCGGTCGTCGACCGGCCCCGGCCGGTGTGGCCCGATCCGGTGGACTCGGCGCACTTCGCGGCGTTCCCCTCGGGCCACGCGATGACGGCGACGGTCGTGTGCGGGCTCGTGCTGTGGCTGCTGCGCCGTCGGGGCGCCGGGCCTGTCCTGTGGGGTGCGGCCCTGGCCGTCTCGGTGGTCTCGGTGCTCGGCGTGGGCGTGACCCGGCTCTGGCTCGGGGTGCACTGGCCGTCGGACGTACTGGGCGGCTGGCTGCTCGGGGCGCTGACGGTGACCCTGTCCACCACGGCGTACGAGAAGTGGCGTGGCCCGAACAGCCGCCCTTGACCAGCGACTTCACCGCCCCGCAGGATCGGACGCATGACGATCAAAGCCGTGCTCTTCGATTTCTCAGGGACGCTCTTTCGCATCGAGTCCACCGCGTCGTGGCTCCGCGCGGTGCTCGACGAATCCCGGCTGACGATGTCCGACACCGAGTTCACGCGCGCGGCGCGGGGGCTGCACGACGTCGGGGCGCTGCCCGGCGGCACGACGGCCCACGTCACGGTCCCCGACCACCTCACGGAGCTGATGGCGGTGCGTGACGTGGATGCCACGCGGCACCGGGCCGCGTACACAGGCATGGCCCGCGAGGTCCCGCTCCCCGACGACCGGCTCTACGACGCCCTGTACGAGCGGCACATGCGGCCGGCCGCCTGGCAGCCGTACCCGGACGCGCTCGACGTCCTGTCGGCGCTGCGCGAGCGCGGAGTCCCGGTGGGCGTCGTCAGCAACATCGGCTGGGATCCGCACCCCGTCTTCGTCGAGCACGGGCTCGACCGTTACATCGACACGTACGTCCTGTCGTACCGCCACGGCGTCACGAAGCCGGACCCGCGCCTGTTCTCGGCCGCGTGCGAGGCGCTGGGGGTGGCCCCGCGCGACACCCTGATGGTCGGCGACGACCGGCGGGCGGACGGCGGGGCGGCGGCGCTGGGCTGCGCGGTGCACTTCGTGGACCATCTGCCGACGGCGGACCGACCCGACGGCCTGCGTCCGGTGCTCGAACTGCTTTAACAGCCTGCCCCGGCCATAATGGACCGCACAGTCCAGCGTGGAGGGATGGGGCGCATGCGCGGCGAACTGACGGCCAAGGGGAAGGCGACGCGGGGCCGGATCGTGGAGGGGGCCGCGGCGGTGCTGCGGGAGCAGGGCGTCGCCTCGGCGACGCTGGACGACATCATGGCGCGGACCAGCACCAGCAAGAGCCAGCTGTTCCATTACTTCCCGGCAGGCAAGGACGAACTCCTTGTCGCGGTGGCCCAGTTCGAGGCGGACCAGGTCCTGGCCGACCAGCAGCCCTACCTGGGCCGCCTCGACTCGTGGGAGGCGTGGGAGCGGTGGCGCACCGTGGTGATCGAGCGCTACGAGACGCAGGGGGACGAGTGCCCGCTCGGGTCGCTGTTCCTACAGATCGGCCGGACGACTCCGGGGACGCGGGCGATCGTGATCGAGCTGATGCGTCAATGGCAGGGGAGCCTAACGGCGGGCATCAGGGCGCTCCAGGCGACCGGCCGGCTGCCCTCCGGCCTCGATGTCGACAGGAGGGCGGCGGCGCTGCTGACCGCGATCCAGGGCGGTGTCTCGATCCTGCTGTCGACGGGCCGCTCCGCCCACCTGCGCGCCGCCCTCGATCAAGGCATCGCGGACCTCCGCCGGGAGGGCGGCGAAGCCGCGTGACAGGCGCGGGGTCCGGCAACCCACAGGCCAGCGCGGGCCAACCTAGATGCGACCCGATCCGCCGGACAGACTCTAGGCGGCGATGACCGCGGCGGCGGTGCGGCCGCCGTCGACGTCGAGCACGGTGCCGTGCACGAATGACGACTCGTCACCGGCCAGGTACACGGCCGCGTTCGCGATGGCGTCGGGGGTGCCCATGCCGTTCGCGGGGGTGCCCTTCATCATGATCTCGCCGGGGACGATCTCTCCTGGTACGGGCGTCAGCACCACGCCCGGCGAGATCGCGTTCACCCGGACACCCTGCGGCCCGAACTCCGCGGCCCAGGCCCGGGTCAGCGTCTCCATGGCCCCCTTGGTGGAGCTGTAGAGGGCGCCGGCCGGAACACCGAGGCGCGCGATCCAGGAGCCCAGGTTGATGATCACCCCGCCGCCGTCCTCCACCATGGCGGGGGCGACGGCCGCGGTCAGGAAGAACGGCGCCTTCACGTTCACGGCGTAGACCCGGTCGAAGGTCTTCTCGTCGGTGGCCGCCGTGGGACCACCGGGGTAGATGCCCGCGTTGTTGACGAGGATGTCCACCCGCCCGCCGAGCACCCGTGCCGCCTCCCGGGCCAGCGTCTGCGAGGCGGTGGCGCTGCCGTCCAGGTCGGCCTGGACGAAATCGGCGCGGCCACCGCGGGCGCCGATCCCGTCGACGACCTCTCCGCCCCGCTCGGCGCTCCGGCCGGAGACGGCGACGTGCGCCCCCTCGGCGGCGAAGGCCTCCGCGATGGCCCGCCCGATATTGCTGGTCGCCCCGGTCACCAGGGCGGTCTTCCCGCCAAGTCGCATCGACATGGTCCACTCCTCAGATCGTCGAGTGGTGCCACTGTGCGACGCAAAAAATGGACCAGCAAGTCCAGTCCGCGGCGACCGTGTCATCCGGCGCACCGACCGCCCGGCGGCGCCGACACCGTCCGGAGGCCGGGCCGTCGCGTGACGCGGCCGTATCGGACGATCCCCCGCGTCGCCCGATACGGCCGGCCCTCCCGCGCGCCGCACCCAACGGGCCGGCGGCCAGGACGCGTTGAGTATAGTTGGCTGAGAGCCAGTCAACGCAGGAGTCAAGGATGTCCCCCCGCAGCGCATCGGTCAATGAGGAGTTGCGTCGGCGTTCTCGCGAGCGGCTCCTGCAGGCGACGCTCGAGCTTGTCGGGGAGCACGGTTATGAGGCGACGACCCTCGGCGACATCGCGGACCGCGCCGGTTCGGCACGTGGTCTGGTCTCGTACTACTTCCCGGGCAAGCGGCAGTTGCTGCAGTCCGCCGTGCACCGGCTGATGCACCGGACCCTCGAGGAGGCCCTGGAGAGCGAGCCGCGGACGAAGGACGGGGACGAGCGGCTCGCCCGCGCCATCGACGCGATCCTGGGCCTGGCCCGGGACCAGCCGGTCCTCATGCGGACGCATATGGCGGGCATCCTGCAGGCCGAGGGGTTCGTGCAGTGCCCGGAGCAGCAGCGGCTGGCGGTGCTGCTGCGCGACACCGTCCTGCGGCACGGCGCGCTCGACGTCGACCGGGACTATCCGCTGCTGCGTGCCGTGCTGATGGGCGCGGTGTTCGCGATGCTCGTGCCGGGCGCGCCGATGCCGATCGTGGCCCTGCGCACCGAGTTGTTCAGGCGCTACGACCTGGAGTGGGAGCGGGGCTTCCCGCCGGGCGAGGGCGATGACGAGTCGCCCGGCGGGAGCCCCGCACACGGCCGGCCGGCCGATTTCTCACGCTACTTCGAACGGTTGCGGCCGGCCGACGGCACCAACGGGGGATCCGGTCAGTCGAAGTAGTCCGGCTGCGTCTGGACGTTGAGCTCGTCCACGTGGATCCGCTTGGCCGGATCCGTGCGCCGGTCGCTGAGTTTCAGGACGTCGAAGCCCTTCTGGATGTCGTTGGAGTAGATGTAGCCGTTGTAGTAGTACGCCGACCAGGAGCCGCCGACGACGAGTTCTTCGGTGCTCAGCGGGCCGCGCTCGAAGTAGCCGATCTCCTTGGGCTTGTCCGAGTTCGTGAAGTCCCAGACCGAGACGCCGCCCTGGTACCAGGCCTGGACCATGAGGTCCTTGCCCTTGACGGGGATCAGCGAGCCGTTGTGCGCGACGCAGTTCTCGGTGTCGGCCTGGTGGCGCGGGATCTTGAAGTAGCTGCGGAAGACGAGCTTGCGCTTGTCGCCCTTGCCGACGATGTCGTAGATGCCGTCCGCGCCGCGGTCGGGGCCGACCTCGGCGTTGCAGGTGGCCGCGCCGCCGCCGCCCAACTCATCGGTGAACACGACCTTGTTCGCCTTCTGGTTGAAGGTCGCCGAGTGCCAGAACGCGAAGTTCACGTTGTCCTGGACCTGGTCGATGACCTTCGGGTTCTCCGGGTCCTTGATGGAGAACAGGATGCCGTCGCCCATGCAGGCGCCGGCGGCCAGGTCCTTCGAGGGGAGCACCGTGATGTCGTGGCAGCCGGTGGTCTTGGAGACGCCGGGGTTGGCGGGCCCGCCCGGGTTGCCGCCGCCGTCCGCGCCCTCACCGGGGAACAGGACGGGGAAGTTCACCACGGCCGCCTTCTGCGGGGCCTTGCGCGGCACCTTGATGACCGAGATGCCGTCGTGCGGCGGTTGGCAGTCCGGGAACGTCGCGCTCGGCGAGTACGAGGAGACGTAGACGTAGACGTCCTTCTTCTCCGGCACCAGGGTGTGCGTGTGCGAGCCGCACGCGGTCTCGACGGCGGCGACGTACTTCGGGTTCCGCTTGTCGCTGATGTCGAAGACCTTCATCCCCTCCCAGGACGACTTCTCGGTCGCGGGCTGGGTGGTGGAGGCGCAGGAGTTGTCGCTGCGGGAGCTGTCCGTGGAGAGGAACAGCAGGTTCCCGGAGACGGAGATGTCGTTCTGCGAGCCCGGGCACAGGACCTGCGAGACGGTCCTGGGCGCCTTCGGGTTGCTGATGTCGTAGATGCGGAAGCCGTCGTAGTTCCCGGCGAAGGCGTACTTGCCCTGGAACGCGAGGTCCGTGTTGAAGCCCGGGAGCGCGTCCTTGGGGAGGTTGGTGAGGTGCTCGATGTTGGCGGAGTGGACGATCTCGTCCTGGCCGGGTATCTCACCGGCGGCGATCGCCGCCTCTGCCTCGGTCTCGGCGCTCTGCGACACGCTCTTGGGCGCCGCGGATCTGTCGCCCGGGTCGGGCGTGGCCGACACCGGGCCCGCGGCCAGGAGAGCCGCGAGGAGTCCGGCGGCGGCGGCCCCGACTCCCAGGCGTCTGCGGCGTGTTCGGGTGGAGTCCTGCAACAGGGTCACTGTTGTCTCCCTGGTCGACTGGGTCGACTGAGTCGTCATGGATACGTGAACGGTTCACGGATCCCCCGAGTATCGTCTTCATCATGCTCAGATCAACAGATGGCAACCTACTCGTCATCAAAGTTGCTGCTCCCGCGCTGCTCGCGGCACTCGCGCTGGGGCTGACCGCGTGCGACTCGGGGGGCTCCGATCACGCCGACTCCCCTGCGCCCAGCGGCCCTTCGGTCATCGCGCCGGGCAGGCCCGGGGAGGCCGCGGAGACCCTTTCGGCCAAGGACGCGCAGCGGCGCGGCGCCGACGACCGGCCCAATTCGGCCGACGTCCGCTACGCGCAGATGATGATCCAGCACCACGAGCAGGCGCTGCTGATGACGGAACTCGTCCCGGATCAGGCCGAGTCGGCCTCTTTGAAGCGGCTCGCCGAGCGGATCGCCGCCGCCCAGGAGCCCGAGGTCGAGGTGATGCGCGGCTGGCTGAAACAGCACGGACGCAGCGGGACACCAACCGGGCACGCGGCGCACGAGGCGATGCCGGGGATGGCGAGCTCGGCGCAGCTGAAGAAGCTGCGGGCCGCACGGGGCACGGCATTTGACGCCCTGTTCCTGAAACTGATGATCACTCATCACCAGGGGGCCGTGACGATGGCCACCGAGGTGAAGAGCGAAGGAAACGATGTGCAGGTGGAGGAGATGGCGGACGACGTGATCGCGCAGCAGACGACGGAGATCAGCCGGATGCGCGACATGTCCTGAGCGGCCTGCACGGTCGATGGACGCGTCAAAGCCGCCGGTGGAACCCCTCCGGCGCTTGCGCACGGTAGCCGAGGGATCACTGCTTGACAGGCCACGCACGCGACAAACTCTCCCCGTAGGCGCTTCCCGGTGCCATGCTGAAGAGCATCAGCGCACTGCGGAAGGAGCCGCCCGTGCCGCACATCGCCGTTGTCGGATCGGGGCCGAGCGGGGTCTACACCGCTCAGAGCCTCATCCAGCAAGGCAGCCTCCCGGACATCCGCGTCGACGTGCTCGACCGGCTGCCGTGCCCGTACGGCCTGGTGCGCTACGGCGTCGCGCCCGACCACGAGAAGATCAAGTCGTTGCAGGGCACCCTGCGGACGGTGCTGCAGGACGAGCGGATCCGCTTCCTCGGCGGTGTCGAGATCGGCCCCTCGCTGCCGCCCGCGAAGCTTCTGGAGCTGTACGACGCGGTCGTGTACTGCGTGGGCGCCGCGGCCGACCGGCGGCTCGGGGTGCCGGGCGAGGACCTTCCCGGGAGTTGGTCGGCGACCGACTTCGTGGCCTGGTACAGCGCCCACCCCGACGCGCGCGACGACGGTTTCGTCCGGGACGTGCGCTCCGCCGTCGCGATCGGCGTCGGGAACGTGGCGGTCGACGTGACGCGCATGCTGGCCCGCGGTGCCGCCGAGCTCGCGCCCACCGACATGCCGCAGGCGGCGCTCGGCACACTGGCCGCGAGCGCGGTGCGGGACGTCTACATGGTGGGCCGGCGGGGCCCGTCACAGGCCCGCTTCACCACCAAGGAGCTACGCGAGCTCGGCGCTCTTCCAGGCGCCGAAGTCGTCGTGGACGAAGCCGAGTTGATCCTCGACCCCGGATTCCGCGACCCCGCCGCGCTGCCCACGGCCGTCCGCCGCAACGTGGAGGTGCTGCGCGGCTGGGCAGGCCGACCGCGCCAGGGCGCCGCCCGCCGGATCCATCTGCGGTTCTTTCTGCGGCCCGTCGAGATCGTCGAGGGGCGCGGGCGGGTCGCGGCGGTGCGCTTCGAGCGGACCCGGCCGGACGGGCACGGGGGCGTGCTCGGGACGGGCGTGTGCGAGGAGATCGCCGCGGAGCTGGTGCTCCGGTCGGTCGGGTACCGCGGGGTGCCGCTGGCGGGGCTGCCGTTCGACGCGGGCCTCGGGACGGTTCCGCATGCGGCGGGGCGGGTGCTGCGGGGCGGCCTCGTCTCCCCCGGTGAGTACGTCGCGGGGTGGATCAAGCGCGGCCCGACCGGGGTCATCGGCACGAACCGGCCGTGCGCCAAGGAGACGGTGTCGTCCCTCCTCGACGACCTCGCCGAGCTCACCGGCGCTCAGGAACGGGCGCGGGATCCACTGGCCGGGCTGCTCGCCGCCGGGGTGCGGCCCGTGGAGTGGGACGGCTGGCGGTCGATCGAGCGGGCCGAGGCGGCGCTGGGGCTCTCACTCGGGCGCGGTTCCGTCAAGATCTCCGACTGGGCAGGGCTGTTGAGCGCGGCGCGAGGCCCGTCCGGGGCGTGACACCTTCCGGTATGCGGCGCGTTCAGGCCGCCCCGCTGCCGCCGAGCCGGTCGGCCTGCCGGTCGGCCGCGTCGAGAACACGGTCGAGCAGGCCGGGGAACAGGGCGTCCAGATCAGCTCGGCGCAGTCCGTTCAGCTTCGTCGTACCACGGTAGACCTGCTCGATCACGCCACTCTCGCGCAGCACCCGGAAGTGGTGCGTGGACGTGGACTTGGTGACGGGCAGGTCGAAGTGGGAACAGGAGAACCCCTGGGAGTCGACCCCCCGCGCTGCCGCCATCTCGCGGACGACGGCGAGACGCATGGGGTCGGCCAGTGCGTGCAGCACCGCTTCGAGCCGGATCTCCGCGCGGTCGGGGTGCGCGAGGGTGCGGCTGCCGGTGGTGTGCGCTGCGGCGGTCGTCATGGCGGATCCCCTTGTGTCTGCGTGTGACGGCGATCCGTGGTTCGTGTTCGACCCGCGCGATCCCGGACCCCGCGGTCCGAGCTCATTGTACGAGACTCCTCGTAGTTTGACAGTCGCCGTACTACGATGCCTATCGTAGTAGGCAAGAAATTGAGCACGTACGAATGGAGTCCGGCGTGAGCACGCTGTTCGAGCCCTACACCCTGCGGTCACTGACGGCTGCGAACCGTGTCTGGATGCCGCCGATGTGCCAGTACAGCGCCGCCCCCGAGGGCCCGCTGACCGGCGCGCCCACGGACTGGCACTTCCAGCACTACGGCGCGCGGGCGGCCGGCGGCACCGGCCTGATCATCGTCGAGGCCACCGGGGTCAGCCCCGAGGGCCGCATCTCCCCGTACGACCTGGGCATCTGGAACGACGCGCAGGTGGAAGCCTTCCGCCGGATCACGACGTTCTTCAAGTCCCAGAACACGATCCCGGGGATCCAGCTCGGACACGCGGGCCGCAAGGCCTCGACTGACCGCCCCTGGAAGGGCGGCGCGCCGCTCGGCCCCGAGGACCACGGGTGGCAGGCGGTGGCGCCGAGCGCGGTGCCGTTCGACGACACGCACCCGGCGCCGGCCGAGCTGACGGCCGACGGCATCGCGGAGATCGTCCAGCAGTTCGCCGACGCCGCGCGGCGCTCCCTCGACGCCGGGTTCGAGGTCGCCGAGATCCACGGGGCGCACGGCTATCTGATCGGCCAGTTCCTCTCCCCGCACAGCAACCGGCGTACGGACGAGTACGGCGGCTCGTACGAGAACCGCACCCGCTTCGCCCTGGAGGTCGTCGACGCCGTGCGTGCCGTGTGGCCCGACGAACTCCCCTTGTTCTTCCGTATCTCCGCCACCGACTGGCTGGCGGGCGAGGCCGGCTGGACCGCCGACGAGACGGTCCGCTTCGCCGCCGAACTCCAGGCGCACGGCGTGGACTTGATCGACGTGTCGACCGGCGGCAACGCCGCGGGCGTCCGCATCCCGGTCGGCCCCGGCTACCAGGTCCCGTTCGCGGCGCGCATCCGAGGCGAGGCCGGGGTGCCGGTCGCCGCCGTCGGCCTGATCACGGAAGTCGAGCAGGCCGAGAAGATCGTCTCCAACGGCGAGGCCGACGCGGTGCTGCTCGGCCGCGAGCTCCTGCGCGACCCGTCCTTCGCCCGCCACGCGGCGCGCGAGCTGGGCGCCGACGTGCACGTGCCGGACCAGTACCACCGGTCCGTCTGAGCCGTGCCACCACGACGGTGCCCCCGCCCGGCCGGGGCACCGTCGTCGCTCAGTGTCCGGCGTCGGCGCGCAGCGGCGGTATCGCCGGTACCTCGATCGCCCGGTCGATGTCGGCCTGCGTCAGCTTGAAGATGTCCGGGTAGGCGTCGCGCCGGGTGCGGCGGGCGGGTTCGGTGGTGCGCCAGGTGTAGAGGCAGCGGTCGCACTGGAGCACGTCCCACACCCCGCGTACGGGCGAGGTGGCGAGCGGGCTGATCGCCTCGAAGGCGCAGCGGGGGCATTCAACGGGCAGGTTCTGCACGGGACTTGGCCTTTCTTCGGGACTCTTCGTGTTCAGTGGCGGGCCGCGATGAGGCGCTGCAGACGGGCCGCCCACTCGGCGGTCTCGGGCAGGTCCTTGGCCGGGGTGGAGAAGTTGCCGCGGACATCGGGGGCGACCGGAGTCGTCGCATCGATGATCATCTTGCTGGTGATGCCGGCGGGCTGCGCCGCGGGCGCGAGTTCGAGGACCGACAGGTTCGGGATGACGACGACGTCGTCCTTCGGGTTGACCTTCGCCGACATGGCCCACATGACCTGCGGCAGATTGAAGGGGTCCACGTCCTCGTCGACGAGGATCACCTGGGACACGTAACCGAGTCCGTGCGGTGTCGTCATCGCGCGCATGCCGACGGCCTTGGCGAAGCCGCCGTACCGCTTGGCCGTGGAGATGACCACCATCAGGCCGTGGGTGTACATGGCGTTGACGGCCTGCACCTCGGGGAACTCGGCGCGCAGCTGCTTGAGCAGGGGGACGCAGGTGTTGGGGCCGACGAGGTAGTCGACCTCGGTCCACGGCATGCCGAGGTAGAGCGACTCGAAGACCGGGTTCGTCCGGTACGAGACGCGGTCGACGCGGATGACGGGCATCCGGCGGCCACCGGAGTAGTGGCCGGTGAACTCCCCGAAGGGGCCCTCTATTTGACGGGTGCGGGACTCGATGACGCCCTCGATGACGACCTCGCTGCCCCACGGCACGTCGAAGCCGGTGAGCGGCGCGGTGGCGATCGGCGCGGGCGCCCCGCGCAGTGCGCCGGCCATCTCGTACTCGCTCTGGTCGTACGCCATCGGCATCCCGGCGACGATCGCCATCACGGGGTCGTTGCCGAGAGTGATCGCGATGGGCAGGTCCTCGCCCACCTCCTCGGCCTTGCGCAGGTGCTGGGCCACGTCGTGCATGGGGACCGGCTGGAAGGCGAGGCGGTCCTTGCCGATGACCTGGATGCGGTATGTGCCGACGTTCTGCTTGCCGAAGTCGTCGGGGTCCTCGGGGTCGCGGGAGACGACGGCGGCCTTGTCGAGGTAGAAGCCGCCGTCGCCGTCATTGAGGCGGAAGAGCGGCAGGACGGAGAAGAGGTCCACGTCACCGGCCTCCTGAGCGTTCTCGCGCCAGGGTGCGTCCTCGCGCCGTTCGGGTGCGACGGGGAAGGCGTCCCAGCGGCGGGCGAACTCCTCGACCTGCTCCTTGACCGGGGTGCCCCGCGGCAGACCGAGGGCGAGCGCGTGATTGGCCCAGGAACCGTGCACGTTCAGCGCGATCCGGGCGTCGGTGAAGCCCTTGACGTTGTCGAAGTAGAGGGCGGGGGCGTTCTCGCCGATGCGGCCCGTCGCGTTGGCGGCGGCCGCCAGATCGGGCTCGGGCAGCACCTCGTCGGTGATGCGCAGCAGCTGCCCCTCCTTCTCCAAGGTGGCGAGGAAGCTGCGCAGATCGTCGTAGGCCATGGTGAATTCCTTTGTGGGGTACGGGACTTCAGGCGGCGTCGCGGGCGGCGGCGCGAGCCGCGCGCATGCCGGCCCAGCGCCGGGCGGCGGGCGCGGGCAGCTCGAACTGGTCGAGGATGCGGGCCGTGATGTGGTCGACGATGTCGTCGACGCTCCGCGGATGGTTGTAGAAGGCGGGCATGGGTGGCACCAACTGCACGCCCATACGGGCGAGTTCAAGCATGTTCCGCAGATGGATCTCGCTCAGCGGGGTCTCGCGGGGCACGAGGACGAGCTTGCGGCGCTCCTTGAGGACGACATCGGCGGCGCGCGCCACGAGCCCTTCGGCGTACCCGGTCCTGATGCCCGCGAGGGTCTTCATGGAGCACGGCACGATGACCATGCCGTCGGTGCGGAACGAACCGGAGGAGATGGTGGCGCCCTGGTCGTCCGGGTGGTGCGTGACGTCCGCGAGCGCGGACACCTCGGCGACGGACAGGCCGGTCTCCAGCTCGATCGTGGTGCGCGCCCAGCGGGAGAGGACCAGATGGGTCTCCACGTCCGGCAGCTCGCGCAGGTTCTCCAGTAGCCGGACACCGAACGGCGCGCCGGTCGCTCCGGTCATGCCTACGACCAATCGCACAGTGCCTCTCCTCATACGTCGCTGACCTGTGCTTTCACGCTAGGCGGCGGGACGGACCCGGGAGCGGTACGCTCGGGACTCGGCATGGGGAAAAACGGACAGGATGCAGGCGCCGCCCGGGGCGCGGACGTCAGGGAGCTGGCGTACACGCCGACCGTCGGTGCGCCCGCCGGGGTCGAGGTGATGGAGCTCGCCGATCTGTACGAGCGGGCGCGGCGGCACGGCAACGACCCGTACGTCCCGCTGCGCCCCGCCTTCCACCAGCTGATCGGGGCCCGCGCACGGCCGCTGCGGATGTGGGTGGACTTCGTCGAGCAGGAGCTGCGGCCCGGGTCGTGGCTGTGGATCCGGGCGGGGCAGGTGCAGCGGTTCGGTGCGGATCTGGCGGCGGCGGACGGGGTGATCGTGCTGTTCAAGGCGGGCTTCCTGCCGCCCGCCACGGTCTCGGCCGCGCACATGGATCCGCCGTACGAGCAGTACCCGCTGGCGCCGCGGGGGCCGGCGGCGGAGGCGGTGGCGCGGGCGCTCGACCATCTCCGTCACGAGTACGGGGCGATGGCCTCGCTGCCGCTTCAGGCGCACACCGAGGTGGTGCGCGCCCTGCTGTCCGTGCTGGTGGTGCGCCTGGCGGCGGTGCGCGATCCGGCGCCGGACGCGGGGGCGGTGTCGGGCACGTTCCGCCGCTTCCACGCGGCCGTCGAGCGGGACCACGCGGTGACCCGGCGGGTCGAGGACTACGCGGCGGCCCTTGGGTACAGCCCGCGCACGCTGACCCGGGCGTCGCTCGCCGCGACGGGCCGCACCGCCAAGCAGTACGTCGACGACCGGGTCCTGCTGGAGGCCAAGCGGTTGCTGTGGCACAGCGGCCTGCCCGCACGGGAGGTGGCGGCCAGGCTCGGCTTCGACGATCCGAGCGACTTCACCAAGTTCTTCCGGCTGCGGGCGGGCGAGACACCGGGGGCGTTCCGCGGGGGTCCGCGCAGCGGTTGATCTGCCAAGGTGATCACGTCATTTTGCAACCGTCTTGCCGAGGAGTCGCGATGAGCCGCCGCGCGTCCAAGCAGCGTGCCGCCACCCTGTCCGCCCTGGTCTGCCTGCTGGCCCTGACCGCCGCCGCACCCGCGGCACCCACGGCCGCGCACCAGCCCGCGAAGAAGCCGCCGGGCAGCCTGCTGGACTCCGTACCGAAGTCCGGGGTGCTGCGGGTCTGCACGACGGGCGACTACCGGCCGTTCACGTACAAGGACCAGAAGGACGGTTCGTACAGTGGCGTCGACATCGACATGGCGAAGGATCTCGCCAAGAGCCTGGACGCCAAGGCCCGCTTCGTGGACGCCACTTGGGCGAACCTGGTGAGCGATCTGTCGGCCGGGAAGTGCGACGTCGCGGTCGGCGGTGTCTCCATCACGCTGCCCCGCGCCCGCCAGGTCCACTTCAGCGAGCCGACGCGCGAGGACGGCAAGACGCCGGTCGTGCGCTGTGCCGACAAGGACACGTACAAGACGCTCGACGACATCGACAAGCCCGGCACCAAGGTGATCGTCAACCCCGGTGGCACGAACGAGCAGTTCGCCCGCGCCCACATCCAGCAGGCCACCATCACCGTCCACCCGGACAACACCACGATCTTCGACGAGATCGTGGCGGGCCGGGCGGACGTGATGATGACGGACGCGAGCGAGACGCTCTACCAGGCGAAGATCCACCCCGAGCTGTGCTCGGTCCACCCCGACGAGCCGTTCACGTTCTCGGAGAAGGCGTACGCGACGCCGCGAGGGGACCGCGACTTCCAGGAGTACGTGGACCAGTTCGTGCATCTGGCGAAGCACGACGGGACATACGCAACCTACGAGGCGGAGTGGATGAGTTGAGCCGCCAGGGCTTCTAGAGCAGGACCGGCGTGAGGTCGGGGCCGCCGTCCCCCGTCTCGTACGCGTCCTCGTCGAAGGGGTAGAGCGGGCGCTCCACCCGGTGGTGGCCCAGGCGCAGCAGGTCCTGGTCGACACCGCCGGGGGTGAGCGCGAGCAGCCAGTCGGCGGCCATGTCGTACAGCTCGGGTTCCAGGTAGCCGATCTTGACGACGACGAGGTCGTACGTACGCGGGTCGATGCCGAGGCCGCCCTCGGCCGGGCCCAGGAAGTCGGCGAGCGTGTGGAAGGGCTTGCGGCGCTCGACGAGGATCACGGTGAGGCCGCCGACGCGGACGGCCGCCATGTCGACGCCGCGGTCGTAGGCGCCGCCCGCGGCCGGGTACGCCTGGTCGGCGGCGCGCTGCAACGCCGTTACGGTGCCGGTGAGTTCGTAGGGGCCGCCGTGGTTCGCGTCGACCTTGCCGCCGACGGAGAGCGTCACCTCGGCGCCGACTCCGGCCGCGAAGCAGGCGGCGACGGCGGCCGGGTCGGTGATGCCCGGGTGGACGGCGGTGACCTCGCCGGTGCGGATCGCGTCGTGCGCGAGGAGCTTGCCCAGCATGTACGCGAGGTCGCCCGCGCCGCCGGCCGTCGGGTTGTCGCCGGAGTCGCTGATGAGGAAGGGCCGTTGATCGGAGGCGACGGCCTTCTCGATGCACTCCTCGGCGCTGCCGGTCGGGCCGACGAACACGAAGTCCTTGCGGGCGTCCCAGTAGCGGCGGGCCAGCAACTCGGCCTCACGGGCGGCGAGTTCGGCGTCCTCTCCGGTGACCACGATGGCGGCCTTGCAGCGCGGCTCGTCGGCCCAGGCGTAGCCGACCCACATCGCGGCATCGAGGATGCCGTCCTTCTTCTCGATCTCGGCGAGCGAGGCGTAGAGGGACTTTGCGGGCTCCAGGCGGGTGCTGGTCTTCTCCCCGGGAAGGAGGACGGGGACCTGGACCCAGGCGCGGTGCGGGCGGACGTCCTCGCGCAGGCAGTGCACGAGGTTGCGGGCGGCGCGCTCGCGGGTGTCCCACGCGTCCTCGTGCGGGGCGAGCCGGTGGGCGGTGAGCAGGTCGATCGGCTCGGCGAAGCGGCGCGAGACATTGCCGTGCAGGTCCATGGCGGTGGAGATCATGGGCCGGCCGCCGCCGGGGGTGCCGATGTGGTCGAGCGCGGCGCGGACGGCCTCGGTCAGGTCGCCCTCGGCGTCGGTCAGGCCGACGACGCTCATGGCGCCGTGGATGTCGTAGACGAGTCCGTCGAGCGGGCCCGCTTCCCGTATACGGGTGACCAGTTCGTTCTTCAGGATCAGGTACGACTCGGCTTCCACCGGGCCGCCGGGCAGCGACGTCGCGTGCAGGAGCGGCACCCATTCCACGAGGTCGGCGAGGTCGCTGTCGGCCCGCGTCCACGTGTAGCGGTCGAGGAGGTCCTGGCCGCGGGTCTGCCGGAAGTCGTCGGCGGTGGAGCGGTGCGGGCAGAACGTGGACGACTCGATGCCGATGCCGCCGATGCCGATGCGCAGGCGACGGCTGGGTGCGGGGGTGGTGCCGGTCATGCGGGGGCGCTCTCTTCCTGAGGTGCGGGAGGTGCGGAGGTGGCTGTCGAGAGGGTCTGGTGCAGCGCCGTCAGACCCGCGCCGAGCAGGCCCGCGTCGGGGCCCGCGGTCGTCGTGGTGATCTCCAGGTCCGCGGTGGCGAGCGGCAGGCAGCGCTCATAAAGGACACCGCGGACGGCGGCGACAAGGGGCTCTGCGGTGGCGAGGACGCCGCCGAGGGCGACGGCCTGCGGGTTGAAGAAGTTCACGACGACCGACAGGACGGTGCCGATGTGCCGTCCGGCGGTGCGCACGAGGGTGGTGGCGACGGGATCGCCGTCGGCGACGAGCTGGAGGAGTTCGCTCGTCCCCGCCACCTCGATGCCCTGCGCCGCGAGTTCACGGATCAGAGCGGCGCCGCTCGCGACGGTCTCCAGGCAGCCGATGTTGCCGCAGCTGCACGGCCGCTCACCCGCCGCCTCGACGCGTACGTGGCTGATGTCGCCGGCACTGCCGGTCGCGCCGTCGTGCGGGCGGCCCGCGACGACGATGCCGCTGCCGATGCCGCGGCCCGCCTTGACGACGACCATGTGATCGAGGTCGGGCCGGGTCGTGCGGTGTTCGCCGACGGCCATCATCGTCGCGTCGTTGGCCACGGTGACGGGCATGCCGAGCCGCTCGGCGAGGACCTCGCGCAGCGGGTAGCGGTGCCAGCCCGGCATGCGTGAAGGGCTCAGGACGCGGCCGTCGGCGGGGGCGACGGGCCCGGGGAAGGCCACGCCGAGCGCCCGCACGGTGCGCCCCGACTCCCGCTGCGCGGCGGCGAGCCGGCCCACTTGCGCGCACAGCCAGTCGACAGCGGATTCGGGGCCCGCGGTGATGTCGTGCGGCAGGTCGACGGCGCCGTGGACGGTGCCCCCGAGGTCGATCGCGCCGAGCCGGGCGTGGTGACTGCCGAGGTCCGCGGCGAGCGCGACCCCGCCCCGCGCCTGGACCCGCAGCAGCCGCGGCCGGCGCCCGCCGCGTGAGGCGCCCTCGCCGGATTCGGTGAGCACGCCCGCCGAGACGAGCTCCTGTACGCGCAGCGACACCGTGGAGGGGGCGAGCCCCAGTTCCCGTACGAGGTCGGCCCGGGAGGACGCGGCGCCGGACGAGACGAGCCGGAGTATGTGCTGCGCCGAGCCCGGCTCGCCTTCGTGCGCTGTGTCGGCCATGCCGCCCCCTGGTCGTTCTCACACTTGCTTCGACGGGTTAGTTCGATATCGCACCGAACATTAACCATGACCGAACCAAGTTGACCAGGGCGCGGGCGATTTTGCAGTACTTTCCGAATGAACCTATTGACTTGATTCGAACGGTCGACTTAGCGTTCGGGCGCCCCTCCGTCGATCCGTGGCACGGAGCAGGCGCCCCTTTTCCTGGTCCCCTTGGAGGCCCTTCGGCATGCGTTCCCTCAGGTCAACGGCGTCCGCCGCGCTCGCCCTCGCGGCGACGCTGGTGGCGCTCACCGGCTGCACGCACGAGGGCGGCCGGATCGCGATGGGCCCCACCGGCGGCACTCCCGTCGAGGGCGGCACGGCCACGATGGCGCTGCCGCCCGCGGCGACGCCCAACTGGATCTTCCCGATCGGCGCGCCGGGCTACGGAGCCTCGTACAACTACGCCATCCAGACGCTCCTGTACATGCCGGTCTACGACGCCGTGCAGGAGAAGGGCGAACTGACCACGACCGGCCCGAGCACGCTCGGCCTGAAGCCGACGTACAGCGACGGGAACACGACGGTCACCCTGCCGCTGCGGCACGGCGTCACATGGTCGGACGGCACCCAGGTGACCGCCCGCGACCTGGAGTTCTGGTTCAACCTCGTCAAGGCGAACAAGGCGGACTGGGGCAACTACTCGGTCGGCACCATGCCCGACAACGTGAAGAAGTTCGAGGTCGTCGACGACCACACGGTGCGGCTGCGTCTCGACCGCGCGTACAACCCGGACTGGTTCACGGCGAACCAGCTCACCTTGATGCGGGCGATGCCGCAGCACGCCTGGGACGCCACGAAGGACGGCGGGAAGGTCGGCGACTTCGACCGGACCACCAAGGGCGCCAAGGCGGTCTTCGCCCGGCTCACGCAGCATGCGAAGAGCCTGGGCTCGTACGGCAGCGACCCGCTCTGGAAGACCGTCAACGGGCCCTGGAAGCTCGCCGGTTGGCGGGACACCGGGCAGGTGACGATCGTCCCGAACGAGAAGTACACCGGCCCGAAGTCCGAGCGGCCGCATCTCGACAAGGTGGTCTTCAAGCCGTTCACCACCTCCGACTCCGAGTACAACGTGCTGCGCTCCGGCGGTGTCGACTACGGCTACATCCCGCCGTCGGTGATGGCGCAGAAGGAGAAGTTCCAGGACAAGGGGTACCGCGTCGACCCGTGGGAGGGCTGGGCGGCCACCTACATCGTCTACAACTTCAACTCCACGCACGCGGGCCCGGCGATGAGCCAGCTCTATGTCCGGCAGGCGATGCAGCATCTCGTCGACCAGAAGGCGATGAGCAAGGTCATCTGGCAGGGCAGCGCGACAGCGACGCTCGGCCCGGTGCCGGTCACGCCGAAGAGTCAGTACCTGTCGGAGAAGATGGAGCACAACCAGTACCCCTTCTCCGTCGCCAAGGCCACGTCGCTGCTCTCCGCACACGGTTGGAAGACCGACGACGGCGTCGCGCGCTGCGTGCGCCCAGGTTCGGGCGACGACGAGTGCGGCACGGGCATCGGGAAGAACGACCCGCTGGAGCTGACCCTGCTCTCGCAGTCCGGCTCGACCGAGACGACGAACATGATGCAGGAACTCAAGTCGTCGCTCAGCAAGGCCGGCATCGGCCTCACCGTGCGCCAGCAGCCGCTCAACTCCGTCCTCGGCAACTCCGTCCCGTGCAAGAAGAAGGACTCCGGCTGCGACTGGGACATGTCCTTCTTCGGCACCGCAGGCAGCTGGTACTACCCGCTCAACCCGAGCGGCGAGCAGCTCTTCTCGACCGGTGCGTCCGCCAACTTCGGCAACTACAGCGACAAGAAGGCGGACCGGCTCATCCGGGCCGTGCAGTACGCCCCCGACATGAAGGCCGTCCATGAGTACGGCGAGTACCTCGCCGAGCAGCTCCCGGTGATGTGGATGCCGAACCCCGCCTACCAGGTCTCCGTGATCCGCAACGACCTGCGGGGCATCGAGCAGAACCCCACGGTCACGTTCGCGCCGCAGCACTGGTACTACGTCAACAACTCCAAGAGCGTCAAGAACTCCCAGAGCGTAAAGAAGGAGGCCGCGAAGTGACCGGCTTTCTGGTCAAGCGTTTCCTTCAGGCGCTCGTCGTCCTGTTCCTCGTCTCGATCATCGTCTTCACCCTGCTGCACCTGCTGCCGGGCGGGCCGGCCCGCGCGATCCTCGGCCCGAAGGGCACGCCGCAGCAGATCGAGCACTTCAACCACCAGCAGGGCTACGACCGTTCGCTGCCGACGCAGTACCTGATGTACCTGAAGCGACTGCTCACCGGCGACCTCGGCGACTCGTACAAGCTGAACTCCCCGGTCTTCGAGCTGTTGAAGCAGCGGCTGCCCAAGACGCTGCTCCTGACGGTCCTTTCGACGGTGCTCGCGGTCGTCATCGCGGTGCCGCTCGGCCTGCTGCAGGCGGTGCGGCGCGGCAAGGCGTCCGACTACGCCCTCACCGGGCTCGCCTTCCTGCTCTACGCGACGCCGGTGTTCTTCCTCGGCCTCATCATGATCATCCTGTTCGCGCAGGTGCTGCCGATCTTCCCGGCGGAGGCGCCGCAGGGCGAGACGATCAGCCAACTCCTGGGTGACTTCTCGGGGTTGATCCTGCCGGTGGTGACGATGGCGTTCGGCATCGTCGCCATGTTCAGCCGCTACATGCGCTCGGCCGTCCTCGACAACCTCACCGAGGAATACGTGCGCACGGCGATGGCGAAGGGCCAGTCGAACCGCCGGATCATGGTCAAGCACGTGCTGCGCAACGCCCTGATCCCGCTCGCCACCCTGCTCGGCCTCTACCTGCCGACCCTGTTCAGCGGCGCGCTCGTCGTCGAGTCGATGTTCAACTACCCAGGAATGGGACTGCTGTTCTGGAACGCCGCGCAGGGCTCGGACTTCCCCGTGCTGCTCGGTGTGACCCTCGTCGTCGGCATCGCGACCGTGCTCGGCTCGCTGCTCACCGACATCCTGTACGCCGTCCTCGACCCCCGGATCCGGAGCGTGGCATGACGACCGCTGTGACTTCTCAGATACCGGGGCAGGAGGAAGCCGCGCAGGCCACGCCCTCACTCGCCCGCCGCACCCTGCGCGTGTTCACCGGCAACAAGCTGGCCCTGAGCGGTGTCGTGCTGCTCGTGCTGCTGCTGGCCTTCTGCTACCTGGGCCCGCTGGTGCACCCCACCGAGCAGACCCTGACGGACCTCTCGCAGGCCAATCTGGCGCCGGGCACCGCCGGGCATCTCCTCGGCACCACCGACCTCGGCTACGACATGGTCGGCCGGCTGATGACCGCGGGGCAGACCTCGCTCGAGATCGGCCTGGCGGCAGGGCTGCTGGCCACCCTGTTCGGGACCGTGTACGGCGCCGTCGCCGGGTACTTCGGCGGCTGGGTCGACGCCGCGATGATGCGCGTCACGGACGCGGCGCTCGCCATCCCCGCGATGTTCCTGCTCGTGGTCGTCGCCGCGATCATCACGCCCAGCAAGGGCGTGCTCATCCTCATCATCGCGGGCGTCGCCTGGCTCTCCCCCGCCCGCCTGGTGCGCGGCGAGGCGCTGTCGCTGCGCAACCGGGAGTACGTGCAGGCCATGCGGATGATGGGCGGCGGCGGCGCCCGCGCGGTCTTCAAGCACATCGTGCCGAACGCCATCGGCACGGTCATCGTCAACTGCACGTTCCAGATCGCCGACGCCATCCTCTACGTCAGCTATCTCGCCTTCCTCGGCCTCTCCATCCCGCCGCCGTCCGCCGACTGGGGCTCGATGCTCTCCGCCGGCATCACCTACACGCAGAACGGCTACTGGTGGCTGATCTTCCCGCCGGGCATCGCGATCGTCCTCGTCGTCGCCGCGTTCAACTTCATCGGCGACGGGCTGCGGGACGCCTTCGAAGTGCGGCTGCGCAAGTAAGAGCCGGTCTTTGCACGTCAAGGATCAAAGGTTCTCAGGGATCTAGGGAAAGCTGACATGACCGAGCCTCTGCTCAGGATCGACGACCTGCGGGTCGACATCGCCACGCGCGACCGCACCGTCCATGCCCTCGACGGCATCTCGCTCGACCTCGCGCCCGGCGAAGCGCTCGGCGTCGTCGGCGAGTCCGGCTGCGGCAAGACCATGACGGCACTCAGCGTGCTCGGCCTGCTGCCGCCCGGCGGCGCGGTGACCGGCGGCCGCATCCTCTTCGACGGGCACGACCTGGCCGCGGCACCCGCGCCCGTCCTCCAGGACGTCCGTGGCAACACCATCGGCATGGTCTTCCAGGACCCGCTGACGTCCCTGAACCCGACGATGACGATCGGCGCGCAGGTCGCGGAACCGCTCCTGCTGCACCGTGGCGTCACGCGAAAGGAGGCGTGGGCGCGGGCCGAGGAGACCCTGCGGCTCGTCGGCATGCCGCAGCCGGCCGAGCGGATGAAGGCGTACCCGCACCAGCTGTCCGGCGGCATGCGTCAGCGCGTCGCCATCGCCATGGCGCTGGTCTGCGAGCCCAAGCTGCTCATCGCGGACGAGCCGACGACCGCCCTGGACGTGACGACGCAGCACCAGATCCTCGAACTCATCGACGATCTGCGGACGCGGCTCGGCATGGCCATGATCCTGGTCACGCACGACCTCGGCGTCATCGCCAACCGTGTCGACCGGGTGGCGGTGATGTACGCGGGCAAGGTCGCCGAACAGTCGGATGTACGGGACCTGTTCGCGCGGCCGCGGCACCGCTACACGGAGGCGCTGTTCGCGGCGCTGCCCGAGCGCGCCGCCGACCACGAGACCGAGCTGCACACGATCGCGGGCCTGCCGCCGAGCCTGACGGTGCGCCCGACGGGCTGCCGCTTCGCGCCGCGCTGCCTCTTCGCGACGGACGAATGCCGTACACAGGAGCCGGCCCTCGCCGACGACGAAGTGCGGGGCTCCGCGCACCGGTTCGCCTGCTTCCATCCGGTGCCCGACGTGCGGGAGGCGGCCCCGGACGCGGTGGTGGCTCCCCCGGCGCTGCCCGCACAGGACACCGTTCCCGGGGACGGTGACGTCCTCCTGGAACTCGACGCACTGGTCAAGGAGTTCCCCCTCAAGGGCGGCCCGTTCTCCCGCTCCAGGGGCACGGTCAGCGCGGTCGGCGGGGTGAGCCTGACCGTGCGCAAGGGCGAGACGTTCGGCATGGTCGGCGAGTCCGGCTGCGGCAAGACGACGCTGGGGCGGATCGTGGCGGGCCTGGAGGAGCCGACGGCCGGCGCCGTCCGCTTCGAGGGCCGCGACCGCGCGGAGCTCTCGCGCGCCGAACGCCGGGCACACCGCAGGCGCGTGCAGCTGATGTTCCAGGACTCGACGGCGGCGATGGACCCGCGCATGCGCGTCGGCGAGATTCTGCGCGAACCGCTCGTCATCCAGGGTGTGGGCAACCGTACGGAGCAGGAGAAGCTGATCGGTGAACTCCTCGACGCGGTCGGTCTGCCGCGCGGCGCGGTGCACCGCTATCCGCACGAGTTCTCCGGCGGCCAGCGTCAACGCCTCGGCCTGGCACGGGCGTTGACGCTCTCGCCGGATCTCGTGGTGGCGGACGAGCCGGTCTCCGCGCTCGATGTGTCGGTGCAGGCGCAGATCCTCAACTTGATGCGGGAGCTGCAGCGCGAGCGCGGTCTCACGTACCTGTTCATCTCGCACGACCTGGCCGTGGTCCGCTATCTCGCCGACACGGTCGGCGTCATGTACCTCGGCAAGCTCGTCGAGGTCGGCCCCGCCGAACAGGTCTACGCCCGGCCGCTGCACCCCTACACGCGTGGCCTGCTCGACACGGTGAACGTCCCGGACCCCGAGTCCGCCGCCTCCGGTACGCCACTGACGGGCGAGACCCCGTCGGCCGCGCGGCCCCCGTCCGGCTGCCGGTTCCGCACCCGGTGCCCGCTGGCCCAGGAGATCTGCGCGACGACCGAACCGCCGGTGTCGCGGCCCGGCTCCCCGGACCACCAGGTGGCCTGCCACTTCCCGCTGGGGGTCGCCGTGCCCGCCTGACCTGCGACACCACCGCGCGAAGCGGCCGTTGTCAGTGGCGGGGTGCAGACTGGCCGATACCTGGAGACAACGACGTTTCGGAGGTGTTCGGCATGACCGATGTACTGCTCGCGGTGGGTACGCGCAAGGGCCTTTTCCTGGGGCGCAGGCGCGGTGGCGCGGCCTGGGAGTTCGACGAGAGTCCGTACTTCAATGCCCAGGCGGTCTACTCCGTCGCACTCGACACCCGGGGGGAGGCACCACGGCTGCTCGTGGGCGGGGACAGCGCACACTGGGGGCCGTCCGTCTTCCACTCGGACGACCTCGGGCACACCTGGACCGAGCCCTCGTCGCCCGCCGTCAAGTTCCCCAAGGACACCGGGACTTCACTGGAGCGGGTGTGGCAGCTGCACCCGGCGGCCGCCGAGCCGGACGTGGTGTACGCGGGGACGGAGCCGGCGGCGCTGTACCGCTCGGCGGACCGCGGCGAGACGTTCGAGCTGTGCCGCCCGCTGTGGGAGCACCCGACACGGTCGCAGTGGGTGCCGGGCGGCGGCGGTGAGGGCCTGCACACGGTCCTCACGGACGCGCGGGACCCGCGGGCCCTGACGGTGGCCGTGTCGACGGCCGGGGTGTTCCGCTCGTCGGACGGCGGCGAGAGCTGGGCCCCGTCGAACTCGGGGGTGTCGGCCGTGTTCCTGCCCGATCCGGACCCGGAGTTCGGGCAGTGCGTGCACAAGGTGGCGCGGGACGCGGCCGACCCGGACCGGCTGTATCTGCAGAACCACTGGGGCGTGTACCGCAGCGACGACGGGGGCGCGAAGTGGTCCGACATCGGGGAGGGCCTGCCGTCGACGTTCGGCTTCGGCGTGGCCGCGCACCCGCACCGCGGCGGCACGGCATACGTCTTCCCGATCACCGCGGACTCCGACCGGGTCCCGGCCGACCGCCGGTGCCGGGTCTTCCGCACCCAGGACGCCGGCGAGACCTGGGAGCCGCTGAGCAAGGGGCTGCCCGAGGGCGACCACTACGGCACGGTCCTGCGGGACGCGCTGTGCACGGACGACGCGGACCCGGCGGGCGTGTACTTCGGGAACCGCAACGGGGAGGTGTACGCCTCGGCCGACGACGGCGACAGCTGGCAGCAGGTGGCATCCCACCTGCCGGATGTGCTGTGCGTGCGTGCGGCCGTCGTGGGGTGAGTACAGGGCCGGCGGACCCGTTCCTAGGGAAGGCGCCAGTCCACCGGCTGCGCGCCGAGCCCCGTCAGCAGGTCGTTGGTCCTGCTGAACGGGCGGGAGCCGAAGAAGCCCCGGTCCGCCGACATGGGCGAGGGGTGCGCGGACTCGATCGCCGGCAATTGCCCCAGCAAGGGGCGCAGATTGCGCGCGTCGCGCCCCCACAGCACCGAGACCAGCGGCCGGTCCCGGGCGACCAGCGCCCGGATCGCCTGCTCGGTGACCTCTTCCCAGCCCTTGCCGCGGTGGGCGCCCGGGGAGCGCGGCGCCGTGGTCAGCGCCCGGTTGAGCAGCAGTACGCCCTGCCGCGTCCAGGGCGTGAGGTCACCGTTGGAGGGCCGGGGCAGGCCCAGGTCCGCGTGCATCTCCCGGAAGATGTTCTCCAGGCTGCCGGGCAGCGACCGCACTTCGGGCGCGACCGCGAAGCTCAGCCCGATCGCCATCCCCGGGGTGGGGTACGGGTCCTGGCCGACGATCAGCACGCGGACGTCGTCGAACGGCTGCTGAAAGGCTCTCAGCACGTTCGCCCCGGCGGGGAGGTAGGTACGGCCCGCGGCGATCTCGGACCGCAGGAAATCCCCCATGGTCGCGATGCGTTCGGCCACCGGCTCCAGGGCCTTCGCCCAGCCCGGTTCGACAAGTTCGTTCAAAGGTCGTGCTGCCACGACGCGTCACTCTACTGCCCCACGGCGACGCCGTTCCCGATGGGGAAGCCCCCTGTACGCGAGGGGGTGGGGCGGCGCTAGTGTTCCTCCCCACACGTCGGACAAGCGCGACGGGGAACAGACGCGAAGTGGGAGGCCGGGTGCGTCCAGCGAACGAGTCACCGGCTGCCACGACGGCACCGGACGCGGCGCGTTGGGTACTCGGCGTCGACTCGGGCGGCTCCGGCCTGCGGGTCGCGCTCGCCCCCGCCGATGCCCAGGACCGGGCCACGACCGCGTCGTCCCGCGAGCCGGTACGCACCTCGGCGACAGGCATCGACCCGGCCCATCTGCTGGCACAACTCCTGCCCATGGCACGGGAGTTGATGGCCGGCGTCGGTGATCCGGAACTGGCCGCGGTCACCGTCGGCGCCGCCGGAATGGCGACGCTCGGTGACGGACTGCGCGCCGAGCTGCCCGCCGCGCTCAAGCGTGAACTGGGCGTCGGGCGGCTCGCGTTGGCCGGGGACGCCGTGACCGCGTACGCGGGCGCGCTCGGCCAGCGGCCCGGCGCGGTCGTCGCCGCGGGCACCGGCCTGATCGCCCTCGGCACCGACCTCGACACCTGGCACCGGGCCGACGGCTGGGGGCATCTGCTCGGCGACAGCGGCGGCGGCGCCTGGATCGGCCGGGCCGGGCTCGACGCGGCGATGCGGGCGTTCGACGGGCGGCGCGGCGCCAGCCCGGCGCTGCTCGCGCTGGCCGAGAAGCGGTTCGGTCCTGCGGGCGAGCTGCCCGGCAGGATCTATCCGCGCACCGACCGGCCCGCCGTGCTGGCCTCGTTCGCACCCGACGTGGCCGGCTGCGCCGAGGAGGGCGACCCGGTCGCCGCCGGGATCCTGCGCGACAGCGCGCGGCACATCGCGGAGTCGGCGACGGCGGTCTGCCCGGCGGGCGGCGGCGAGGTCGCCCTCACCGGCGGCCTGTTCCACATGGGCGAACCCCTGCTCGGCCCGCTCCGCACGGAGCTCGCGGAGCACCTCCCGGACGCCACCGTGGTCGCCGCCGCCGGCGACCCCCTGCACGGGTCCCTGGTGATCGCCGGCGCCCTCGCGGCGGACGCGCTGCGGCTGCCGAGGGAGGGGCGCCTGCTGTACGTCCCGTAGTTCCTGCACACCCCCGCGGACCAGGACACTTGAAGCATCCGTAACTGAACGGACAATCACGGACGGATACCGCTCAGCTGCCCCCTGACCGAACAACGGGGCCGGGCGAGCCAGTAACATGCGGCGCCATGAGCTCCCCCACTGGGCCCGCTTCCGGCCTGCCTGTACGAATGCCGCGACCGCGACAGCCCGGACGTCACCGCCGCCCGGAACCCGTGGCCGCCCCCGAGGGCGCACCGGCCCTCGCGCTGGCCGTGCCCGGCACGCCCAGTGCCGCGACCCGCATGCTCGCCGACGAGGTCGTGAGCATCGCCAGGTCCGAGCTGCCCGGTCTGGACGCACGGGTCGGCTTCGTCGACGGGGAGACCACCGACTTCCCGGTGTCCGCCGAGTTCCCCTCCCTCGCGTCCGTGCTCGCGCACGCGGCGAAGGAGCGCACGGCCCGCTTCGAGCAGGCCGTCGCCGCCGGTGCCGAGGCCGCCGCGCCCGAGGGCCCGGTCGCCGTCGTCGTGCCGCTGCTCGCGGGCCCGGACAACGCACTGCTGCGCCAGATCCGCCAGGCCATCGCCGACAGCCGGGTCGCCGCCGAGCTGACCGACGTGCTCGGCCCGCACCCGCTGCTTGCGGAGGGCCTGCACGTACGGCTCTCGGAGGCCGGTCTGGCCCGCGCCGACCGGGCCCGTCTGTTCACCGTGGCGACGGCCGCGGACGGCATCATCCTCGCCTCGGTGGGCGGCGAGGAGGCGGTGCAGGCCGCCGGGATCACCGGGATGCTGCTCGCCGCACGGCTCGCCGTGCCGGTGATCGCCGCGGCGCTCGACGTGGAGGGCTCGATCGCCGCGACCGCGGAGCAGCTGCGCGGTTCCGGTTCCCAGCAGCTGGCGCTCGCGCCGTACCTCATCGGTCCTGAGCTGGACCCGAGCGTGCTGGAGGCTGCCGCCAAGGATGCGGGGTGTGCTGCCGCGGAGCCGCTGGGGGCGTATCCGGCGATGGGGAAGTTGGCGCTGGCCAAGTACACGGCTGCGTTGGGGATCACGCCTCAGCCGGTTGCCTCTGGCAGTTGAGCCGTGTTTCAGCGGGCCCGGGACTCTGTGTCCCGGGCCCGCTGTTGTTTGTCCTCAATCGCCGGACGGGCTTGAGAACGCCGGACGGGCTTGAGAACGCCGGACGGGCTTGAGCACGCCGGACGGGCTTGAAGGAGTCAGTCGAAGACGATGCAGGAAGGGGACTGGATTCGGACCGAGCCTGCTCGCGTCGGGGTGCCTGTCTCGGGGTCCAGGGTGAACCAGGTCACGTCGCCCGAGCGTTCGTTCGCCGCGTAGAGGTGGCGGGCCGAGGGGTGCAGGGCCAGGTCGCGGGGCCAGTGGCCGCCGCAGGGGGTCGTCGAGCGGAGCGTGGGGTGCTCGCCCGTGGCGTCCAGGGTGAGGACGGAGATGACGTCCTCGCCGCGGGTCGCCGTCCAGAGGAAGCGGCCGTCGGGGGAGACGACGATCTCTGAGGGGTAGGCGTCGCCGCGCGGGGCGTCGGCCAGGACCGAGACCTCCGTCAGCGGCTTGAGGATGCCCAGCGTGGCGTCCCACCGGCAGACCGTGAGGGTGGGCGTGAGTTCGTTGAGGATGTACGCGTGGTCGCCGGACGGGTGGAAGACCAGGTGGCGGGGGCCCGAGCCGGGGCGCAGGGCCGTCTCGTGGTGCACGGCGAACCGGCCGTCGGTGCGGGTGCAGACGCGGACCGAGTCCGTGCCGAGGTCGACGCTGACCGCCCAGTGACCGCTCGGGTCCGCCACGACCTGATGGGCGTGCGGGGTCTGCTGGCGTTGCGGGTGCGGGCCCGAGCCGGTGTGCCGCAGCACGTCGCGGCCGGCCGCGTCGGGCGTGCCGTCGGCGCGCAGCGGGAGCGCGGTGACGCTGCCGGAGCCGTAGTTGGCGGTGAGTACGTGCCGGCCCCAGACGGACAGATGTGTGGGGCCGTCGCCGCCGACCGGAACGGGCCGGCCGGCCGGGGTCACCGGTGTGCTGTCCGTGCGGAACGCGGCGACCGCCCCGTCCGCCGTCTCGCTGACCGCGAGCAGCAGGCCGCCCGCGACCGCCAGGTACGAGGGGTCGGGAGTTACGTCCGTGGCGGCGAGGAGGGTCAGCGAGCCGTCCGACGCGTCGACCGCGGCGGTGGCGATGCCGGGGCCGCCCGCCGCGGTGAACGATCCGATGTAGGCCCGCCCTGGCTGACTGCCGGTCACGGCTTCCCCTTTCGGCATGGCGGGCCCTGTGCCCGTGCGCCGACGGTAGCAGCGGGTCTAGACCAGGTCGTGCCGGTGGGTCGGGCGCCGCGCCGCGGTCCACTCCTCGCCGCGGGCCCGTGCGTGGGCCTCGGGATGGTGGACGTAGGACGGGGTGCTCTCGGTGGTGTCGTACAAGCGGTGGAAGACCGGGGTCGCCGAGCCGGAGATCGGCGGCACGATCCACGACCAGTCGGCGCCGACGGTGCGGCCTCTGGACTCCTCGCGGGCGATGTGGGCGAGGAAGCGCTGCGACTCGGTGTGGTGGTCGGTGACGGTGACGCCCGCCCGGTCGAAGGAGTGCAGGACCGAGCGGTTGAGCTCGACCAGGGCGCGGTCCTTCCACAGGCTGCGGTCGGTGCTCGTGTCGAGGCCCAGGCGGTGGGCGAGGTAGGGCAGGAGGTTGTAGCGGTCGGTGTCGGCGAGGTTGCGGGCGCCTATCTCGGTGCCCATGTACCAGCCGTTGAAGGGGGTCGCGCCGTAGCAGACGCCGCCTATCTCCAGGCACATGTTGGAGATCGCGGGCACGGCGTGCCAGCGCAGGCCGAGCTCGGTGAACCAGGTGAACTCCGGGTGGTGGAGCGGGACTTCGAGGATCGCGTCCGGCGGCAGGGCGAACCAGCGGGGCGGCTCGTGCGGGACCCGCTGCACGATCAGCGGCAATACATCAAAGGGGGTGCCGGCGCCGCCGCGCCAGCCCAGGCGGCGGGCGAGACCGGTCAGGCCCGCGTTGCGCGGATCGCCGACGATGTGGCCGTCGCGCTGGACGTGGCCGGCGTAGCGGATGAGCTGTTCGTTCCAGATCCGGGGGCCGGGGCTGCCGGGCGCGTCCGGGGCGAAGACGGTGATGAGGGGGCGGATACGGCCGTCGGGTGCGGCCTCGCGCAGGTGGTCGGCGCAGGCTTCGGCGATCTCCGCGGCCTCGGTGAGGTGGCGCAGGTCGCGGACGCGCAGGGAGCGCCAGTACAGGCGGCCTATGCAGCGGTTGGCGTTGCGCCAGGCGACGCGGGCGCCGAAGACGAGCTCTCGCGGAGTGTGCGTGTACGTGCCGGTGGCGGCGAGTTCCGCGTCGATCTCCGCGAGCCGGGGGGCCGGGTCGCCGAGCTCCTCCTCGGTGTGGTGGCGCCGGACGAAGTCGGCCGCCGCGCGCGCCATCTCGACGGTCGCCGCACGACCGTGCCGGGGGCGGGCGCCGTCGAGCGGTGCCTGCCTCCGGTCGTGGCGGGGGGCGCCGGGGGCGGCGGAGAGCCAGCCCTCCACGTCCCGTGGTCCGTTCCTGCGCAGGTCGCTTCGCATGACACATCCCAGCGGCTCGACAACGGCGCACGGCTCGCTCCCGCGCGGCCGTGTCTTCGGGTGTCCGGGTCTCCAATGGCGCGGAGTTACCCTCCGGGCGGACTGATCCACCCTGTACGTGCCCCGGGAAAATGCCTCACTCGGGGTCTGGTTGTCCACGCCGATGCGAGACAACCACACGTGGACCCCGGTGGACGGCCGGTCACGGACGTACGGGGAGCGTGGGGAACTGCGGGACAGCGCGCGGGGGTTCCTACGCGCCGAGGCTCGCGCGCTGGGCCCCGCGCAGCGGTACGGCGAGTTCGACGAGGGCCTGCTCCAAGGCGTGCAGGTGGGCCAGGACGGGTTCGGCCTCGACGGTCCCGGGTGCGGTGACGGTGGAGCGGGCGTACGGGGCGGGGGCGGTGAGGGCTTCGACGGCTGTCTCCACGCGCCAGCAGGCGGCGGCGAGCCGGGCGTCGTGCGAGGCCTCCGGGTCGGCGGCGACGGAGGCCAGCCCGCGGACCTCTCGTGCGCAGTCGTCGAGCAGGGCGAGCACGTGGCGGGCCCGGCCCTTGCGCGCCCGCAGCGGGCTGAACGGGTGCACGAGCGGCGCGAGCGAGAGCCGTACGCGGGCGAGCAGGGACTCCAGCTCGGCGACGCGCGGCGCGGGATCGGCGGTGGCGTCCCCGGCGAGCCGGGCGGCGGCCTCGGCGGTACACGCGTGGACGCAGCGCAGGGCGCGTTCGACCCAGGCGTCGGTGACGGAGTGCGTGGTCACCGGGAGGACGAGGAGCACGGCGAGCACGGCGCCCAGCGCTCCGACGGCCGTCTCCCCCACGCGCAGGGCCAGCAGCGCCGGGTCCAGGACGCCGAGAAGCCCGTACAACATGCTCGCCATGACGGTGACGGCGAGCATCATCCAGGTGTAGGAGACGGCGGCGGTGTAGAAGATCCCGAAGACGCTGACCGCGACGACCACGGCGGCCGCGACCGGCTCGTCGTGCAGCGGCACGGCGATCAGGAATCCGAGGACGATCCCGAGCACCGTCCCGAGGAACCGCCGGAAACCGCGCACGAGGGTCTCGCCGCGCGAGGTGGTGTTCACGAACACCCACCAGGTGGCGCCCACGGCCCAGTACCACCGCTGATCGGAGAGCAGCTGACCGACGGCGAGCGCGAAGCCGGCGCCCGCGGTCGCCTGGACGGCCTGGCGGGTCGTGATCCGCGCCAGGCCTCGGCCGACGGCCGGCGGGGGCAGGACCGCGAGCACCGGGATCCGGCGCTCGTAGCACCACGCGCCGAACCGCACCGTGGCCGCCACGGCGAGCGAGAGCAGCACCGCCGTGTAGAGCTCGGCCAGTCCGCCGGGAGTGACGTGCAGGAACTGCGCCGCGAAATACATCATGAAGGCGAACACGCCGAGCGAGTGCCCGCGCGGTCCCCACCGCCGCGCGTACACCCCCGCCCCGACGACGGCGAGGAACGCCAGGTCCCGGGCGAGGGGCAGCTCGTGCAGCGCGGCCGCGAGCGCAAGCACCGGCAGGCCCACGACGGGCAGCAGCGCCGTCGTCACCGCCTGCCCGCGCACCGTCGGGTCGGCCACCGTGAAGAGGGCGAGCAGCGCGGCGAGGCCACCTGTGATGGCCGCGGCCAGCGAGTGGCCGGCCGCCCCGCACACCGCCACGGCCAGGCCGATCCCGAGGACCGCACGGCTCGCGAACCGCAGCCGCGCCCGCCCCGGGTCCGGTGCCACCAATGCCCTCTTCAGCAAGTTGCCCCGCCCCTTTCCGCAACCGAGTCCTGACATGAGTAAGGCGCCGCGGAGATCCCGCAAGGGATCCGCAGCGCCATCGACCCGCATATCTCAGCACTTGAGCGACTGATGGTTCAACAGGCGGAGAAAGTCCTGTGCCATTGGACCAGCGCATGGCGGCGTGAGGCTGCCAGGAGCGGGCCAACGGACCACTCGCGGCCCCGGGCGGTGCACGCGCGCCGGTTCACCCCGGGCGGGCGACGCGCGCCGGGCCGCCGCAGCCGAGGGTGCCTGGCAGGAGCGAGCCCTGCCACGAGAGGACCGCGTCATGCCGATCGCGGGTGCCGCCCGTCCGCTGGCGGGCCGTGTCGTCCAGCAACTCGTCCGCGTCACGATCCTGGACATGGCGACGCGACTCGCGGCGCAGGCGTTCCTGGCCGTGCTGCCGATGCTCATCGCCGTCGCCTCATTCTGTCCGCGTCCCGTCCGCGACGACCTCCTGCACTCGGTGCGCCTCCTGCTCGGCACCCACGGGGCCGCGCTGGCGAGGGTGAGGGAGCTGACCGAGGGCGGCGACACCGCCGCCCACAGTTGGGGCGTGTCGGGTGTGCTGGTGGCGCTGCTCTCCGCCACCGCGTTCACCCGCGCCCTGCAGCGCCTGTGCGAGCGGTCCTGGGAGCTGCCGCGCTCCGGTGTCCTGTACGTGGTGTGGCGGTGGCCCGTCTGGCTGCTCGTGTGGGTCGTGTCCCTGGTCGCGCAGGGCACGCTGCACCGCGCGTTCGGGGCGGGGCCCGTCATCGGGTACCTGCTGCAGCTGACGGTCGCGGTGCTGATGTGGTGGTGGACCCAGCATCTCCTGCTCGCCGGGCGGGTGCCGTGGCTGTCGCTGCTGCCGGGGGCGGTGCTGACCGGCGGGGGCGTGGTCGCGTACTGCGCCGCGTCAGGGCTGTGGCTGCCGCGCACGCTACGGATGAGCACCGAGCGGTACGGAGCTCTCGGCTCGGTGTTCACCCTGTTGACCTGGCTGATCGTGTTCTTCACCATCGTCGTGTTCGGTGTCGCCGTCGGCCGCACGCTCGCCCAGGAAGAGGCACTGCGGCGCAGGCTCGACGACCTGTCACGCTGAGGCCGCGGTCACCCGGCCCGTGCGCACCGCGTCGGCCAGCGCCTTGTGGTCGCGTTCGTTCTGGTCGGCGTAGGCCTCCGCGAAGTACCCGATCGCCCGGTCGAAGGCGTCGGAGCGGCCCAGGTAGGCGGAGATGGCGATCCGGTCGCCGGAGCGGGCGTGGGCGCGGGCCAGCGTCCTGCCGCACAGCCGGGCGAACAGCCGCATCACGTCCGGAGTCATCAGCTCGGCCTGGGGTATCGCCTTCCAGTCCCGCAACTGCCGTACGTAGAAGTCGCGTTCACGACCGTCGAATCCCTGGACCCGCTCCCAGCCGAGGAACATGTCGCTGGTCGCCTGCATCAACCGCTGTCCCGCCACGACCCGTTCACCCTGATTGGCGTGGGTGCTGCGGCCCGCGAACTCGGCGAGGACCGAGGTCCCCGCCTCCTTCGCCTGCAGGATCAGGGGGTCGCGGTCGTCGCGGCCGAGCAGCAGGACGATCCAGCAGCGGGTCCCGACGCTGCCCACCCCGACCACCTTGCGGGCCATGTCGACGACCTTGTACTCCGCGAGCAGCGCCTGCCGGTCGGCGGGGAGCGTGCGGGCGTAGCGCGCGATGAGGTCCCGCAGCTGCTGTTCGAGGTCCTTGCGCTCGACGTCCGGCAGGAAGCTGTCGAGCGGCATGATCAGCGGCGGGTCCGCGACGATCCGCAGCTCGCCGTCGACCACGTGCGTCAGCTTGTCCAGCGCTTGCACCTGGTCGCGGGTACGGGCCTTGTCGAGCGTCCGGGACACGCGGCGCCGGGTGCGCTTGTCGAGCCGCGACGACATCGCGCCGTACAGCTCCTGGGCGTCGATCCGCGAATACCACACGTCGAGGGTCCGCATCTCGGCGAACTGACGCATCGTCTTGCGGTACCCGCGGACCGCCGCGTGCACCACCAGGGCGCGCTCCGCGCGGCGGAAGCCGTTGCCGCGGCCCGCGATGGCGAGGCTGGCCGCGAGGCGTTTGACGTCCCACTCCCATGGTCCGGGGAGCGTCTCGTCGAAGTCGTTGATGTCGAACATCAGGTGCCGCTCCGGGGAGGCGAGCAGCCGGAAGTTCAACAAGTGCGCGTCTCCGCACAGTTGGGTCCGCAGTCCCGAGTCCGGGGTGCCCGCCAGGTCGGCCGCCATCAGGCCGGCCGCGCCCCGGTAGAACCGGAACGGCGACTCGATCATGCGCCCGTAGCGGATCGGCACCAGCTCGGGGAGCCTGCTCATCGACTGCCGCTCGATCACGTCGACCGGGTCGGGGCGGTCCGCAGCGGGGGCGAACTCGGCGTGGTCGGACCGCGGGACACGGGAGCGGGCGGCCCTCCCCCGGTCCGCCCGCTCCCGCGCGGTGAGGTGTCGGTGCGTGGTCTCGGTCATGACGCACTCCCTTCAGGAGTGAGCACTGTGGGCCGCGGCAGTCGCGTCCGCGTCACCCGGCCGGTGTGAGGGCCCGTGCCCCCTCCCGGCCGGATCGGCGCATGTCGTCCGGTGCGGGTGATCGCACGGCGCCCGAAGAGCTCGCCTGCCAGGGGTGAGGCCGGGCGCCCGGCGGCGCCGCAGACTGCCGCTCATGGAACCGACGATGCGTGGACAGCGGTGGCTGGCTCGTGCGTCCCTGGTCGCCGCGGCGGCCGCGGTCGTGGTGCTGGGAGTGTTCGCGGGGCTGCGTACGTTCGCCCTGCTGGCGGTGGGGATCGGCGGTCTGGTGGTCACGGTGGCGGCGGTGTGGTGGGTCCTCAGCAGGCGGGGGGTGCTGAGGTTCCTCGCGCTGGCCCTCGCGGTGGCCGCACCGGTGTGGGTCCTGGTGGCGTACGTCCGGGCCGGTCTGCTGTGGGTGGCCCTCGTCTCCGCCGCGCTGTGCCTCGTCGCCGCCGGAGCCGGCCGGGCCGCTCTCGCGCCGGGATCGGCCGCGGCCGCGCTACCGGAGCGAGCGGCGCCGCGCTTCCGGCACCCCGCCCTGATCATGAATCCGCGGTCCGGCGGGGGCAAGGTCCGCCGCTTCGAACTGCGCGAGCAGGCACTCGAGTTGGGCGCCGAGGTGGTGCTCCTGGAGTGGCGGGAGGAGACCGACGTGGCGGCGCTGGCCCGCAAATGCGCAGCCGAGGGGGCCGACCTGCTCGGCGTCGCGGGAGGGGACGGCACGCAGGCCCTGGTCGCCGAGGTCGCCGCCGCGCTCGATCTGCCCTTCCTGGTGATTCCGGCGGGCACCCGCAACCACTTCGCCCTCGACCTGGGTCTGGACCGCGACGATCCGGCCAGGGCGCTGGACGCGCTGCGCGACGGCGTGGAGCTGCGGGTGGATCTGGGCAGGGCAGGCGGGCGGCCCTTCGTCAACAACGTCTCGTTCGGGGCGTACGCCGAGGTGGTGCAGAGCCCGGCCTACCGGGACGGCAAGACGCGTACCACGCTCAATCTGCTGCCCGATCTCCTTCTGCGGCAGGAGGGCGCGCGGCTGACCGCGCGGGCCGGGGAGCATGAATTCGCCGACCCGCAGGCGCTGTTGGTGAGCAACAACCCCTACAGCGCGAACGATCTCGCCGGGCTCGGCCGTCGTACCCGCCTCGACGGCGGGGTCCTCGGCTGTGTCGGGGTCCGGGTCACCAGCGCCGCCCACGCGGCGGGCCTGCTGCGGGGCGTCCGGTCGGCCGGGCTGACCAGGGCGACGGCGACCTCCGTGGTCGTCGACGCCGACCAGGAGTGGATCCCGGTGGGCGTCGACGGCGAGGCGATGCGGCTGAGCGTTCCCGTGCGCTGCGAGGTGCGGCCGGGGGCGCTGCGGGTGATCGTGCCCCGGCGGCGCCCGGGTGCGTACCGCGAACGCGCGCGGCTGGACTGGCGCCACATCGGACGGCTCGGCCTGACCTTCGGCCGCTGAGAGGCCGCGGCCCGGATGCCGGGCCGCGTCGTCCGCGTTACATCGGCGCCCCGTAGACCTTGTGGGCCTCGCGGTGCCCGTACATGACCAGCGACCAGATCACCAGGACGTCCAGGCCGATGATGATGGCCGACCAGAACGGGAAGTACGGCGTGAAGAAGAAGTTCTCCAGCGCGCTGAATCCCATGACCACGATCGCGACGGCGCGAGCCCACGTGCGGCCGCTGAACAGGTTGAAGGCCGCCGCGAGGATCACGATGCCGGTGATCATCTGGACCCAGCCGCGCACGTTGGGGTCGAAGTCGAACGGGTAGTCGTTCTGCGACTGGTAGAAGTTGTCGCTGAGGATGCCGGAAAGGCCCGCGATCGCGTGGAACGAGCCGCTGATCGCCATCACGCACACGGCGAAGACCACTCCGCCGACGGCAAGCACACTCACATGCGGCTGCGGTTCGGGCGCGCCGGAGCGCGGCGGGCCCGCCGAGGTCTGCTCACTCATGTCGAACCTCCTCATCAGGGGAGCCGAAGCGTCTCCCCCGGCCCGCTCGCCCGGTTCACCCGCAGCGGATGAGCCCGGGGCCGCGTCCTCACCGTCACCCGCACCAGGTGATGTGGCTGTACGGGCCGCCGCGAGAAGGTCGCGGGTGGACCGGGCTGTCGCACAGGAGGTGACGCCATGGGCGGGGCACAGGCGGGCGCGAGTTCCGGACCGGCCGGGGCAACACCCGGCTCCGACTTCGAGATCCGGGTCCGGGGCAGGATCGGCGAGGCCTTCAGGTCGGGGTTCAGCGAGCTGACGATCGTGCTGCATCCCGCGGAGACCGTGCTGCTGGGAGCGGGGCTCGATCAGGCGGCCCTGTACGGGATCCTCGACCGCATCCAGGCGGTCGGCCTGGAACTCCTGGAGGTACGGAGGCTGCCCGGCCCGCGCGACGCCAGAGGGTGAGACGTCGGGCGTGTACGAGACGGAACACCGCATGAACGAGAGATAAAGCCTTCCTCGAAACAGGGCCGACAAGCCTCTTCCGCTGCCTCCGCCTCCCCCAGCACCGTAGGGGGAGATGCCCTGCACATGGGGAGGTGAGGGGCATGCACACAAGGGTGCTGCGCGCGGAGTCCGACGGCTCCGCGCGGGGGCCCGGGCGGGTGTCCGTCCTGCATGGACGGCTGCGCTCGCTGAGCCATGAGCCCCTGGGGATGAACGAGGCGGTGACGACCTGTCTGGTGTGGGTCGCCGACGTCCTGGTGGAGATCGCGGAGGACGTGACCGATCCGCGCAGCGCGGTCGAGCTGATGCAGGAGGCCTCGGCCGTCCTCGCCTCGGTGCGCGGTCCGCTGCCGGGCACCCCGGACGCGCCACCGCCGCCGCCCACCGAGCCGTTGACGGCCCGTCAGCTCGCGGTGCTGCGGGAGTTGCGGCACGAGGTGTCGCTGCGGCAGATCGCGGAGGGGATGTACGTGTCGTACAACACGGTCAAGAGCCACACGCGTGCCGTCTACCGGAAACTGGGCGCGCGGTCACGGGCCGAGGCCGTGGGCCGGGCCCGGGAACTGGGTCTCATATAGCGGGTCGGGCTCGTGCGGGCAGTCAGGCATCCAGGCGGCGGGCGGTCACAGGAGCTGCAGTTCGCGGGCGCGCCTGACCGCGGCCGAGCGCCGGGACACGGCGAGCTTGCGGTAGACGCTCTTGAGGTGGGTCTTCACGGTGTTGACCGAGAGATACAGCTCCTTGGCGATCTCCTCGGTGGTCATCATCTGCGCGAGCCGGTCCAATACGTCGTGTTCCCGCGCGCTGAGCCGCTCGGCGGGGTTCTGCGGCACCTCCGCGTGCTGCTCCGGCTCGACGACTGCGAGGCCGGGCCGCACGGACGCGAGCAGCGCGGCGCACGCGGGCCCCACGAGGCGCAGCACAGGCCCGGGGAGCCGGGCGGCGGTCACGACGGCGCCGATCGGCTCGGTCGCCGGGCCGCCGCGCTCCACCACGGTCGTCAGCCGGGCCACCAGCGCGCCGACCTCGGCGAGGAACGCGTCGGGCAGGGCGCTCAACGCCGCCTCGGCGCGCGCGAGTTCGTGCCGGGCCCGGCCGGGGGCGCCGCGGGCCAGCTCGACCCAGGCGCGCACGAGGTGCAGGGTGGCGCGCGTCGGCTCGGTCGTGGTCCAGGCGGGCAGCGGCGGCTGGGCGGCCAGGGTGGTGAGTTCGTCGGCGGCCCGGAAGCGGCCGCGCAACGCCTCCAGGAGCGCGAGTTCGACCAGGCAGTCGCGGCGCAGGGTGCCGTTCCCTGCGGTGCCGGCCGCCTTGAGTCCGCCGGTGAGGGAGGTCTCGGCCGCCTTGAGGCTGCCGGCCCTGAGTTCGCCGCTGCCGCGGATGGTCAGGGTGAGGGCGGAGATCTCCGGGCACCGCAGCAGCGCGGCGCCCGGCAGAAGCGGCCGGACGGATTCGGCGTCGGCCGCGGCGGCCTCGGCCTCGCTCCGGCCGCGCGAACGCAGCCACTCCATGCGGATCACCGCGTGGGCAAGGCGGCACCGCGCGCCCCGGTCGTCGTCCTCCGGTGGCAGCGCGTCGAGCAGCAGGGCGGCCCGTTCCAGGTCCCGGGCGCAGGCCCGGTCGTCGTGGCGGGCCCGCGCGACGGCCGCCGCGAGCAGCACGGATTCGGGCACGTCCGCGCAGAGGCCTTCGGGGAGTTGCCGGGTCAGTTCGACGGGGAGCCGGGCCGTGGTCAGGCCGAGCACCTGGCCGATCGCCAGGTGGTGCACGATCAGCCGGGCGGCCCGGTCCCAGTCACCCGCGGCCAGCAGGTGCCGTACGGCGTCGGCGAGCAGCCCGTGTGCGCCGAGCCAGCCGGCCGCGCGCCGGTGCAGGGGCGCCACAAGTCCGGGCGTCTCGTGGCGCAGGCACATCCGCAGCACGTCGGCGAACATCTGGTGGCAGCGGTACCAGCCCTGGCCGACTGGCTGCAGGAACGAGTTCTCCCTGACGAGCGCCGCGAAGTGCCGACCCGCGTCGGCGCCGGAGAGCTCGGCGGCCAGTTCGGCGTTGACCCGCTCCAGCACGCTCGTCGCGAGCAGCAGGCGGCGCATGCCGGCCGGCTGCAGGTCGAGCACCTCCTCGACGAGGTAGCTGGCGATCGCCTCGTCGTCGCCCGCGAAGTGCGCCACGAACCGGTCGGGGTCGGTGCGCTTCTCCATGGACATCGCGGCGAGCCGCAGTCCCGCGGCCCAGCCGTCCGTGCGGCGGCGCAGCGCGCTCACGGTCTGTTTCGTCACGTCGATGCCGTGCTGGGCGAGCAGCTCCGCCGTCTCCCGGTCGTCGAACGCCAGGTCTGCGGTGCGCAGTTCGGTGACGTCGCTGGTGAGCCGGCCGCGGTGCAGGTGCAGCGGCGGGTCGCGGCGCGCGAGCACCACCAGGCGCAGCAGGCCCGAGGTGTGGCGCAGGAGGCTGGTGACGCCTTCCGCGATCGGCGAGTTGGGGGCCGGCTGGAAGCCGTCAAGGACCAGCACCACCGGTTCGCCGTGCGCGTTCAGCCGGGTGGCGAGGGCCGCCACCAGAAGGGGCCCCTCCCCCGCGGTGGCGGACTCGGGGAGGTCGACGCCGGCCAGGCGCAGCGCGCCGGTCACCCGGGGCCAGAAGACGCCGGGCTGTTCGGCCGGGCCGTCGCAGGAGACCCAGGCGAGCGGTCCTGGTGGGCGGGCGGTGTGGGCCCACTCCAGGGCGAGCGTCGTCTTGCCTGCGCCGACGGGCCCGACGACGACGGTCAGCGGGCCGAGGACGCCCCTGGCCAGCCGGTCGGTGAGGCGGGGCCGGGGCACGAGCCAGGCGGGCAGCGCCGCGACGGTACAGGCGGCCGTGGTCTCCGGCCCGATGTCCCGTGCGTGCTGTGACCACGCGTCCATGGGTGGCACCTCGCTCTCGGGGCGCAGTGGCGCGGCACAGGCCAGTGTGGGCCCCGGCGGGCGGGAGGGAGCGCCCGGCGTCCGTCATCTCATCCGGGTGAAGTTCCGGCGTACGAGGGCGCGTTGCGGGGCGCCCGGTGCCGGGGCGCCCCGCGGTCCTCAGGTCACGTGCGCTGCAGGGCGGCGATCAGCTCCTCCTCCCGGTCCTTGGTGAGGGACGTGCGCAGCACGGTGGGGTGGAAGGGGCGCACGGCCTCGCGGACGCGGTCCGGGGTGGAGCGCCGGACGAGGGCGAAGACGGCGGCGTGACCCGGTTCGAGGGTGGCGGCGATCTCCTTCACGAAGCCGTCGTGGATACCGATGTCGGAGAGCTTCCCGGCCAGGGCGCCGGTGGCGGCTCCCACCGCCGCACCGAAGACCGGCATCAGGAAGAGCAGCCCGAACAGGGAGCCCCACAGGGCGCCGCCGGTCGCGCCGGCCGCCGTGGTGTTGTACGACTGCCGGACATGGATCTTGCCGTCCATGGCACGCCAGGTGAGAGCGGCGTCCTCCAGGTCGAGCAGTTCCTGCCGGGACAGGTCCTTGGCGAGGCGAAGGACCGCCTCCGCCTTGTCCTTGTCCGCGAATCCGAGCACGACGAGATCGGCCATCAGGACCTCCTGCGGTGGTTGCGGGTCTTCGGGTCCGGCCGTGCTTCGGGCGCGACCGGTTCGCCCAGGCGTTCCGCCGCGGAGAGGATCTCGGCGGCGACGGGTTCGAGTGCCTCCAGGGTGAGGAAGCCCTCCGCGACGGGGACACCGCCGACGTCGCGGATGGCCGCGCGCAGGTACTTCGCCCACACGTGCTCCAGCAGGACGAACGCCGCGGCGCTCCCCGGGTCCATGGAGTCGGCCATCTCACGGATCTCGACCAGGGAGAGCCCGAAGGCATTTCCCTCGGCCAGGCTCGGATACTCCTCCTGGGCCGCCCGGAGCCGGTCGCCGGAGACGCCGAGCAGGGCGGCGACCGTCTCGCCCATCCCTTCCGCCTGGAAGTCGAGGGAGAACAGCTCCCCGCTGAACTCCTTACGGACGAAGAGCATGTCGAGAACGCGGATCTGCCCGTTCGCCTCGAGAATTCCCATCTCCTCGACGATCCGCCCCTCCAGCTTGGCGTCCGGGCCGAACTCGACCACGAGGAGTTGTACCGGTCCGATCCCTGCCATGGTTCCTCCTTCGACGGGCCTGCTCCCGCACGGGCCCCAGAGAAGCGGGTATACGGGCCACGCCGCGTCACCCGCCGGAGGTGAGCAAGGCGCCGGGCGGCGCGGGGACGCTGGCCGTCGGAGGTACGACGCCCATGAGCCAGGAACCGATAACGAAGCGGAACGACGCCGCACCGGCCACCGACCCGGCCGACGAGTCCGAACTGGTGCGCCTGCGCGCCGAGGTCGAGGAGCTGCGCGACCGGGCCGGTACGGAGCGGCGCCGCCGGGCCCGGCTCCTCGCGGTCCGCCGCGCCGTCGCGGCGGTGCTGATCGCGCTCGTCGCCGTGGTCTCGGTCTCGTCGGTCGTGGGGGTGTGGGGTGCGCGGACCACGCTCAATACCGATCGCTGGGTCGCCACGGTGGGCCCGCTGCCGGAGGACCCCGATGTGAACGCCGCCGTGTCCACGTATCTGACGACCCAGATCTTCGACCAACTGAACGTCAGGCAGCGGCTGTCCGAGTCACTGCCGCCGCGCGCGACCTTCCTGGCGGCGCCGGTCACCGGGGCCGTCCACGACTATCTGCAGAAGGCGGTCTCGAAGCTCATCGCGACGGACCGGTTCGAGGATCTGTGGCGCGCGACGAACCGGTTCGCGCACCGGCAGATCGTCGCGGTGCTGGACGACAGCAACGCGAGCGTGCGGGTCCGCGGCGACACGGTCACCCTGAACCTGCTGCCGATGGTCAACAACGTACTGAACTCCGTCGAGCGGGACCTGCCCACGCTGTTCGGCAAGAAGCTCGATCTGCCGACGCTGACGTCCGGCGAGGTGCCGCCCGATCTGCGTCAGCGGATCGAGAAGGCGCTCGGGGTGTCGCTGCCGGCGGACTTCGCGCAGATCCGGCTGTACAACCGGCACGACCTGGGTCAACTGCAGCGTGCCATGGTGGTGTTGAAGCACGCCGTGGTGGGCCTGGTGATCGCTGTGCCGGTGTTGCTGGGGCTCGCCCTGTGGGCCTCGCCGAACCGTCGGCGGACCCTGTTGCAGCTCGGACTGTGGCTGGTCGTGACGGTCACCGTGCTGTCGAGCGTGCTGCGGGCGGTGCGGGACCAGTTGGTCGGGCAGGTGCCGTCCGGCGTCTACCGCGACGGCGTGTCGGCCGCGCTGTACACGGTCTTCACGACCCTGCGCGACCGGGGCGGCCAGTTGCTGTGGCTCGGCGTCGCCCTCGCGGTGGTGGCGTATCTGGCCGGGCCCGGACGGCTCCCGGTGTGGCTGCGCCGGCGCACGGCGCAGGGTGCCGGAGCCACGGGCCGCTTCCTGTCGCGGGCCGGCGACCGGGCGGCACACAACACCTCGGTGCGGCCGTGGATCGCGCGGCACGCCGATGTGCTGCGGGTTTGCGGCGTCGTCGTCGCGGCGTTGATCGCCCTGGCTCTGTCGTCGTGGACCGGGCTGCTGGTGGTCGCTGTGGTGCTGGCCGCGTACGAGCTCGCGGTCACGCTGCTCGCACGGGCGGAAGGCTCACCCCCGGCAGGTGAGGACGTTCCGGGGACGCCCGCCAAGACTGGCGCATCCAGCTGACCGAGGGCAGGAGAGAGCGCATGAAGACCCAGACGGACGCCGGCCGGGTCGGTCCGGTCGGCGACGCCGGCGGACGGGCGCGCCTGTGGGGCCCGTACCTGAGCGAAAGGCAATGGGGCACGGTCCGCGAGGACTACAGCTCCGGGGGTGACGCGTGGTCGTACTTCCCGCACGATCACGCCCGTTCGCGCGCGTACCGCTGGGGCGAGGACGGGCTCGGCGGCCTCTGTGACGACCAGCAGCGCCTGTGCCTGGCCGTCACCCTGTGGAACGGGGCCGACCCGATCCTCAAGGAGCGTGCCTTCGGTCTGACCAACGGTGAGGGCAACCACGGCGAGGACGTCAAGGAGTACTACTTCTACCTCGACAGCACCCCGAGCCACTCCTACCTGCGGTACCTGTACAAGTATCCGCAGGCCGCGTACCCGTACAACGATCTGGTGGAGGTCAACCGGAACCGTACGCGGCAGGAGTTCGAGTACGAGCTGCTCGACACCGGGGTGTTCGACGAGAACCGGTACTTCGACGTGACGGTGGAGTACGCCAAGGCCGCGCACGACGAGATCCTGATGCGGATCACCGTCGACAACCGTGGCCCGGAAGAGGCGACGCTGCACGTGCTGCCGACGCTGTGGTTCCGCAACACCTGGTCCTGGGGCGACCATCCGGACCGGGACGCCCGGCCGCGGCTGCGGGCGGTCGACAGTCCGCGCTCGACCGTCACCGTCCGGGCCGACCACCCGGAACTCGGCAGCTACGATCTGCGCTGCGCGGGCGGGGTGCCGCTGCTGTTCACCGAGAACGAGACCCACCACGAGCGGCTGTTCCACACGCCCAGCGCGTCCCCGTACGTCAAGGACGGCATCGGCCGCTACGTCGTCGACGGCGAGGAGACCGCGGTCAATCCGGCGCAGGAGGGCACCAAGGCGGCCGCGCACCACACGCTCACCGTGCCCGCCGGCGGGTCCGAGACGGTGCGGCTGCGGCTGGGTCCGGCCGGCGCCCAGCTGTCCCTGTCCCGCGGGTTCGACTCGGTGTTCAAGGACCGGATCGCCGAAGCGGACACGTTCTACCGGGAGTTGACGCCCAAGGGGGCGAGCGAGGACGAGGCGCGCGTGATGCGGCAGGCCCTCGCCGGGATGCTGTGGTCCAAGCAGTACTACGCGTTCGACCTGGAGACGTGGCTGGCCGAGCACGAGATGACGCCGTGGAGCCCCCCGCGCGACGGGGTGCGCAACCACGAGTGGTTCCACATGATCAGCGGCGACATCGTGTCGATGCCCGACAAGTGGGAGTACCCCTGGTTCGCCGCCTGGGACCTGGCGTTCCACGCCGTGGCCCTCTCGGTCGTCGACATCGACTTCGCCAAGTCGCAGCTCGAACTCCTGCTGCGCGACCGCTTCCTGCACCCCAACGGGCAGATTCCCGCCTACGAGTGGAACTTCGGCGACGTGAATCCGCCGGTGCACGCCTGGGCCGCGTACTTCGTGTACACGGTGGAGCGGGCCACGACCGGCCGGTCCGACCACGCCTTCCTGGAGCGCACCTTCCAGAAGCTGCTCACGAACTTCACGTGGTGGGTCAACCGCAAGGATCCCGACGGCCGCAACGTCTTCGAGGGCGGCTTCCTCGGCCTCGACAACATCGGCGTCTTCGACCGCAGCGCCGCCCTGCCCACCGGCGGCACCCTGGAGCAGGCGGACGGCACCGCCTGGATGGCGCTGTACTGCCAGTCGATGCTGCAGATCGCGCTGGAACTCGTCGAGCACAACCCCTCGTACGAGGACCTGGTCGTGAAGTTCGTCGAGCACTACCTGTGGATCGCCGCCTCGATGGACCGGATCGGGAATCTCGGGGACGAACTCTGGGACGAGGAGGACGGGTTCTTCTACGACGTGCTGCGGCTGCCCGACGGGCGGGCGGACCGGCTGAAGGTCCGTTCCATGGTGGGGCTGCTGCCGCTGTGCGCGTCGACCGTCTTCCAGCCGGAGCAACTGGAGCGGCTGTCCGGTCTCGGGGAACGGTTGCAGCAGTTCGCCGAACGTCATCCCTCGCTGTCCGTGACGCTGTCCTCGGTGACGGCCGGCACGGCGGGCGGGCCGCGGCTGCTCTCCGTCATGGACGAGAAGAAGCTGGTGCGGGTACTCGCCCGTCTCCTGTCGGAGGAGGAGTTCCTGAGCCCGTACGGGGTCAGGGCGCTCTCCCGCCAGCACGCCGAGCACCCGTACACGTTCTGGGTGCACGGTGAGGAGTACAAGGTCTCCTATCTGCCCGCCGAGTCGGACACGGGCATGTTCGGCGGCAACTCCAACTGGCGCGGACCGGTGTGGCTGCCGATGAACACCCTCGTCGTGCGGGCGCTGCTCAATCTGTACGGCTTCTACGGCGACGACCTCACCGTCGAGTGCCCGACCGGCTCGGGGGTCCGCAAGAACCTGTACGAGGTCGCCGAGGACATCAGCGCCCGGCTCACCCGCATCTTCCTGCGCGGCCCGGACGGCGGGCGGCCCGTGTACGGCGGGCAGGCCCCGTTCCGCGACGATCCGCACTGGCGCGACCTCGTCTCCTTCTACGAGTACTTCCACGGCGACAACGGCGCCGGCATCGGCGCCTCGCACCAGACCGGGTGGACAGGGCTCGTCGCCGCCCTGATGAAGATCTTCGGCACGCTCGGTCCTGAGGACTTCCGCCCCGGGCACACGAGGAGGCAGAGCCGATGACCCAGTTGCCCGCACAGCCCGTCGTCCACGAGGTCAACACCCGTGTCTGGCTGCGGGAGACCACGCAGCGCACCGGCCGGATCACCGGGCTCGGGGATGTGCCGAAGGATGTCTGGGACGAGATCACCCCGGCCGGGACCGACGCCGTCTGGCTCATGGGCGTCTGGGAGCGCAGCCCGCGCGGGCGGTCCATCGCCCTGGGCAACCCGGCCCTGCGCACGGCCTTCGCCGAGGCCCTCCCGGATGTCCGCGAGGAGGACATCGCCGGGTCGCCGTACTGCATCCGCCGCTACGAGGTCGACGCGGCGCTCGGCGGCGCCGCGGGGCTGGCCGCCGCGCGGGCCGAACTCGACCGGCGGGGCGTCGGACTGCTGCTCGACTACGTGCCCAACCACGTGGCCCCGGACAGCCCCTGGGTGGGCGAGCACCCCGAGTACTTCGTGCAGGGCACCGCCGAGGACGCGGTGCGCGACCCCGCGGCGTTCCTCGACACGGGGCGGGCCGTCCTCGCGCGGGGCCGCGATCCGTTCTTCGCGCCCTGGCCGGACGTGGTGCAGCTGAACGCCTTCAGCCCCGCGCTGCGGCAGGCGACCGGTGAGGTGCTCGGCCACATCGGCCTGATCTGCGACGGCGTCCGCTGCGACATGGCGATGCTGCTCATGAACGCCGTGTTCGCGCGGACCTGGGGCGAGCGCGTGGGCGCCCCGCCCCGGGAGGACTTCTGGCCCGAGGTGCTGACCGCCGTCCGGCGCCGCCACCCCGGGATGATCTTCGCGGCGGAGGCGTACTGGGACCTCGAATGGGCCCTCCAGGAGCAGGGGTTCGACTTCTGTTACGACAAGCGCCTCTACGACCGGCTGCTGCACGAGAGCGCCGACTCCGTCCGAGGGCATCTGCGGGCCGGCGAGGACTATCAGCGGCGTCTCGTCCGGTTCCTGGAGAACCACGACGAGCCCCGGGCCGCGCGGACGCTCGCCCCGGACAAGGAGCGGGCCGCGGCCGTGCTGATCGCGACGCTGCCCGGCGCCACGCTGTGGCACGAGGGCCAGTTCACCGGGCGCCGGGTCCATCTGCCGGTCTTCCTCGACCGGCGTCCCGACGAGCCCGCGGACGCGGCGCTGCGCGCGTTCTATGAACGGCTGCTGTCGGGTGTGCACCGCAGCGGTATGCGCACGGGCCGCTGGCAGCTGCTCGACTGCGTCGGCTGGCCCGACAACGACTCGGGCCGGGACCTGATCGCCTCCTGCTGGACCGGGTCCGCGGGCCGGTTCCTGACCGTGGTGAACCTCTCCGGACACCGCGCCCAGGCCAGGATCCCGCTTCCGTGGAGTGAACTGGGCCAGGATTCCTGGGAGTTGACCGAGCTGCTCGACAACGACCGGTACGGCCGGTCCGGCGCGGAGCTCCTGGGGAGCGGTCTCTACGTCGACCTGCCGCCATGGGGTACGCATCTGCTGTCCGTCGTGGGCAACGGGACGGCCGCGGCCGGCTAACTCCCGTTCCATCGAGCGCCGTTGCGTGACCGGAAGGCCGCGACGGCGCTCTCCACTGTCGGGAAGAAGCGCTCGGGGTCGAAGGTGCGGTTCAGCCCGTAGCGCTCGATCTTGCGCCGCACCGGGTCCTTGAGTTCGGCGAAGACGAGGCGGATGCCCCTGCTCTGCAGGCTCTCGTCCAGTTCCTCCAGGATGTCGGCCGCGGTGGTGTCGACATCCGTCACCGGCTCGGCCGCGAGCAGCACCCACCGGGGCGGCGGGGTGGTGTGCGTGGTCCGCAGCACCTCGTCGCGGAACGTCTTGGCGTTGGCGAAGAACAGGGGCGCGTCGAAGCGCAGGATCACCAGGCCGGGCAGCCGCTCGGCGGCCGGGTGCGAGCGCACGTCGTGATAGCCCTCCAGGCCGGGTACGCGGCCGAGCACCGTGCTGTACGGCCACCACGCGCGCCGGAAGACGTTCAGGATGGACAGCCCCACCGCGACCGCGATACCGGGCAGCACACCGAGCAGCGCCACACCGAGGAACGCCGCGATGCACAGACAGAACTCGGTCTTGCGCTGCCGCCACAGCCGGGCCGTACCCCGCCCGTCGGCCAGCGAGAGCGACGCGGTGATGACCACGGCGGCCAGGGCGGGCTGCGGCAGGTCGCGGAAGAGGCCGGGCAGCAGGACGAGCATGAGGAGGATCAGCGCCGCGCCGACCAATCCCGTCAACTGGGTTCTGGCACCGGCCCGCTCGGCCACAGCGGTGCGCGATCCGCTGGTGCTCACCGGGAATCCCTGGAAGAGGCCGGCGGCGAGGTTCGCGGTGCCGATCGCGATCATCTCTTCGTCACCGCGGACCTCCTGGCCGGTGCGGGCCGCGAAGGCCGACGCGTTGGAGATGGTGTCGGCGAGCGAGACCAGGGCGATGCCGAGGGCCCCGACGCTCAGCGGGCCCAGGTCGCGCCACCCGATGTCAGGAACGGTGAAGGGCGGCAGCCCCTCGGGCAGGGTGCCGACCAGCCGTACGCCGTGCTCGCCGAGGCCGAGGGTGACGGACGCGCCGATGGCCAGGACCACCATGACGAGTACGGCCGGCACCTTCGGCAGCAGCCGCTGCAGGAGCAGGATCAGCGCGATGCAGCAGCACCCCACGGTGACGGCGGCCGGTACCGCCTTGCCGTCGGCCAGTCCCCGGACGAAGGCGGCCAGTTCGCGGATCAGCCCGTCGGCGTCGGTGGAGAAGCCGAACAGCTTCGGCAACTGGCTGACCAGGATGGTCAGGGCCAGGCCGTTCATATAGCCGATCATGGTCGGCTTGGAGATCAGGTCGGCGACGAAGCCGAGCCGCGCCACCCCCGCCAGGAGCGTGATCGCCCCGACCATCAGGGCCAGCGCCGACGCCAGGGCGACGGCGCGGGCGCTGTCCCCGCCGGCGGCGATCAGCGGCAGGATCGTCGCGGCGATCATCGGACCGAGCGAGGAGTCGGGGCCGAGCACCAGAATGCGCGAGGGGCCCGCGACGGCGTAGCCGAGCAGGCAGAGCACGGAGGTGTAGAGCCCGGTGATCGCGGGCAGCCCGGCGAGTTCGGCGTAGGCCATGCCCTGGGGCACCAGGAGCGTGGTCAGGACGACGCCCGCGACGACGTCCTTGACCAGCCACTCCCGGCGATAGGACCGCAGGGTCGTCAGACCGGGCGGCTGCTTCATGGGCCGCCTCGGTCAGTAGAGGGTGTCCCGCTGCACCGCGCACAGGCCCCAGATGACGAATCCGCTCAGGGCGATCAGGGTCAGGGACCACAGGGGGTAGTACGGGATCGACAGGAAGTTGGCGATGATCAACAGGCTGGCGATGACCACGCCGAGGACCCGGGCCCATTTCTGGGCGACGAAGAGGCCGAAGCTGACGACCACCGCGACCACACCGAAGATCAGGTGGACCCAGCCCCAGGTCGTCAGATCGAACTTGAACACGTAGTTGGGCGTGTTCAGGAAGACGTCGTCGTTCAGTACGGCCATCAGGCCGCGGCAGAAGGCCATGGATCCGGCGATGAACAGCATCACCGCGGCGAAGATCGTCAGCCCGCCGGCCGCTGCCTGCGCGGCGCCGGAGCGCTGGTGCGAAGTGGTCGAGGTGGCCATGACAGGACCCCTTGCTGGATGAGGGTGCCGAGTGCACCGCTGTGCAGCCGAGTGTCGGGCCCGGGAAGCAGCCGGTCGTCACCCACCGGGGGTGACGCCCGGGGGTGAGCACGCCGCAAAGCTGTCGCTCCCGCCCATGGCGGGACCCGGACCGGAAAGCGAGGCGATGACCGTGCCGCCCACCCCCGAGGGAACAGACGTCCGGCAGCGGCACGGCTCCGCGGCGCGCAGAGTTCTCGTACCGCTCGCCCTGGCCCAGTTCATCTGCAGCTTCGCCGGGTCGAACATGAACGTGATGATCAAGGACATCAGCGACGACCTCGACACCACCGTGCAGGGCGTGCAGATCGCGATCACCGTCTTCCTGCTGGTGATGGCGGCACTGATGATCCCGGGCGGCATCCTCGCCGACCGCTACGGGCGCAAACGCTGTCTCGTGCTCGGTCTCGCGGTGTACGGGGTGGGGGCCCTGCTCAGCGCTGCCGCGCCCGGTCTCGGGATCCTCATCCTGGGCAACTCGATCCTCGAGGGAGTCGGCACCGCCCTGCTCATCCCGCCCGTGTACATCCTGACCACGCTCCTGTTCACCGAAGTGACCACCCGGGCCCGGGCCTTCGGGGCGATCATGGCCATGGGCGGCATCGGTGCCGCGGCCGGACCGCTGATCGGCGGCCTCATCACCTCGGCCATCAGCTGGCGGGCGGCCTTTGTCTTCCAGGCCCTGGTCATCGCCGTGATCATTCTGCTGAGCCGGCACATCGACGATCCGCTCCCGCCGGACCCCGGCCACGACTTCGACACCGTCGGCGCGATCCTGTCGGCCACCGGTCTGATCCTCCTCGTCATGGGCATCCTCGCCGTCGACGACAACGGCTGGCTGGCGGGCGGCCTGCTGCTGGCCGGTGCCCTGCTCCAGTGGGGCTTCTTCCTCTGGGTGCACGCCAAAGAACGCCGCGGGGCCCGGCCCCTGCTGTCGACCGCGCTGTTCCACAACCGCACCGCCAACCTCGGCATGATCACCCAGAACCTGCAGTGGCTCATGCTCATGGGGGTGTCGTTCGTGGTCGCCGCCTACCTGCAGGTCGTACGCGGGTACAGCGCCATCGAGACCGGCCTGATCTTCACCGCGTCCACGGTGGGCCTGCTCATCAGCTCGCTCGCTGCCGCACGGCTCGCCAAGCGGCGCTCCCAACGCGCCCTCATCGTGACCGGTTTCGCCCTGACGGTCATCGGCATCGGTGTACTCCTCGCCCTGTCCGCCAACGGTTCGCCGAGCACCTGGCTCTCCACCCCCGGTCTGTTCCTCATCGGCCTGGGCTGCGGGGTGATGCTGACGCCGTCGGTCAACGTGGTCCAGTCGAGCTTCACCGAGGACATGCAGGGCGAGATCTCGGGCCTGTCGCGCAGTGTGTCCAACCTCGGTTCCTCGATGGGCACCGCGATCGCGGGCACGATCCTCGTCGCCGACCCGGCCGTGGGACCGTACGCCGCCGCACTGGTGGTGATGGGCGTCATCGGGCTCGGCGGTCTCGGCGCCGCCACGCTGCTGCCGCGGACGCCGCCGCCCGCCCGGCGCGGGTGAGAGGCCTTCACCGCCGGTCGTACGTCACGGCTCCGGCGACGACCAGGTCCTGGAGCGAGGCACGGCGCCTGCTGAGCGGGACCCAGCACAGGCCCAGCGGGAACGTCACGCACAGGGCCGCGCGCAGCAGGGCGCGGGGCAGTCGCAACAGGCGGCCCGCGCGGTCGGTGACACGCAGCCCCATGAGCCGGCCGGCGGGCGTGTAGCCGAGCGCGGTCCAGCAGCCGCCGAGGTAGAGGACGGCGCCGGCCCAGGTGACCGCGCCGGAGAGGGCGCCGGGGAAGTCGGGCATCCGGAACGGGGGGCCGGTGACGAGCAACACCGCGCAGCCGACGCCCAGATGGATCACGAGTCCGGCCAAGGCCAGGGTCAGCGCGTCGAGGACGGCCGCGACAGCGCGCGAGACGAGGCCGGCCGGCTCAGGCCCTTCGCTGTCGTCGGACTCCGTCACCGGGCGTGCCGGGTGGGTGGCTCGGTAGCGGTGTCCGGGGGCGGCCCGGTCCGGCCGAGCAGCCGGTCGGCGAGCCGGTTGACGCTCCGGTCCCCGCGCTGCCCGAGGAGCCGTATCGCGTCGACGGTCTCCACGGTCATGCCGCCGCCGGTGTCGCGGACGATCCGGCCGAGGTCGATCTCACGCAGCACGTCGCGGGTGAGTCCGACCAGGTCGATCCGGGCGATCACGGCGTCGACGTCGACCCGCTCGGCGATCCGGTTCACGTTCACGCGGTCCTGCGCGACGCGGGCGGCGATCCGCTCCACGTCGACGCGGTCGGCGATCCGGTTCACGTCGACGCGGGAGACGACAGCGTCCAGGTCGATGCGGTCGAGTACGGCCGCGACCACCGGGCGGAGCAGGGCGCCCGTCACGTCCGCCAGGGTGTCCAGCGCATGTCGCGCACACCGCGCGAAGAGACCCGTACTTGCGTCGGCCATGGCCCGAGCCAAGCAGACTCCCACGGCCCGGGGCATCCTCCGTGGCGGGTGAGCCGCACGCCGTCAGGCGACGTGCGGTCCGCCCAGATAGGTGCCGGCCCGGTCGTAGGGCCAGGCGTTCGCGGTGCAGCCGTGCAGGCCCTTGATCTGCTGCATCATCGCGGGGGCGGGCCGGCCGCGCCCCGGGCACGTCTCGTGTCCGTGGCCGATGCGGTGGCCCACCTCGTGGTTGATGATCAGGGCCCGGTACTCCGCTATCGGCCCGTCGAACTCGGGTGAACCGCCCACCCAGCGCCGCAGGTTGACGACCACCGTGCGGCCGATGCTGCAGTTCACCTCGCCGCCGGTGTCCAGGCCCGCGGAGCCGCAGAGGCAGTCCACGGTGTGCGGAGTGGCGATCTTGACGATGAAGTCACGTGGTCCCGAGCCGACCAGCTGGAAGGAGTCGACGCCGTCGCGGCTCCAGCCGCGCGGGTCGCCCAGGATGTCCGCTATCTCGCGCGCGGCGGTGTCCGCCTGCAGGCCGATGCCGTCCTCCACCTGGACCTTGTAGCGCCGCAGCCGCTGCCCCTTCCCGGCCTCGGAGCCGACGCCGTGCGCGGTGGTGAAGGTGCCGGGGCCCACCACGGGCAGCACGCCGGGCGCGGCGCCCAACGCGGTGCGGCCCGGCCCCTCCCCTGCCCGGACGCAGCGCGTGATGGCGACTTCCTTGGTGTGCTGCCAGTACGCGTACGCGGCGCTGCCCGCGACGAGTACGGCGGCGATCACCGCACTCGCCAGCAGCAGCTGTGTCAGGCGTCTTCGAGCTCTCCCGGCTCCGCGCGCGGCATGACGTCTTCGGTTCACCCTGGCCCCCCCTGGATCGTGAACCCCTAGATCCTGCCACTTGGTTCGGACCAGTCCCCTGCCGCCCCCGGGAAGATCACTTGTTGCCGCTGGGCACCACGCAATTGTCGGGCTGCGGGTGTCCCTTGGGCCAGCCGATGCCGACGACGTCGACCTTGCGGGTCTGCGGGTCGAGTTCGACGACGGCGACGGGTTTGTCGTAGGCGTTGCCCGCGTTGGTGAGGCAGATCCAGCCGCTGGTTCCGGCGACGCGGTGGCGGGACTCCAGACGGGGCCATTCGGCCGTGATCCGCCGCAGGGGCGGCACGACGCCATCGGTCTGCGAGTTGGCGAGGAAGACGGCCGCGGCGATGGTCATCACTCCGTCGTGGACCAACATGGTGCGGGAGTCGTCGAGTTGGACCGGGCCGATCCTGTCGCGGCTGCGGTCGGCCAGCCGGCTCAGGATCGCCAGCTCGTTCTGCGGCTCCGTGAGGTATCCGGGGCGGGACGCCGCACCGGGGTGTTTCTTGTCCCAGTCGCGCAACGCCAGGTTCCAGACCTCGGGGTGGCCGGGAGCGGTGTACTCGACCGTCACGGTGGGTTCCGTCGCTCCGCTGCCGCCGCGCAGGGTCTCCCAGTCGGCGTCCTTCATATAGCGGTTGAGGGTGGCGGAGCCGGAGCCGCTGATGATCGTGTACTTCTTGCCGTGGCAGGGTGTCGCGGCCAGTTTCAGGGCGAACAGGCGCAGGTGGACGGGGCGGCCGGCGAAGTACACGTAGCGCGCTTCCGAGTCGCATATGTTGAGGCTGATCGCGGCGAAGTCGTTGCCGCTGTCGCCGAGTTCGGTGATCCCGGGTGAGGTGAAGGGCTGGTCCTGCGGGCCGGGCGGGCCGCCTTCCTTGTGGCTGAACGCCCGGGCGAGGGACGCGTTGTAGATGTCACCCGGCCGGGTGTCCTTGACCAGGACGGTCTCCGCGTCCTTGAGGCCGTTGTGGAAGTTGGCCAGCGCCGCGACCTGGTCGCTGTTGGTGGAGATGATGCGGGCCAGGCCGGGGTAGGGCCGCTTGTCCTGGCCGGGTTCGGGGTTCGCCGGGTCGTCACCGCTGATGCGACTGGCGAGGACCGGGATGCCCAGGTCCTTCGTCAGGTGGGTGACGGCGGCCTTGGTCTCCTTGAGGCTCAGGTTGAAGCCGGTGACGGCCCGCAGGTTGTCCCGCTTGTCGTGTGCCATGACCTCCAACTGGTCGACCACCTTGGCCTGTTGCCCGTAATCGGCGCCGGGGTTGGCGAGCACCAGGCGGAGCAGGGGCGTCTGTTCGGAGCGGTTGGCACGGTACTGGGCCAGATAGGCGCCCTGGATCTCACTGCGCAACTGCTTGCGCTCGGCGTCGAGGCCGGGGTGCAGGGGCAGCACCATGGCGACGGTCACGTGCGGCTTGTCGCCGACGAACTTCTCGTTCTCCTCGGCTATCGCCCGGGCCACCTTGGTGATCTCGGGGGTGCCGAAGTCGTAGCCGGAGCCATTGACGCCGACGCATTCATCGCCGCTCTTCTCGACTCCCTGGGCGCAGCTCTCCGGCCCCTCGGGTTCGGGCCAGAACAGGACGGCGGCGGCGATCACCACGAGGGCCCCGCACACCGTCAGGATCCGTCTCAGCAGCGTCGCCCACATGGTGATGTACAGCCTGTCCCACACCTTCGCCCACCCCTCCTCGAAACGCCTTGCCGGTCGATCAGCCGAATCCGATGTGCCGGGTGCACGTACAGCGCTTGAGCGGCTGCTTGGCGTCCGCCCGGTCACCCCATTCGCGGGCGACCCGGGCGAGCTGTTCGGCGCCCTCGGCCGCCTTGTCCGCGTCGGCTCCCTCGGGGCCGCGCCCGGCGACGGCCTCGTCGGCTATGTAGGACAACTCCTCGCTGAGGGCGCTCAGTTCGTCTCTGAGTACGCCGGGCACCGTGTCGGCGAGTGGCCAGGTCCGCTCGCCGCTCAGCCATGCCGCGTGCAGCAGCCGGTCGATCCTGCGGCGCCGGGCGTCGCCACGCACATGGATCTCGCCGTGTGCGCGGGCGAGGCGGTCGTCGGCTCTGCCGAGCAGGGGCGCGTCGGCGATGGCGAGCAGTTCCTCGCACCAGGCGCGCGCGGACCGGGTCAGGAAGACCTCGGAGAGATAGCGCGTGACGTGGTCCACGCCGTCGGAGGCCAGCAGGTGGTGCATGCGGTGGGCGGCGGCGGTGCCGAACCGTCCGTCGGCGTGCTCGTCGCCGAGGTCCCGGTAGTGACCCTGCAGTACGGCGTGGGCGGTGTGCCAGGCGCCGCCGTCCGGCCGCATCCGGTGCAGCCGGAGCATGAGCAGCCGGCGCAGACCGAGGTCGCCGATGAAGTGCCGGGGGCAGGGCGGCCAGCCGCTGTCCTCGAGGAGTTCGGCGGCGCGGTACGCGGTCAGCGGGTTCCCGCGGCCCTCCTGCGCGGCCCGCAGTACGGCCTGGGCGCACTCGGCGTCATGGGCGACCGAGAGGTGGCTGAGCAGGTCGAGCCAGCGCTCCCGATGGGCCGGTGACAGTTCCTCGGGGTGCTGCTTCTCGACGAGTTCCGCCAGCAGCGCCTCGGCCACCGGGCTGTCCCCCGTGCTCTCAGTGCCGGGCAGGCGCGCGTCCAGGATCTCCCAGTCGGTGCACTTCTCCCACTGCTCCAGGGGCAGCGTCGCGGTCGCCCTGCCGAGCCGGGCGACGATCAGCGGCCGCCCGGCGCTGAGCCGGTGGATGCCGGTGCTGATCCGCAGCCGGGCTGCGTTGCCGAGGTCGTCGCGGCCGACGTGCCACCGCTCGCTCGCGGTGCGCTGCTGCTTCCGTGACAGCCGGGGCATCCGCACCAGCAGCACGCCGCGCCACAGCGGTTCGCCGTCGGGGGCCGTGACCGCGGGGCGGCTCCACTGCGGGAGCCCCCCGGTGGAGGGGTCCCACTCCGCAGGGGCCGCCGGATCGCCGCCCGCGTAGTAGAGGAAGCGTCCGCCGTCGTGGCGCCGGGCCGTCGCCATGATGACGAGGCGGTCGTAGCGCTGCCGTTCCCTGTCCTCCAGGACCGGCCTGAGCAACTGGCGGCCCAGTGCCGTGTCGGCGTGGTCGAGCAGCAGCACGGGCCTGCCCGCCCGGGACAGCCGCCCCCGCTTCGAGCTGTACGCGGCCTCGATGTCCTGGCGCAGGGCCTGGAAGAGGAAACCCTCCGCGATCCGGCGGGGCTCGTCGCCCCGCTGGAAGTCGGCGGCCAACTCACGGAGCCCTGAGCGGGGTTGACCACCCGCGCCCGGGTACTGGCCGTAGAACTCGGTGAGGGCCTTCTCACCATCGGTGGAGACGCGGGCCAGCAGTCCGTCGATCAGGGCGTTGACGAACGGTCCGAGTACGGGATTGATGGCCAGGCCGGCGAGGAAGCCGACATAGTTCTTGACCGTGCCGCGCAGCACCCCGCGCCAGAACGATGCCGGGGGCAGCAGTTCGTCGAGCCGGCGCACCGCGTCCACGAGGACGTTCACGGAGCCGCGCCCGTCACTCGCGGCCACGGCGGCGAGACCGGCGTACAGCCGCGGCATCGCGACCGGCCCGCCGTTGCCGTCCCAGTCGCGGTACTGCAGCGCGACCTTGCGCAGCACCTCGGTCAGCTCCGTGCGGGTGTGCGGCCGCTCGTCCGGAGGCACCCGCAACTCGGCCGCGGCGCAGTCGACGTACGCGACGGGGACCCAGGGCTTGAAGTGGCCCTGGACGGAGTGCAGCAGCCGCCCCTTGCCCATGCCGGGGCCGCCCACGAGCAGCACGACGGGCAGATCGGGACCGAACAGCAGGTCCTTGTTGCGTCCGGTCCGTGTCTTCCCGGCCAGCCGGGCGACCAGGCCGTCGTGATCGAGCAACGCGTCGAATCCGAGATCGTCCCCCACAGGCCCCTCAGCCATCTCCTGTCCGATCTTCCGGTGGGCCGTCAGGTTAGCCAAACGACCCTGTTCGCGGGTCCCGATCGCACAGCTTTTCGCAAAAACCTGCAAGCCCGCCACTGCGTCAACTATGGCCCCTCCTCCTCAAGTTCACGCCTACTGTTCACACTGTGCCCCTCTCCTCCCGTGCTCCGCGCCGCGCCCGCGCCGACGATGCCGGGGCCGTGCCGGAGCCCGGTTCCCACCGGATCGCGCTGCTCGCGGCGGTGCTCGTCGCGCTGCTCGCGGGGACGTGGCTGCTGTCCGGGGCCCTGGTCCGGGACACCGCACCGCTGCTGGTGGCGGCCGGGCGGACCGGTGTGTGCTGCGTGGTGCTCGCGGGGTTCGCGGCGGCGCGGGCTCAGGGGCGTGCCCGACTCCGGGCGCCACTGCGGCGACCGGGGATCCTCTCGCTGCTCGCGCTGCTCGGTTTCGCCGCGTACGCCGTCGGAACCCTGCTGGCCATTCCGCGGATCGGCACGTCCCTGACCAATCTCGTCGTCGCTCTGATGCCGTGCGCGTCGCTCGCCGTGGGCGCGCTGCTGTTCCGGCAGCGGGCCTCGCGACGGCAGGTGGCGGGCGCGGCCCTCGCCACGGTGGCGACCGGCGGGTACGCATTGGGGGCCGGCGGAGGCAAGGTCGATCCGGCCGGGCTGTTTCTCGCGCTCGCCGGGATGCTCGCGTTCGCGGCGTACGGCTTCCTCTACCGGCGCCGGTTGGGCGATCTCCCGCCGTCGGCCGCGCTGCCCGCGCTGCTCGGCGCGGCGACGCTGATGCTGCTGCCGTTCGCCGTGGCCACGGACGGGGCGACGGCCGCGCAGTGGGGTGGCATCGTGCTGCTCGGCGGTGTCGTCTACGCGCCCGCGTACCTCGTCCAGCACCGGCTGATCCTGCTGCGCGGGCCGGTGTTCACGGCGGCCGTGCAGCTGGCGGTGCCGTTCACGGTCCGGTTCGGATCATGGGCCCTGGGCACCGACGGGCCGCCGTCCGTGGCCGAACTCGCGCTGTTGCTCTGCGCGTTGGCGGGGATCGGCCTCGTCACGCTGCGGGCGCGTCCCGCCGCCGCGTAGAACCGCGCGGTCACCGAGCCGCGGTGATCGCCGCCTTCAGTACGTCGCGCAGGGGCGTCGGCGCGTGCCCGGTCAGGGACGCGAGCGCGGGGTCGACCGCCGCGAACTCCCCCTGGCGGCTGGCTTCGAACAGGCCGAGCAGCAGATCGGCCTGCTCCGCCGGCACCCCGTGCGCGAGGAGTCCCGCGCGGTACTCCTCATCGGGGACGACGACCCGTTCGACGGGGCGTCCGGCGATGTCCGAGGCGAGCGCCGCGACGTCGGCGAGGTCGAGGGAGTCGGCGCCGGTGAGCGCCGGACTCGGGCCGTCGAAGCGGCCCTCGTCGGCCAGCACCAGCGCGGCCGCCTCCGCCAGGTCGGCGTGGGCCGTCCAGGAGACCGGGCCGTCCTGCGGGGCGACGAGCCGCCCGGTGCGCACGGCGTCGCCGAGCAGCATGACGGCGGACGTCGCGTAGAAGCCGTTGCGCAGGGCCGTGTGGGCGACACCCGCGTCCCGCAGCGCCTGTTCGGTGGCGGCATGGTCGGGCATCGGCGGGAAGGGCGACTTCGGACTTGCGCCCATGTGGCTCGTGTAGAGGACGCGGCGGGCGCCCGCCGCCACGGCCGCGGAGATCGCCGCGCGGTGTCCGGCGACCGCGCTCTCGCCGGTGGAGTCGGCGGAGACGATCAGGACCTGCTCGGCCCCTTCGAAGGCGTGGGCGAGGCTCGCGGGCTCGGCGAAGTCGCCGCGGCGCACGCGTACGCCGCGCTCACTCAGCTGCCGCGCCTTGTCGGGAGTGCGGACGCTGACGCCGATGCGGTCGGCGGGGACCCGGCCGAGCAGCCGCTCGACGGTCTCCCGGCCGAGCTGACCGTTGGCTCCGGTAACGATGATCATGACGCCTCCAGGCGACGAGGGACGGAGAGTGACGCCGATAGCGTCGCTAACACCGCCAACGCTAGCACCGATAAATTATCGACGCTAACAGCACCCTGTTATCGTTGACATATGAGCACCGACGAAGGCGGCCCCCGCGCGCGGATCCTCGCGGCCACGACCAAGCTGCTGTCCGAGGGCGGCCAGGAGGCCGTGTCGACGCGGGCGGTCGGCGCGGCGGCCGGGGTGCAGGCCCCCACGATCTACCGGCTCTTCGGCGACAAACAGGGGCTGCTCGACGCGGCGGCAGCCGAGGGTTTCGCGGCGTATCTCAGCGACAAGACGGAGCTCGAACCGACCGACGACCCCGTCGCGGACCTGCGCGCGGGCTGGGATCTGCACCTCGAGTTCGGGCTCGCCAACCCGGCGCTGTATCTGCTCATGTTCGGCCGTGAGCGGCCCGGCACCACCCCGCCACCGGCCGCCGTGTCGGGTTTCGAGGTGCTCGCCACCCACATCCGCCGGATCGCCGAGGCAGGCCGGCTCCGGGTCACCGAAGAGCGCGCCGCGCAGCTCGTGCATGCCGCGGGCAGCGGGACGACCGTCGCTCTGATCAGCCAGGCAGAGGAGCGGCGCGACACGGAGTTGTCGGTCCTCGCGCGGGAGGCGGTCATCGCGGCGATCACCACCGACACTCCTGCGGCCGAGGCGCCGGGACCGGTCGGCGCGGCGGTCGCGCTGCGCGCGGCCCTGCCGGGGACCTCCGTGCTGAGCGAGGCGGAGCAGGTTCTGCTGCGCGAGTGGCTGGACCGGATCGCCCGGCAGTAGTGAGAGCGCGGACCCGGCCGGGTCCGCGCTCTCACTGTTCGGGGTGTCTCAGTGCCGCTCGGCGAGCACCTTCAGGACGTCGTCCGTCACGCCGGTCTCCCCCAGCCGCGGGAAGATCCGCTCGACGCTGCCGCGGTGGCCCTCGGCGTCCATGTCGGTCATGGCGTCCGTGGCGAGGGTGACGTGGTAGCCGTGCTCGTGGGCGGCGCGGGCGGTGGACTCGACACCGATGCTCGTGGCGACACCGGTCAGGACGACCTGGGTGACGCCGCGGCGGCGCAGCTGGAGGTCGAGGTCGGTGCCGTAGAACGCGGACCAGTTCCGCTTGGTGACGACGATGTCCTCGGGGTGGCCGGCGAGCGCGTCGACGACCTCGTCCCAGCCGGCGGGCCGGGTCGCGGCGCCGCTCGGCGTGTCCGTGCGGCCGGGCGTCGCGTCGGCGCCGTCGGCGGCAAAGGTGACGCGGACCAGGACGACGGGCAGGCCCTGGGCGCGGAAGGCGTCGGCGAGCCGCACCGTGCGCTCTAGGACATCGGCCGTGGAGTACGGCGCTCCGGGTATGCCCATGATGCCGTTCTGCAGGTCGACGACGACGAGCGCGGACGTGGGGTCGAGCGTGGTGACGGACATGAGGAAACACCTTTCCGACGTGCGGTGATAACGGAAGTCGTGAGGTCTACGCGTCCTGGCCGACGCGGCTCAGCGAGCGGTCGGCCAGACAGGCGACCAGGAAGAGCACGGCCACGGCTACCAGCAGCCAGGCCATGTCGTGCAGTCCGGCGCTGGTGGCCCCGGACCGGAAGAAGACGGCGTTCGCCGCTGAGGCGAGCAGCGCACCGAGGTAGGTGAAGGTGCGCAGGAGCCCGGAGGCGGAGCCCATACGGGCCGGGTCGGCCTGGGCGTACAGGGCGCTCTGGTTGGCGAGCCCGTTCAGGCCCTGGGGGATGCCGAAGAGCGCGCCGAGGACGATCAGGAGCCAGATCGGGCTGCCCGAGCCGAGGAGCAACAGGGCGGCGCAGCCCGCGACTTGAACGACGGCCCCGACGACGAGCTTGCCGCGCACCTGCGGGCGGCGTCCGGTGAGCGCGGTGACGACGATGGCCGCCAGGGACATCGGCAGCAGGAGCAGCCCGGCGTGCGGGGCGCTCAGGCCGCGCCCCTCCTGGAGCCACTGGGTGTAGCCGTACAGGAAGGCGTACGAGGTGATGTACGCGAGGAGCTGACGGCCGTAGGTGGCGAGCAGCGGGACGTTGCCGCCGAGGACACGCAGGTCGATGAAGGGTCCGTCGAGGGCCAGCTCCCGGCGCGCGAACCAGACGCCGCTCGCCGCTCCGATCACGGGCAGGTACCAGTGGCCGACGCCCGGGTCGGTCAGAAAGAGCATGAACGCGGTCAGCGACACCGCGAACAGGACCATGCCCGGCACGTCGGTACGGATATCGGAACGGGCGACCGCCGTCTTCGGCAGCCACAGCGCACCGAGGCCCAGACAGACCACCGACAGCGGCACATTGACCCCGAAGATCAGGTGCCAGCCGCCCGCACCGATCAGCAGGCCGCCGAGGGTCGGACCGATGACGGCGATGACCTGTGCGGAGATCGACAGCGCGGCCAGGATGCCGCTGGGACTCTTCAGCCCGGTGCGGTCGGACTCGGCGCGCAGCAACGACATGGACGCCGGGTAGGCGGCGGACGTGCCGAAGCCGAGCAGGACCCGCGACGCCACGAGCACCCACAGGTTCGGGGCCAGCATGCCCAGCAGGCCGCCGACTCCCACCAGCGCGGTTCCCGCGAGGTAGAGGCGGCGCGGGCCGAACGCGTCGACGAGCCGACCGATGACGGGCTGGCCGACGGCGGTGGCCAGATAGAGGCCCGTGACGAGCCAGGCGGTCTGCGCCGGCGGGGCTCCGAAAGCCCGCCCGATGGGGATGAGGGCGACCGCGAGCATCGAGGAGTTGATGGGGTTCAGGACCGAACCCAGCACCATGGGGACGACGAGACGGCGGTCGAATCCGGTCGGGTCGGCCGTGCGCGCGCCGCGGATGCGCTCGGCGAGCCGGATCACGCCTCGGTCACCTCGTCTATCAGCTTCATGGCCGTGATGACGGCCCGCAGTTGCTCCTCGGTGCCGTGCTCCTGCAAGGCCCGCGCGAGCCACTCCTGACGGGCCCGGCGCACGCCCTGGCCGCGCTCGCGCCCCGGCCGGGTGAGCGAGACGAGCTGGCGGCGCCCGTCGTCGGGGTCCTGACGGCGCTCGACGAAGCCGGCCTGCTCGAGCGAGATGACGACCTTGGCCATGGACTGCGGCCGTACGTTCTCGACGACGGCCAGCTCGCTGGCGGTCGCGGCCCCGATCTTGTCGAGCCGGGCGAGCACGGAGGCCTGGGCCGGGGAGAGGTCCGCCTCCCCCTCGTGGCCCGCGAGCCCTTCGATGTTCTCCAGTGACCGCAGCTTGCGGCGCAGACGGGGGAACATCACCCAGATCTCCCCGGCCGCCTGGGCGGCTACCGAAGAGAGCGGTTCTTCGTTCTCGGACATGTTTCCACTGTAGATCGACAGCCTGAGCTGTGCAATCTGGGCTGTGCAACCTGGACTGTCTTTATTGTCGCGCCACGCAGCGCGTGCCCAGGCGCCCCCGCCTCGCACACCGGCGGGGGCACCGTCGCACGGGGTCACTTGTGCTGGAACACCGCCACCGTACGGGCGGGCACCTCGAAGGATCCCGAACTCGCCTTGTAGGTAGCCGCCTTGACGACGTCGTCCGATCCGCCGGACTGCGTCGGGTGCAGCCTGTACGCGGACCCGGCGAGCGCCGTGACCGTCTGGCTCTGTCGCTGCGGGGTCGCGTTGAGCACGATCACGAGGTCACCGAGGCGCATGGTGATGACGCCCGGCGTCTCGTCCTTGCCGGAGAGCGGGAAGGAGAGCTCCTTCTGTACCTGGTCGGCGGTGGCCAGGTGGAAGGCCGGCTCGGCCGTGCGGATCTTCAGGAGGTCCTGGTACGCGGCGGACGTCCCGTTGATGGTGGCGCAGCCGGGTACCGGGACCGACGTCAACAGAGGTTTCGCATAGGGCCACTTGGCCTGGTTGTCGGCGGCGGGCGGCAGGCCCCGGCCGAAGCCGTTGCCCGCCCGGCAGTCCCAGTGGACGGCGTTGAACCAGTCACCGCTGTCGAACGAGTTGCGGTCCAAGGACTTGGACCGCAGCAGATCGGTGCCCGCCTGCGACAGGGCCGGGCCCTGCGAGAGCGCGGCCGTGGCCATCGCGAGGACCTGCATGCGCGAGCGGTCCGCCACGCTCGTCGTCACGGGCAGCTTGTACGTCAACGCGTCGTACAGGGACTCGTTGTCGTGGGCGTCCGCGTAGGCGAGGGCGTCGCCGGGGGCGTCCGCGTATCCGGCGGGCGCGCCGTTGTAGTCGACGCCGGAGCCCTTCACCTTCTTCCCGTCGCTGTCGGTGAACTCGTAGGCCGCGAGGTTGCCCGACAGGCCCACCTTGATGAGGTCCTGGTAGTGCAGCAGGCGCGCCTTCTGTTCGGCCGATGTGCCGTTCGCCGTCGAGGAGTTGGGGTCGGTGTAGAGGCCGGAGGCGAAGCCCTGCACGCCCGGGTCCTCGTCGAAGGGGCTGCCGCCGCGCACGGCGTCGCGCGCCCGGTCGGAGAAGGTGGCGATGCCGGTGCCCGCCATGTTCTTCTGCGTGGCCTGCACGAAGCGGGCGTCGTCGGCGATCTCACCGAAGTTCCACCCCTCCCCGTAGAGGATGATCTTCTCTCCGTCGACCCCGTCCTTCTTGACGGTGAGTGCGTCGAGGGCCTTCCTGACGGCGAGGATGTTGGCCTTGGGGTGGTGCCCCATCAAGTCGAAGCGGAAGCCGTCGACCTTGTACTCCTTGGCCCAGGTGACGATCGAGTCGACGACGAGCTTGCCCATCATGGTGTTCTCGGGCGCGGTGTTGGCGCAGCACGTGGAGTTCGCGACGGAGCCGTCCTCCATGAGCCGCTGGTAGTAGCCCGGCACGATCCGGTCGAGCACGGACGTCTTGTCCTGCCCGGCGGCCGCCGTGTGGTTGTACACGACGTCCATGACGACGCGCAGTCCGTCCTCGTTGAGGGACTTGACCATCTGCCGGAACTCGACAGTGCGCCGGGTGCCGTCCGGGTCGGTGGCGTACGAGCCCTCCGGCACGGTGTAGTGGTACGGGTCGTAGCCCCAGTTGAAGGCGTCCTTGGCGGCCGTCTTCGTCACACACTCCTGCTGTTGGTCGCTGTCGGCGGCGTACGACGTCAAATCGCAATCGGGCGTTGCCTGTTCGGACCTCTTCTCAGGGATGGTGGCGATGTCGAAGGCCGGCAGCAGATGCACGTACGAGGTGCCGGAGGCGGCCAGCTCGCGCAGGTGCTTCGAGCCGTCGCTGTTCTTGTCGGTGAAGGCGCGGTAAGTACCGCGGTCCTTCGCGGGTGTCGTGCTGTCGGCCACCGAGAAGTCACGGATGTGCAGTTCCTGGATCTGCGCGTCCTTCATGGCGGCGGCTTTGGGCTTGGCCAGAGCCGACCAGCCCTCCGGGGCGAGTGCCGCGTCGTCCAGGTCGACGACGAGGCTGCGCTCCGAGTTCGCGGTGAGGGCAACCGAGTACGGGTCGGTCACCTTGTTCGTGACGAGTTTCCGGACGCTCGGCGCCCAGACGGTCACGGCGTAGCGGTACTGCTCGCCGCGCCAGGCCGCCGCGGAACCGGTGACGGACCACACGCCGCTCGCGGCGTCCCGGCGCATCGCCCGTTCCCTGCCGCCCAGTTCGAGGCGTACGTCCCGCGCGGTCGGTGCCCACACGGACAGGGTGACCTTGCCGCCCTTGAACACCGGCCCCAGGGACGCCTGCGCCGCGGCGCCCGCGTACACGTCGTCCAGGGCACCGGGGAGCTGCACGCCGGTGGCCGCGAGCAGGGCCCCGTTCGCCGCGCGCTGCGTCGCGAGCAGCTGCCCGCGGAGCGCCGCACGCACCCGGTCGCGGTCGCGGGGGTCGACGGTGAACGCCGGATAGTCCTTCAAGTGCGGGTACTTGGCCTTCTGCGCGTCGGTCAGCGCACCCGGGTTCAGCCGCAGCCAGTGGCCCTCGCTGCTCAGCGCCCCGTCCTGGACGGTGATGCCGCCTTCGGGGGCGTAGACGAGCTGCTGGCTGGTGGCGGCGGTGGCCGTCACCTTCCAGACGACGGTGTCGGCGTCGATCCACTGCGCCTTCGCCGCGGACAGGTCCAGGTCCGCTCCCGAACCGACGGACGGAAGAAGGTAGTTGGCCTCCCCGGAGGTGAGCCAGACCTCCTTGCCGTACGTGGCGAAGTCGAGGGCACGGTCGGTGGCGATGTCCTTCTCATCGCCCTTGTGCAGGATGTAGTTCAGGGACGTCGCGCCATCGGCGAGCGGCACCTCGAAGATCAGGCCGTAGGCGTCCTTCCCTGTGGGCTGGACCGGCTTGGCCCAGTCGGTGGGGGTCGCGGCGCCCGTCCAGGTGTGCAGCCCCCAGCCGTCGTAGTCGCCGTCGGCGCGGTGGACGTGGACGACGGCCTTCTTCTCGTCCTGCGGCGGGTAGACGCCGTCGGGGCGCGTCGTCGCCTGACCGTCCTTGCCCTGTTCGACCCAGACCTCGCCGGTCTTCGCCAGGTCGACGGTGCGCTGCGGTCCGTCGGCGGCGTCGCCGTTCTCGATGGTGTACGTCAGTGAGCTCGCGCCGTCCGGGACCTTCACCCAGGCGAAGGCTCCATAGGCGTCGCGCCCGCTGAACTTGCCTGTCTGATCACCGGACTTGAGGGCGGAGCCGTCATAGTCGCCGTTCGTGCGCTTGTAATGGACCACGGCGTAGTCGCGGTCGACAGCGGTGGGCTTCTCGGGCGCGGGCGGCTGCCCGGCCGTCGAGTCGGCGAGCGTGCTCGTCGTGCGTCCGGCGCGGTCCACCACAACTGCCTTGTACCGCAGCGGCGTTCCCGCGGACACGGTGTCCGGCAGGTACTGGGTGATCCGGTACGGGGCGTGGTCGACGGAGCCGAGCGTGCGCCACGCCCCGTTCCCGACCTGCGCGGCGAAGACCACGCGGGCGGACGCGCTGTCCCCCGGGTCCGCGGACAGGGTGACCGTGCCGGTCGCCCCCGCGGCCGGGGCCTTCAGCGACAGCGTGGGCTCGGCGGCCGGCGCGGGAAGCTTCTTCTCGGCGCGCAGGACGAGCGACGACAGGGCCGGGACGGTGACCTCGATATGTCCGCCGGACGCCCTGACCGTGCCCGAACCCCCGTACAGGGCACGGTATTTCGTGGAGTCCGCGGCCAGCTGGACGGTCTTTGCCTCGTCGGCGTTGTTGACCGCCACGACGTAGTCGCGGTCGGCGCCGGTGCGCGAAAAGGCGTACACCGAGCCCTTGGCGTACAGCTCACGCTGCGCGCCGTCGGCGAGCGCCGGGTTGTCCTTGCGGAGCTTCGAGAGCGCGGCGATCGCTGTGAACAGCGGATGCGTGGTGTCGTACGCGTCGTCGGCGTGCGTGCGGTCGGTGCCGAGTTCGTCGTCGTCGAGGTAGTCGGCGACCTTCGAGGCGAACATCGTCTGCCGGGCGTCCTTGTCGCCGCCGGGGCCGGTGAAGCCCTGCTCGTCGCCGTAGTAGACGACAGGGTTGCCGCGCGACAGGAACATCACCTCGTTGGCGAGCTTGTCGCGTCGCAGCAGCTCGGCGTCGGAGGCCTTGGGGTTGTCGGCTTTCAGGAAGGAGCCGATGCGGCCCATGTCGTGGTTGCCGAGGAACGTGACCTGCTCGTAGGCGTTGGCCTGGTCGGTGGCGTACTTGTAGTCGTCCGCGAAGACCTTGGCGAGCTTGTCGGCCGACGCGCCCTGCGAGGCGTAGGCGCGGGCCGCGTCCTGGAACGGGAAGTCGAGTGTCGCGTCGAGGCGGCCTCGCGTGACGTACGGGGAGGTGACGTCGGTGTCGGCGGAGTACACCTCGCCGAACATGAAGAAGTCGTCCCGGCCGTGCCGGGCGGCGTACGTGTCGAGGGCTGTGGCCCACTGGGTCCAGAAGGCCAGGTCGACGTGTTTGGTGGTGTCGATGCGGAAGCCGTCGACGGCGAAGTCCCGCACCCACTTCTCGTAGATGTCCTCCATGCCCTTGACGACCTCGGGCCGCTCGGTCCACAGGTCGTCGAGCCCGGAGAAGTCGCCGTACGTGGTCGACTCGCCCTCCCAGGTCGAGTCGCCGCGGTTGTGGTACATGGTCGGGTCGTTGAGCCAGGCCGGAACCATCTCGCCCGTGTTCTCCGGCGTGTACGGGAAGGAGTCCGCGTCGACCTTCGCCATACCCTTGCTGTCATCGAAGGGACGGCCCTCGGTGTCGAGGTACGGATAGGCGCCTTTGAGGCGGTAGTTGTACGTCTTCTCGGTGTAGTCGACGGTGTCGGCGGTGTGGTTCGTGATGACGTCGAAGAAGACCTTCATGCCCTTGCCGTGGGCCTTGGAGATGAGGGTCTTCAGGTCGGCGTTGGTGCCGAAGTGCGGGTCGACCTGGGTGAAGTCGGTGATCCAGTACCCGTGGTAGCCGGCCGAGGCGCTCTCGCCGGTGCCCTGCACCGGCTTGTTCTTGAAGATCGGCGCCAGCCATATCGCGGTGGTGCCGAGATCCTTGATGTAGTCGAGCCGCTTGGCCAGCCCCTTGAGGTCGCCGCCTTGGTAGAAGCCCTTGTCGGTGGGGTCGTAGCCGGTCGCGAGGCGCGAACCGGTCAGACCGCCCTTGTCGTTGGACGCGTCACCGTTCGCGAAGCGGTCGGGAAGGACGAAGTAGTACTGCTCGCGGGTCAGGTCATGGCGCGCGGGCTCGGCGGCCAGCTTCGCGTCGGACGGCGGCGCGGGCGGTGCCGCGGCGCGGGCCGCGAGCGGCTGGGCCAGGGTCAGGAGCAGCGCGGCGGCCGCGGTGCACGCGGCGGCCCGTCTGCGCGGGATGGAACGGCTGCGGCTCAAGGCGGAACTCCTCGCGGAAACAGGGCTCTTGGAGTGCGTGGATCCGGGCGCGAGGTCGTGTCCGGCCTGGGCGGCACCGGTCCGCCGCGTGACGGTATCGCTTGCAGGAACTTTGCTGCAAGAGTTCTGCAATCATCAGCAAGAACTTTCAACCAAGTTATTGACGCGGCCTTCTCGGCTCCCCCACGCTCACGGTGCGCTGCCCGTCCCACAGCCATCGCGGACGGGATGGAATCCCCACATTCAGGAGCCGCACATGCGCCCGTTCCCCACCCGGTCACCCGGGAGAAGCCGCCGCACCGCCACCGCGCTCGCCGTCGGAGCCCTGACGCTCGGCGGCGTCGTCGCCTTGCCCGCACAGAGCGCGACCGCCGCCGACGCGGGCGTCAAGAACGGCGACGTGATCGCCAACCTGTGGTCATGGAACTGGAAGTCGGTCGCCAAGGAGTGCACCGACGTCCTCGACCCGGCCGGCTACGGCGCCGTCCAGGTCGCACCGCCCGAGGAGTCCCTCAAGCAGGCCAACTACTTCTGGTGGGACGTCTACCAGCCCTACTCGTACAGCCTGGACAGCCGGTTCGGCAGTGCGGGTGACTTCAAGTCCATGGTCGACACCTGTCACGCGGCGGGCGTCGAGGTCTACACGGACGCCGTCATCAACCACACGGCCGCGCAGACCGGCACCGGCTACGCGGGCACCACCATCAGCAACAAGTACGACACCCCCGACTACGATCCGGCCGACAGCGACGACTGCACGAAGACCATCTCCAACTGGTCGGACCAGCACGAGGTGCAGCACTGCGAGCTGCTCGGCCTGCCCGACCTGGACACCTCCGAGTCCGGCGTGCGCTCGAAGATCGTGGGCTTCCTGAACAAGCAGATCGACCTCGGCGTCGACGGCTTCCGCGTGGACGCCGCCAAGCACATCGAAACGGCCGACATGAACGCCATCGTGGGCGCGCTGCACACCACGACGGCGGGCGACGCCCCGTACATCACCCAGGAGATCTACCCGGGCAACCCGCCCGCCGTGAGCGACTACTACAACAGCGGCGACGTCCTCGACTTCACGTACGCGGCCGCCATGAAGTCCCAGTTCGGCGGCGGAGACATCGCCAACCTGTCTTCATTCGGCAGTAGTTGGGGCCTGGCGAACGAGGCGAACTCCAACACGTTCGTCACCAACCACGACACCGAGCGCAACGGCTACACGCTCAGCTACAAGGACGGCGCGACGGCGGTGCTCGCCAACGTGTTCCAGCTGGCGCGCGGGTACGGCCGCCCGTCGGTCTACGCGGCCTGGAACTTCGGCCAGAGCGACGAGGCGCCCCCGAACAACGCCGGTTTCGTCACCGACACGAACTGCTCCTCCGGCTGGTCCTGCCTGGACCGGGACACCGCCGTCTCCGGAATGATCGCCTGGCACAACGCGGTCGCGGGCGCCGGCGTCGTGAACTGGCAGTCGCCTGCCTCGAACGTGATCGGCTTCGGCCGGGGCAGCGGCGGCTTCGTCGCCCTGAACAACTCGTCGTCGGCGAACACCCACACGTACACGACGGGCCTCGCGGACGGCACGTACAAGAACGTGATCGACGGCGGCGCCACCTCGGTCACCGTCTCCGGCGGCAAGGCCGCGCTCACCGTCCCGGCGAAGGGTGCGGTCGCGTTCTACGACGGCTCGTACGTCTGCACCGTCAACTGCGGTGGCGACGACGGTGGTTCGGGCGGCGGCTCCACCGTCACCGCCTCCTTCAACGAGTACGCGTCGACGACCCCCGGCAGCGATGTCTACGTCGTCGGCTCGACCACGGCCCTCGGCTCGTGGAACACGGCCAACGCGGTGAAGCTGTCCGCCGGCGGCTACCCGATATGGAAGAAGGACATCGCCGTACCCGCCGCGTCCTCGATCGCGTACAAGTACCTGAAGAAGGACTCCTCCGGGAACGTCACCTGGGAGTCGAACGCCAACCGGACGCTGACGACGGGTACGGCGTCGGCCGAGGTGAACAACAGCTGGAACGTGGCGAACGCCGACGCCACCGACGTCAGGTTCACGGAGAACGCGACGACCGCCACCGGCACGAACGTCTACGTCGTCGGGTCGCTCCCCTCGCTCGGCTCCTGGAACCCGGCCGACGCGATCCCGCTGTCGTCGGCCTCGTACCCCTCCTGGGGGCGGTCGGTCATCGTCCCCAAGGGCACGGCGTTCACGTACAAGTACCTGAAGAAGGACGCGTCGGGGAACGTGACCTGGGAGTCCGGTGCCAACCGGTCCTACACGACGGGGTCGGGCAGCGGCTACACGGCGAGCGACACCTGGAAGTAGCGCCGCGGGCATCACGAAAGGTGTGAAGAAGGGGGCCGGCGCGAACCGGCCCCCTTCTTCATGTGTCACCCCGTATGTGTCACACCGTCTCCCACCACACAGTGGTGTCGGCGGGCAGCTCAATGGCACCGTCCTCGACCGACACCGGTCCGGAGGCCAGCAGCACCCTGCCGGGCGCGGTGAGGCGGACGGCGGCGCCGGTCGTGTTGACCGTGCACGCGAACCCGGGCCGCTCGAAGAAGAGCAGCCCCCCGGGGACGTCGTCGCGCCAGGTCACACTGGAACCGGCGCCGAGCCCCGGCAGCGCGCGGCGCAGCGCGAACGCGGAGCGGTACAGCTCCAGGGTGGAGTCCGCGTCGCCGGTCTGCGCCTCCACGCTGAGGGAGCCCCAGCTGTCGGGCTGCGGGAGCCAGCTGCCGCCGTCACCGAAGCCGTACGAGGAACCGCCCCTGGTCCACGGGATCGGCACCCGGCAGCCGTCGCGGAATCCGTCCTGGCCCTGTGCGCGGAAGAACGACGGGTCCTGGCGCACCTCGTCGGGCAGGTCGGTGACGTCGGGCAGGCCGAGCTCCTCGCCCTGGTAGACGTACGCGGAGCCGGGCAGCGCCAGCATGAGCAGGGTCGCGGCGCGGGCGCGGCGCAGGCCGAGCGCGCGGTCGCCGGGGGTGCGGATCTGGGTGCCGCCCGGCGGGTTGGCGTAGCGGGTGGCGTGCCGGGTCACGTCGTGGTTGGACAGCACCCAGGTGGCGGGCGCGCCGACGGGCCGCATCGCGTCGAGGGTGCTGTCGATGATGGCCCGGAGTTCGGCCGCCTCCCAAGGGGCGGACAGGTACTGGAAGTTGAAGGCCTGGTGCAGCTCGTCGGGGCGCACGTAGTTGGCGGTGCGCTCGACGGTCGGGGTCCACGCCTCGGCGACGAAGACCTTGTCGCCGTCGTACTCGTCGAGGATCGTGCGCCACGAGCGGTAGATCTCGTGGACGCCGTCCTGGTCGAAGAAGGGCATGACGTCGTTGCCGAGCAGCTTCAGCTGCTCGTGCGAGCCGAGATCCGGCAGGCCGTCGGCCTTGACCAGACCGTGAGCGACGTCGATACGGAAACCGTCGACGCCCATGTCGAGCCAGAAGCGCAGAATCGAGCGGAACTCGTCGGCGACGGCCGGGTGCTCCCAGTTGAAGTCGGGCTGCTCGGGCGCGAACAGGTGGAGGTACCACTCGCCGTCCGGCAGCCGCGTCCAGGCAGGGCCGCCGAAGATGGACTCCCAGTCGTTGGGCGGGAGTTCACCGCTCGCGCCCTTGCCGGGGCGGAAGTGGTAGCGGTCGCGCAGCGGCGATCCGGGGCCCTCCGCGACGGCACGCTTGAACCACTCGTGCTGGTCGGAGGAGTGGTTCGGTACGAGGTCGACGATGACGCGCAGGCCGAGCCCGTGCGCGTCGCGGATCACCCCGTCGGCGTCGAGGAGCGTGCCGTACATGGGGTCGACGGCCCGGTAGTCGGCGACGTCGTAGCCGCCGTCGGCCTGCGGGGAGGCGTAGAACGGCGAGAGCCACACCGCGTCGACACCGAGGTCGCGCAGGTAGGGCAGTCGGCGGCGGACGCCCGCGAGGTCGCCGGTGCCGTCGCCGTCGCTGTCGGCGAAGCTGCGCGGGTAGACCTGGTAGATGACCGCGTCGCGCCACCAGTCGGTGGTCTCACGCGTCGTGGTGGCGAACGCCGGGGACTCGTCGGTGGAGTGCTGAGTCATGGTGTCCTTGCTGCGTAAAGGAGCCGGCAACTGATCGATGTTCGAATGGGTTTCAGCCCTTGGTGCCGCCTGCCGTCAGGCCGGTGACCAGGTGCTTCTGGACAAGGTAGAAGAAGGCGGTGACAGGGATGGCGATCAACACCGCGGTGGCGGCCATGAGGTTCCACTGCGCGTCGTGCTCGCTGATGAAGCTCTGCAGGCCGACCGCGAACGTGTACTTCGAGTCGTCGAGCAGGAACGTGGAGGCGAACGCGACCTCGGCGAACGCGGTGATGAACGCGTAGAACGCGGCAACCGCGATGCCGGGTTTGGCCAGCGGCAGGATCAGCCGCCAGAAGGTACCGAACGGCGAGAGCCCGTCGATGCGGCCCGCCTCGTCGATGTCGACCGGCACGGTGTCGAAGTAGCCCTTCATCAGCCAGGTGCAATACGGCACGATCGTCGTGCAGTTGACCAGGATGAGGCCTACGTAGCTGTCGATGAGGCCGAGTTCGGAGAAGATCTCGTACATCGGCACGATCAGGACGGCGATGGGGAACGCCTGGGTGAGCAGCAGCACCCACATCAGCGGGCGGTAGCCGGGAAAGCGCATCCGCGAGACCGCGTAGCCGGTGGTCGCCGCGAACAGCACGCCGATCACGGTGGTGCCGAGCGCGACGACCAGCGTCGACTTCATCCAGTCGAAGAAGCCGGTGTGCTGCAGCACGTACGCGTAGTTGTCGAGCGTCGCCTTGCCCGCGATGCCGCCCGGGTGCAGGTAGTCGTCCTTGTCAGGGCCTGCCGACAGGTAGACCAGCCACACGATGGGGAACAGGGCGATCAGGCTCGCGACGGTGAGGACACCGTGCGACAGGGCGCTCGCCAGCGGCCCGCGCTCGCCGCGCCGACGCACCCGGCGCTCACCCTTCTTGGCGACCGGCGGTGTGGCGCGCTGGGCGGGGACCTTCGAGGCGGAGGCGGTCGTGGTGCTCATGGTGGTGGCTCCTGCGGCGTCAGACGGCGAGCTGCTCATTGCGCCTCAACCAGCGGTAGTAGAAGGACGTGAAGACGGTGAGGATCGACAGGAGCAGCACGCCGTACGCGGCGGACTGGGCGAAGTCGCGCGGCTGCTGCCCGAAGCCCAGGCGGTAGGCCCAGGTCACGAGGATCTGCGCGTCCGGCGCGGTGTTGCCGAACAGCAGGAAGATGATCGCGAACTGGTTGAACGTCCAGATCACGCCGAGCAGGACGACCGTCGAGCTGACCGAGCGCAGGCCGGGCAGGGTGATGTGGCGGAACTGCTGCCAGGCGCTCGCGCCGTCCATCTCCGCGGCCTCGTACAGGGAGCCGTCGATGGACTGCAGGCCGCCGAGCAGCGAGATCATCATGAACGGCACGCCGCACCAGGTGTTGACCAGGACCGCGGCGGCCTTCTGGAAGAACGGGTCCTCCAGCCAGGACGGCTGTGGCAGGTGCAGGGAGCCGAGGAAGGAGTTGATGATCCCGGAGTCGGCGAGCATGATCCGCCACGCGAAGACGGTGACGAACGTGGGCACCGCCCACGGCAGGATCAGCATCAGCCGGTAGAAGGTGCGGCCGCGCATCTTCTGGTTGAGCAGCAGGGCGAGGCCGAGCCCGATGCCGTAGTGCAGGGCGACGCAGAGCGCCGTCCAGACGATGGTCCAGATGAAGTGCGACCAGAAGCGGTCGTAGGAGGCCGGGCCCCACAGGATGTCGGCGTAGTTGTCGAGGCCGACGAACTTGTAGGTGGCGTCGATGTGGTTGACGCCGATGGTCCGGGCGGAGTTCAGGCTGTTCGCGTCGGTGAGCGTCAGGTAGAAGCCCCGCAGCAACGGGTAGCCGACGAGTACGCCGAGGACGACGACGACCGGGGCGATCATCACGTACGCGTACCAGTACTTGCGGTACGAGTCCTTCAGGCGCCGGATCGGTCCTGGGCGCGGCTCACGGCTTTTGGCAGCCGGTCGGTCGACGGCGATGGTCATGGCGGAGCACCTTCTGATCAGGTCGACGCCGGTCCGCGCCCTCCCCTCCGGGGCGCGAACCGGCCGAACTACAAGGCCGAACTATCCGGCCGATGGCGTCACTTGCTGAAGTCGGGCACAAGCTTGGCGAACGAGGTCTCCAGGCCGGTCAGGCCCGCGTCCAGGGACTCCTTGCCGGTGGCGATCTTCGGCAGTTCCTGATCCATCGGCGTCCACAGCGAGCTGTACTCGGGAAGCTCGGGACGCGGCTGGGCGGCGGTCAGCACCTTCTGGTAGCCGGCGATACCCGGGTCGGCGGTGACCTTCGCGGTGTACGCGTCCGCGCGCGTGGGCAGCGTCGAGTTCTTCAGGGCGATCTGTTCCTGCGTCTTCGCCGACGTCATCCACTGCACGAACTTCAGCGACGCGCTCTGGTGCGCCTTGTCGGAGCCCGCGTACACGGACAGGTTGTGGCCGCCCGTCGGGGCGCCCGCCTTGCCGGTGGAGCCGGCCGGAACCGTGGCGATACCGAGGTTCGTCCTGTCCTTGAACGCGGAGCCCTTGTAGAAGTTCGTGATCTCCCACGGGCCCTGGATGGTCGAGGCGGCCTTGCCGTTGACGAACGCGTCCTGGATGTGCGCGTACGCGTCGGCGGTGACATCGGCCTTGTGCAGGCCCTTGCCGTCGAAGAGGCCCTGCCAGGCGGTGAGGCCCTTCTTGGCCTCGGCGGAAGCGATGGTGATCTTCTTGCCGGCGGCGTCGACGGTGTCGGTGCCCTCGCCCATCAGGAACGGCTCGGCGTAGTAGCCGGCCGCGGAGCCCCAGTAGCCGTCGACGCCGGTCTTGTCCTTGACCTTGGCCGCGTCCGCCTTCAGCTCCGCCCAGGTGGTGGGCGCCTTGGTGATGCCCGCCTTCTTGAACAGCGCCTTGTTGTAGACGAAGGCGAGGGTGTCGGTGACCAGCGGGACACCGTAGGTCTTGCCCTCGAACTGGGCCTGCTTGATCAGGCTCGCCTGGAACTTGTCCTGGTCCGCGAGGGCCTCGGTGCCGTCCAGCGGCAGCAGGTAGCTCTTCTTCGCGAACGCGGGGGTCCAGCCGACCTCGGCGCGCAGCACGTCCGGGGCGCCGCTGGCGCCTGCCGCGGTGTCGAACTTGTTCTGCGCCTGGTCGAAGGGCACGTTGACGTACTTGACCTTGATGTCGGGGTTGGCCTTCTCGAAGTCCTTGACCAACGCCTTGTACGTGGGCGCCTCGTTGGTGGCGTTCGACGTGTCCCACCACGTGATGGCGACCGGGCCCGACGCCTTGCCGCCGTCGTCGTCGCTACCGCCACAGGCCGTCGCCGCGAGTGCGAGGGACGCCACCACCGCGGTGGCCGCTATGCCACGCCGCATGAGATCTCCTAGAGGGTGAATGCCCGTGAGTGGTCGAGGAGCGGTCCCGTCCGCTCCTCTGGCCTACTTGCCGACCGCGCCGTCGCCGCCGCCGGGCGACGTGAACGTAACAGCGCAGCAAGCTGGGCGAAAGACCTTGCAGCAAAAAATTGCAGCCATGGTGGCGAGTTATCGCTTCGTGACCCATAAAGGACGGCCGAATGTGGGGAGTTCTGTCCAACTATTAACCGCTTTGCAGGCTTGCAAGGGCCTGCAAGGTCTTGCCACGCAGGGGGGAGGCAGGGATCATCAAGACTCTTGCCATCAGGTGCCATCAGGATGTCCCCCCAAGGAGTGCGATGACGCAGCTGCCCGCACAGGCTGCCCGGCGACCGGCCCAGTCCCCACCCGTGACCGCCCGCCTCGCCGACATCGCGGCACAGGCGGGCGTCAGCGAGGCGACGGTCAGCCGGGTCCTCAACGGCAAGCCGGGCGTCGCGTCAGCCACCCGCCAGTCGGTGCTCGCCGCCCTGGACGTGCTCGGCTATGAACGGCCCGTGCGGCTGCGGCGGCGCAGCGAAGGGCTCGTCGGCCTGATCACCCCGGAGCTGGAGAACCCGATCTTCCCGGCGCTCGCCCAGACCATCGGGCAGGCGCTGACCCGCCAGGGCTACACACCGGTCCTGGCCACCCAGACCCCCGGCGGCTCCACCGAGGACGAGCTCACCGAGATGCTCGTCGACCGGGGCGTCAGCGCCATCATCTACGTCTCCGGGCTGCACGCCGACACCACCGCGGACACCCAGCGCTACGAGCAACTGCGCGCACAGGGCGTGCCGTTCGTGCTCGTCGACGGGTTCTCGCCGAAGGTGCAGGCGCCGTTCATCTCGCCGGACGACCGGGCCGCGATGCAGCTGGCCGTCACGCACCTCGCGTCACTGGGCCACGACCGGATCGGGCTCGCGCTCGGCCCGAAGCGGTTCGTGCCGGTACTGCGGAAGATCGAGGGCTTCGTGCGCTCGATGCAGGAGCGCTTCGGCCTCTCCCCCGACGAGATCGAGCGCGACCTCGTCCAGCACTCCCTCTACACCTTGGAGGGCGGCCAGGCCGCGGCGTCCGATCTGATGGACCGCGGGTGCACGGCGATCGTCTGCGCCAGCGACATGATGGCGCTCGGCGCGATCCGGGCGGCCCGGCAGCGCGGGCTCGAGGTCCCGGACGACGTCTCGGTGGTCGGCTTCGACGACTCCCCGCTGATCGCGTTCACCGATCCGCCGCTGACCACGGTGCGCAAGCCCGTGCAGGCCATGGGTCAGGCGGCGGTCCGCGCGGTCCTGGAGGAGATCGGCGGCACACCCGCGCCGCACACGGAGTTCGTGTTCATGCCCGAACTGGTGGTCCGCGGCTCCACGGCGTCGGGCCCCGGGGTCACCGGCAGGCGCACCGGGATCTAGCCGGCCGAGGCCACCACCGGGTAGTGGTCGGAGAGGTCGGTGTAGGTGTAGTCCGTGCCCCAACTCCGCACGGTCCAGGGCGCGCTGTGCTCCGGGACGACCTCGTTGGTCCACCGGGCGGGCCGTGCGTGGCCCTTCTTGTACAGGACGTGGTCGAGGTCCTCGCGCGGGTCATCGGGGTACCGGTAACGGGCGACGGAGTTCTCCTGCGTGTCGAAGGAGTAGGCGTGCCCCGTACGGGCGTCGGCGGGGGTGAGTCCGGCGTCGGCGAGCATCGAACCGTACTCGGCGCCGTGCGAGTCGACGTTCATGTCCCCGGCCACGAGCACCGGTTCCGCGGCGGGAATGTCCTGGTCGGCGAGGAAGGTGTCGATCGCCCGGAACTGCTTGCCGCGGTCGGCCTGCGCCTCGCCGTCGCCGCAGCCGGAGTCCGTCGACTGCGTGTGCGTGCCGACCACGTGCACCTTCGTACCGCCGACATCCAGGACGGCGTACAGGAAGCCCTTGTTGGACCAGCTGTCCGAGCCGCACGCGTCCGCGTAGATGTACTGCTCCTCGCGCAGAATCGGCCACTTGCTGAGGAGGGTGACACCGCCGTCCTCCGGCGTGACGGCGGAGTACGCGCCGTGGGTGGCGTCCCAGCCGCCCGTACCGCGTCCGACGACGGGCGTCTGGTACGGGTAGGCGGTGGCCGCCGCGCTCTTCAGCGCGTCGGAGGAGGAGTTGTCGAAGGCCTCCTGAAGGACGACGACGTCGTTGCCCTGGAAGAAGGCGGCCCGGGGAATCGCCTTGGCCCGCTGCTCCTGCCCCCAGTTGGGGTAGAGGTTCCGGCTCATCAGGAAGGTGTTGTACGAGAGGACCCGCAGCGCCGGTACCGGCTCGGCGGCGCTCGCGCCCGGCGCCCCGACGGCGACACCGACGAGGGCGAGGGCCGCGGTGAGGGCGGCGCGGGGCAGACGGGACAGCGGGGCAGGCGGCACGGGGACTCCGGACGGGACGTAGCGAGTGGGGTGACTCGGGTCGGGCTGCTCGGGATGGGCAACCCGAGTTGACCTACCCCGCCAGGCGTACTCGAGTCGGCGTACAGCAGAACATCGCGGAACACTCCGGCACCGTGCGGTCGGGCACAGGTCACTGGCCCTCACGGGCGACCGGTTCGCGCAGGGGCGCCGGAATTGGGCCATGGGTACAGTCGGCACGATCACCCGAACCGTCGAAGGAGGACGAACCGCCCATGGCCGTGGACCAGCTCGACACCAGGATCCTGCGTCTGCTCCTGGAACAGCCGCGGACCAGCGTGCGCGAGTACGCCCGGATCCTCGGCGTCGCCCGCGGCACCCTGCAAGCGCGGCTCGACCGGCTCGAACGGGACGGTGTGATCACCGGCGTGGCCCCTTCCCTCTCCCCCGCGGCCCTCGGCCACCCGGTGCTCGCCTTCGTGCACATCGAGGTGACGCAGGGCCACCTGGGCGAGGTCGGGGACGCCCTCGCCCAGGTTCCGGAGATCATCGAGGCGCACTCCACCACCGGCGGCGGCGATCTGCTGGCCCGCGTCGCCGCGCGCGACGCCGGTCATCTGGAGGACGTGGTCCAGCAGCTCAACCGGCTGCCCGGCGTGGTCCGCACCCGTACCGAGGTGGCCCTGCGCGAGCGGGTCCCGCACCGGCTGCTGCCGCTGGTCGAGGCGATCGGCAGGGCGGCGGCCGCGGATCGCGGGTGAGCGGGACCGTGCCGGCGGCAGCCGGTCCTGCATGCTGAGAGACATGAACGCCCCGCACAACGACTCCCCGTACCGCTTCGGCGACACGGCGGTCGTCTTCGACCTCGACGGCACCCTCGTCGACAGCGAACCGAACTACTTCAAGGCGTCCCTCGGCACCCTGGCCCGCTACGGCGTCACGGACTTCACGTGGGCCGACCACGAGACGTACGTCGGGATCTCGACCCTGGAGACCATCGGGATCTGGAAACGGAAGTACGGCATCGAGGCCCCGGCCCCCGACCTCCTCGACGACCTGAACTCCCGCTATCTCGACCTGGCCCGCGCCGACACCCATGTCTTCCCGCAGATGCGGCTGTTCGTGGAACGGCTGCACGCGGCGGGCGTACGGATGATCGTGGCGTCGGGTTCGTCACCGGAGGCCATCGAGTCGATCCTCACCGGCACCGGTCTCGGGGCACAGCTGACGCGGTACGTGTCGGCGGACGAGGTCGAGCGGGGCAAGCCCGCCCCGGACGTGTTCCTGGAGGCGGCGCGGCGCCTCGCCGTCGCCCCGGCGCACTGTGTGGTCCTGGAGGACGCGGCGCCGGGCGCTGCCGCGGCACACGCGGCGGGCATGCGCTGCATCGCGCTGCCGTACGTCGCGGCGCAGGCGGACGATCCCGCGTTCACCACGGTGGACCTGCTGTTCAAGGGCGGCCAGGAGGAATTCACGGCGCGGGCCGCGTGCGAGTGGCTCGAACGGTCGGCTCCGTCTCTCTGATGCTGTTCCCGACACCGGTTCCGATGCCGGGACGGGACGCGTCACGAAACTGGTTGCTTTGCGCAATGAACGCGCCAAGACGTCTTTGATCTGCGTTTTTTTCGGGTAGTCGAACGATCATGCGGATCAGTGTGGTGGATGTCGGATCGAACACGGTGCGTCTCGCGATCGCGGACGCGCGCAACGGCGCACCGCTGCCGGTGCACACGGCGAAGCGCCGATTGCGGCTGTCCGAGGAGGTCGACGGCGACCGAAGACTCGGGCCGCACGCCGTGGAGCGGATCGTCGAGGCGGTCGCGGACGCGTACGCGGAGGCCGAACGGTGGGGCAGCGACGAGCCGTTCGCCTTCGCCACGGCCATCGTGCGTGACGCGCCCAACCGCGACGAGGTGCTGCGCGCCGTGGAGGAGGGCACGGGGGCACGGCTGCGGGTGCTGCCCGGCGAGGTGGAGGCCGAGCTGACGTTTCTCGCGGCGCGCCGCTGGATGGGCTGGCGCGCCGGCCCCCTCGGCGTCCTCGACATCGGTGGCGGCACGCTCGAAGTCGCCTTCGGGCGTGGGCGGTTGCCGGACTTCGCGATCTCGCTGCCGCTCGGCGCCCGGCGGCTGACCCGCGACCACCTGCCCGGCGAGGAAGCGCCCACGGATGCGGAACTCAAGGAGCTGCGCCGTCATGTGCGGCACCAGCTGAGGGACGTCGCGGCGCGGGTCCGCTGGGAGGGGCCGGTCACGATGGCCGCCACATCCCGTACGTTCACGCAGCTGGCCCGGTTGTGCGGGGCACCGGCCGGCCGGCACGGCCCGTTCGTCGGCCGGGCGCTCACCCGCAAGGCGCTGCGCTCGGCCGTCGGGGAGCTGGCGGCTCTGCCCGCCGCACGCCGGGCCGAACTGCCCGGCATCTCGGCTCCGCGCGCGGCCCAGTCCCTGGCCGGCGCGCTCGTCGGTCACACGGCGATGAAGCTGATGAACCTCAGCGAACTCACCATCTGCCCCTGGGCGATCCGGGAAGGCATCCTGCTGCGCCGCATCGAGGGCGACACGGACTGGTGGGCCGGGGAGACCGCCACCCTCACCCCGCCGCAGCCCGCGACCGGGGCGAAGCTACGCCTCGCGACGCCCCGCTGAGGGCGCCCACTCACCCGGCAGCCCGGGCCGCGCCCTCCTTTTCCACGTCCCGTACGAGTTCGATGGCTCGTCCGAGCGTCGTCAGGCGGGCGGCCAACGTGTCGCCCGCCGGGTAGAGGCGGACCGTGTCGACGCCCGCGTCCCGCCACACCTCCAGGCGGGCCCGCACCATGGGCTCGGTGCCGATGAGGGTCGTCGCCAGGACCATGTCGTCGGTGACAAGGGCGGTGGCTCCGTCCCGGTCACCGGACTGCCAGCGCTCCCGCACGGCGGCGGCGACATCGGCCCAACCCTGCCTGCTGTAGGCCTGGTTGTAGAAGTTGGTCGAGGCGGATCCCATGCCGCCGAGGCTGAAGGCGAGCTCCTTCTTGCGGCTCGCGACGATGGTGCGCAGCGACTCCTCGTCCTCCGCGAAGTTCACTTCGGCGCCCTGACAGATGTCGAGGTCGGCGCGGGTACGGCCGGCCGCGGCGAGCCCTGCGTCGAGGTGGTCGAAGTAGGCCTCCTTGGCCCCCTCGGGCACGAAACTGGTGCCGAGCCAGCCGTCGGCCACCTCACCGGTCAGCCGGAGCATCTTCGGTGACAACGTGGCCAGGTGGATGGGCAGTTCGTGCTCCGCGCGCATCGACAGCCTCATGGGCTTCGCGTCGCCGCCGGGCAGCGGAAGCGTGAACTCCCGCCCCTCATAGGCGAGTTTTTCGCCCGCCACTGCCATCCGGACGATCTCCACCGTCTCCCGCATCCGTGCCAGCGGCCGGGCGAACGGCACCCCGTGCAGCCCTTCGATCACCTGCGGCCCGGACGGGCCGAGGCCCAGCAGGAAGCGGCCCTCGGAGAGGTTGGACAGGGTGATCGCGGCGCGGGCGATGGCGGCCGGCGTGCGGGTGGCGAGCTGGATGATGCCGGAGCCGAGCAGCATCCGTTCGGTGCGCGCAGCCAAGTAGCCGAGTGCGGAAGGCGCTTCGGAGCCCCAGGCCTCGGCCACCCAGCAGATGTCCATGCCGAGCTTCTCGGCCTCGGTCACGAAGTCGACCGTCTCGCGCCAGTTCCCGCCCGACGCCTCGATCGTCGTCGACGTACGCATCACAGTGCCGCCTCCTCGGCCAGGGCCTTCAGGGCGTCGAGGGTCGTGCCCATGTTCCGCTCGAACTCCCGCAGCCGTACGAAGACGATCTTCTGCTCCTTCTCCGGCATCCGGTCGATGGCCGCGGAGAGCCCGGAGCGGCCGGGGCCGAGCCGCATCCACTGGGTCAGGTCCGTGGCCCCGTCGTCCCGCGCGTCGAGAGTGAACCGCCATACGGCGCTGGGGTGTTGGAGGTCCGACACCGCCCAGGCGAACACCCGTGGGGCGGCGCACTCGACGACGTACGACGTGGTCTCCCACGAGCCGAAGGCCTCGTGCCGGTTGTGGCCGACGAACCGCGCGCCGACCGCCGGGCCCGTCGCCTCCCCCAGCCACTGGACCGACTGCAGCTCGTCGCTGAGGCGTGGCATCAGGCCGATGTCCGTCACCAGCTCCCACACCCGCCGCGGCGGCGCCTCGATCCTGCGCCGCACCTCGACGGTCGGGGTGTCCGCGTACCGCGCGCCCGTCCACTCCATCGTGGCCACCTCTCTTCTGTCCGGCTCTGACCTCGAGAGTTTCGTAGATGGACTCACTACGTCAAGAGGGTCACCCCCTTGTACTGGCCGGTACTGGGCGAGTGCGGGGCTGCGGCTCAGCGGGCGAAGCGCTCGCGGATGTCGGGCCGCTCCGCGAGCCGCTTCGGGAAACCGGGGCCCATCCGTGGGCGCGTGTCGTCGGCCGTCATCGGCTCACCGCACTCCGCGCACACGACCGCTGCCTCGGCGGCGTGATGTCCGCAGCGGTCGTGCTCGAAGACGACGGGCGCGCCCGCCTCGCCGGACAGCCAGCGGTTGCCCCAGGCGTTCATGGCGGCGAGCACCCCGAAGAAGTCACGGCCCATTTCGGTGAGGACGTAGTCGTGGCGCACCGGCTCGCTCTGGTAGGCGCGCTTCTCCATCAGCCCCGCGTCGACGAGCCGGCGCAACCGCTCGGCGAGCGTGGTGCGGGCGATGCCGAGCTCCTGTTGAAAGCCGTCGAAACGGGTGATCCCGTAGAACGCCTCGCGCAGCACGAGCGGTGTCCACCAGTCACCGAGGAGATCCATGGTGCGGGCGATGGAGCAGGGCCAGTCGGCAAAGGAAGTACGCCTCATGCCGTCAGGATACGGAGGGCGCGCCAGTGGGTCCGTGTACGAGACTCAGCAGACGGCCGCGGGTGGTCGGCGGGACGTGACGTTCGCCATGAACCGCGACGGGCGGTTGTGGCCACCGCGGGGAGCTGATCAGCTGGAGCATCCGCAACACATCGAGCCGGAGGCCCCGTTGTTCCGTTCCGTGGACGATGTCACCGCACGCCTGGCCGAGACCGGTTATCTGGCCTCGCCCGCGGTCGCGACCACCGTGTTCCTGGCGGCCAGGCTCGGCAAGCCGCTGCTCGTGGAGGGCCCGGCCGGTGTCGGCAAGACAGAGCTCGCGAAGGCCGTCGCCGCGATCAGCGACGCGCGCCTGATCCGCCTCCAGTGCTACGAGGGCGTCGACGAGTCACGCGCGCTGTACGAGTGGAACCACGCCAAGCAACTGCTGCGCATCACGGCGGGCCGCGACGAGTCGTGGGACCAGACGCGCACGGACATCTTCAGCGAGGAGTTCCTGCTGTCGCGCCCGCTCCTCGCCGCGATCCGCGGTGAGGACGCGAAGGTCCTGCTCATCGACGAGATGGACAAGGCGGACGTGGAGGTGGAGGGGCTGCTGCTCGAAGTACTCTCCGACTTCCAGGTCACGGTGCCGGAGCTGGGGACGATCACCGCCACGCGCCGCCCCTTCGTCGTCCTCACCTCGAACGCGAGCCGTGAACTGTCGGAGGCCCTGCGCCGCCGCTGCCTGTTCCTCCACATCGGCTTCCCCGAGGAGGAGTTGGAGAAGCGGATCGTCGCGCTGAAGGTGCCGGAGCTCGACGTGGTCCTCGCCGAGTCCCTGGTCCGGGTGGTGGGCGCGCTGCGCGCGATGGACCTGCGCAAGGTGCCGTCGGTGGCGGAGACGGTCGACTGGGCGCGCACGCTGCTCGCACTCGGCGCGGACCGCCTGGACGAGGAGGTCGTACGGCAGTCCCTCGGTGTCGTCCTCAAGCACCAGGAGGACGTGCTGACGGCCACCGCCAAGCTCGATCTGGACGCGGTGTGAGCACGCCGTCGGTCGCGGACCGGGTGACGTCGCTGGTCCGGGGCTTGCGCACGCACGGCATCCGGATCGGTACGGGCGAGAGCGTGGACGCGGCACGGGCCGTGGCGGCGCTCGGCCTCGACCACCGCGAGCACCTGCGCGAAGGGCTCGCCGCGGCGCTCCTGCACGACCAGGGCCAGCGCGCCGTCTTCGACCCGGTCTTCGACCTGTACTTCCCGCGCGGGGTCGGGGCGCCGTCCCGGCCGGACGGCGCGTTCGACCGGGACGGGCTGCGCGAGCGGCTCGCCGAGGCCCTGGCCGCGGGCGACCGTGCGGCGATGGCACGCCTGGCCGCCGAGGCCGTCGACGCGCTCGGCGGGTACGACGCGGACGGCTTCTCGTCGATGCAGACCCTCGACCGGCTGCGCCCGCAGACCCTGCTCGCCGGGATCATGGCCGGCGGCCAGGGCGGAGGCGGCGGGTCGGGCGCGTTCACCGACCGCATCGAGGCCGACGAGGTCCGGCGGCGTATCGAGGAGTTCCGTGAGCAGGTGCGCTCCGAGGCGCGCCGCCGGGTCGCCGAGCGGCGCGGCACGGACGAGATGGCGCGCCGTATCCCGGTGCAGACCCCGGACCGCACCGACTTCCTCTACGCCGGCAAGGACCAGCTCGCCGCATTGCGCAGGACCGTGCATCCGCTGGCCCGCAAGCTGGCGACGCGTCTCGCGGCCCGTCGGCGCAGGGCCGCGCGCGGCCATATCGACCTGCGCCGGACGCTGCGCGGCTCGCTGTCCACGGGCGGCGTCCCGATGCGCCCGGTGCTGCGCAAGCGCCGCCCGGCCCGGCCCGAACTCGTCCTGCTCTGCGATGTGTCGGGCTCGGTCGCGGGGTTCGCCGACTTCACGATGCTGCTGGTGCAGGCGCTGCACGACGAGTTCAGCAAGGTCCGGGTGTTCGCCTTCGTCAACAGGACCGACGAGGTCACCGACCTGATCGCCCGCGGCACCGCCGACCCGGAGGGACTCGGCGACCGCATCACCACCGGAGCGACGGTCACCGGCTGGCACGGCAGCAGCGACTACGGCAGCGCCCTCGGTGAGTTCGTCGAACGGTACGAGGCCGCCGTCGGACCCCGCACCTCGGTGTTCGTCCTGGGTGACGCCCGCACCAACCAGCTGGACCCGAACGTGGCGGCCCTGCGCCGCATCGCCCGCTCGGCCCGCCGCGTCCACTGGCTCAACCCCGAGCCCCGCTCCCTGTGGGACACGGGCGACTCGGCGGCCGGGGCGTACGCGGACGTCGTGGCGATGCACGAGTGCCGTACCGCTCGCCAACTGAGCGCGCTGGTGGGGCGGTTGCTGCCGGTCTAGGCCGCTGATGCGGAGGCGTCGAGCCAGGTGAGGGCCGCGACCACGAGGGCTTCGACGCCCGTGCTCAGCGTCGGTTCGACGAGCGGCGCGAAATGGGGCGAATGGTTGCTCGGCAGGTCGTCGAGGCGGCCTTCCTCCAGCGCCTTGACCACCGTCCGCGTGTCGAGTCCGCCCCAGAACCAGAAGACGGTGGGCACCCCGAGCGCCTCGCCGAACACGCCGACATCCTCGCTCGCGTTGACCTGCGGCATCTGCATCAGGCGGTCCTGCCCGAAGTGTGCGGCGAACGCGGCCACCGTGGCCCGGGTGCTCTCGGGGTCGCTCACGAGGGCGGGCGCGCTGGGGAGCCACTCCAGGGTCGGCTCGGCGACGGCCGCGCTCGCCTGCGACTCCGCGCGTACGACGCGCTCGACGGCCGCGCGCACCAGTGTGCGGATCTGCGGCGTGTACGTGCGGATGTTGATGCCGAGTTCGGCCGTGGCCGGAATGATGTTGTCCTTCATGCCGGCCTGCAGACGGCCGACGGTGACCACGGCCGTCTCGGCGGGAGGCACCTCACGGCTGACGATGCCCTGCAGTCGTGTGACGACGTTCGCGGCCATCAGCACCGGGTCCACGGACGCCTCCGGGCGCGAGCCGTGTGCGCCGCGGCCGTGCAGGGTGACGCTGAGCCGGTCCGCGGCCGCCATGACCGGGCCGCTGCCGAAGCCGACGACACCGGCAGGCAGCGGGCCGACGTGCTGGCCCAGCACGATCTCCGGCTTGGGGAAGCGCTCGAAGAGGCCGGCCTCGACCATGTCACGGGCGCCGCACGCGAGCTCCTCGGCGGGCTGGAACACGACGAGCAGCGTCCCCGACCACTGCTCGCGCGCCTGGGCGAGCAGGGCCGCGGCGCCGACCAGGCAGGCCGCGTGCATGTCGTGCCCGCAGGCGTGCATGACGGGAACGTCGCGGCCTTCGTCGTCGACGCCGCGGGCCCGGCTCGCGTACGGCAGGTCCGTCTGCTCCTCGACGGGCAGCGCGTCGATGTCCGCGCGGAGCATGACGACCGGTCCTTCACCGTTGCGCAGCACCCCGGCCACGCCGGTGCCGCCGATCTTCTCGGCCACCTCGTCGAAGCCCGCGGCGCGCAGCCGCCGGGCGAGCAGATCCGCCGTCCGGGTCTCCTGGAGCGACAGTTCCGGGTGCTGGTGCAGGTCCCGGTAGAGGGCGGCCAGGTCGTCCTTCATCGCGGCCAGCCCGGCCGTCACCGTCTGTTTCATGCTCCAGCCTCCTCGTGCGCCGATGGGGGCACGCTACTCCCGTGATGATCATGTCGCCAGCGTCGCCGGAGGGGCCTCGGGGGCCGCCGCTCACCGGGACGGGGCCATCCGGCCCCTGGTGCGGCACGGCCGGAACACTCCATCGTTGGGGGGAAGACTCTTGCCGCACCCCGTACCTGTCAACCACCTGCCAACCCACGCAGCACCAGCAAGGAGTCGGCCGCGGCATGCATCCGACGGTCTGCCCTGCACGCTGGCAGATCCCGTGACGCAGCCCACCAAGGACGGTGCCATGCCGACGGAACTCACGGTTCTTCTCGTGGACAACCACGAGGAATCGCTCTTCGCCCTGGAAGGCGCTCTGGCGCCTCTCGGCTGCCCCACCGCACGGGCGCAGAGCGGCGACGAGGCGCTCAAGGCGGTGCTGCGCGGCAGGATCGACCTGATCATCCTGGATGTCGTCATGCCGGAAATGACCGGGCTCGACGTGGCCCGGCACCTGCACCGCCTCGACCAGACCGCCGACATCCCCGTGCTCCTGCTGACAGGCCTGTTCCGGCACGCCCAATTCGCCGTGGAGGCCTACGAGTTGAACGTGACGGACATCATCACCAAGCCTCTCGACCCCTGGCTGCTGCGCGTCAAGGTCGCCTCCCATCTCCGCTACCTGCGCCGCATCCGGGCCCTGCAGGCCGAACTCGCACGGCAGTCGACGGCGGCCGGGAACGGCGGGCCGATGGTCGAGGGCCGGTGACCGCGGCGCGGCCGCGCCGTCGGTGCGGTCAGCGCTTCTGGAGGCCCTTCACGTTGTTCCCGAAGGTCCAGCTCTTCGACCCGTCCCAGTTGATCGACCAGGTCATCAGCCCTTTGAGGCCGCCGCTGTACGTGTTCCATGCCTGCGCGACCTGACTGGTCGTCATGTAGCCGCCACCCGCACCTGGTTGGGAGGGCAGGCCCGGGACCTGCTTGTCGTAGGGGACCTTGATGGTGGTGCCCTGGACGACGAGGCCCTTGTTCAGACAGGCGGTCTGAGCGGTGAAGCCCTGGACCGTACCGGCCTCGTAGGAATCGCCGGAGCAGCCGTACATGCTGCCGTTGTAGTACTGCATGTTGAGCCACCACAGGCGGCCGTTGTCCGCGTACTTCTTGATGACGGGCAGATACGCGCCCCAGATCGATCCGTACGTGACGCTGCCGCCGGTGACGTACGCGGTCTCCGGAGCCATCGTCAGGCCGAACCCAGTGGGCATCTGGGCGAGGATGCCGTCGATGATACGGATCAAGTTGGCTTGTGAAGCGGAGAGTTGGCCGATGTTGCCGCTGCCGGTGAGGCCCGTCTCGATGTCGATGTCGATGCCGTCGAAGTTGTACTTCTTCAGGATCGGGACGATCGTCGCGACGAAGCGGTCGGCGACAGCGGTGGAGTTGAGGTCGATACCGGCCGCCGCGCCGCCGATGGACATGAGGATCGTCTGGCCGGCGCTCTTGGCCTGACACATCTCGGCCGGGGTCGCGACCTTCACGTTCGCGTCCATGCCGTTCTCCCACAGCGCGGTGCCGTCGGAGCGGATCACGGGAAAGGCCGCGTTGATCACGTTGTACCCGTGCTGGGCGATTGCGGGGTCGGTGATCGGGGTCCAGCCGAAGGGCGGATGCACGCCGTTGGACGCTCCGTCCCAGTTCTCCCAGTACCCCTGGAGAACCTTTCCGGCCGGTTTCGACTTGGTCGCGCAGGTGTCGGCGTCGGGAGCGGCGGGCGCCGCCGGGGCCGCGACCAGCACGGTGGACAGGGCGGCGGCCGCCGCGAGGGCGGCACCGAGAAGACGGGAGGTACGACTGCGACGGGACATGGGGCCTCCGCAGGATCGCCAAGCGAGGTGGGTTGGCGTGAACACGACGCACGCTAGAGAGGTCCAGACCTTTCGTCAATAGGTCTGTACCAATAAGGGAGAGGCGCCGTCTCCACCGGGTTCCGCGGCGGAATCGTGGCGGCAACGCGCGCGAAACAGCTCGTCCCTACGGTCGCCCGTACACCGGTCATGGCTGCAACGGCCGGTGTGCGCGGCGGCGTTCACCGCTCCGGCGCTAACCAGCCGTCTTCCACCTAGCTTTCAGGGAGGAACGATGGCTGTGGTCACCCCTGCCGTCGCGCCCGCGCCGGGCCCGCACCCCGTCGACGCCCGGCCACCGCTGCGCCGCCTGGTGCCGCTGAGCCTGCAGCATCTGCTCGTCGCGTACGCGGGCCTGGCGACGATGCCGCTCCTCGTGGGCACCGCGCTGCATCTGCCCGAGGACCGCGTACGGCTGCTCATCAGCGCCAATCTGCTGGTGAGCGGGCTCGCCACGCTCCTTCAGTCGCTGGGTGCGAAGTGGCTGGGCGCGCGGCTGCCGATCGTGATGGGGTCGACGTTCACCGCCATCACGCCCGCCGTCCTGATCGGCGCGGAGCACGGGCTCGCCGCCGTGTTCGGGGCGACGATCGTGTCCGGCCTGGTCACCGTGGCCGTCGCGCCCTGGTTCGGCCGGTGGCTGCATCTGTTTCCGCCGCTGGTCACCGGGACCGTCATCGCCGTCATCGGGTTCTCGCTGGTGCCGTCCGCGGCCGGCCTCGTCACCGGCGGCTCCGGGGCCGGCGGCGGCCGGGGCCTCGCCCTGGCCGCGGTGACGGTGCTGCTCGTCGTGCTGGTGGAACGCCTCGCGCCGCCCGCGCTCGCCCGGTTCTCGGTGCTCGTCGCGATGGGCGTGGGAACCGTACTCGCCGTGCCGCTCGGTCTGTTCGACGGTTCGGGCGTCGCGGAGGCGCGCGCGGTGACGGCGCCGGACCCGACCGCCTTCGGAGCGCCCACGTTTGTCGTCCCGGCGATCGCGGCGATGCTCGTCGTGCAGCTCGTGAACATGGTCGAGTCGGTCGGCGACACCCTCGCCGTCGGGCAGATCGTGGGGCGCGGCGACGACGCGCCCACGGTCGTGCGGGCGCTGCGCGCGGACGGCATCGCGACCGTGGTGTCGGGGATGTTCGCCTCCTTCCCCGTCGTGACGTTCGGGCAGTCGGTGGGCCTGGTGAGCGTGACACGGGTGCGCAGCCGTCATGTCGTGGCGCTGTCCGGCCTGCTGATGGTGGTGCTCGCGTTCGTCCCGGTGCTCGGCGCGGCCGTCGCCGCCGTGCCGGGTCCGGTCCTCGGCGGGGTCTCGCTCGTCATGTTCGGCATGGTCGGCGCGGTCGGCCTACGCATCCTGGCCCGCGCCGACCTCACCGACTCCCGCTCCCTGCTGACCGCGGCCCTCGCCTTCGGGCTCGGGATGATCCCGGTCGGCGCCCCGGACTTCTACGCGCCGCTCCCCTCCTCCCTCCGCACGGTCCTGGACAGCGGCATCGCCGTCACGGGGATCGTCGCCTTCGCCCTGAACCTGCTGTTCCACCACGCGCCCCGCACCCGGAAGGACCCCGCCCGATGACGACGCCCGACATCGACACGATCACCGACGTCACCGTCTACAGCGAGGGCCGCTGGCACCCGGGCACGGACGTCCACCTGGCCGACGGCCGGATCAGCGCCGTCGTCCCGGCGGGTCACCTCCCGCACGGGCGGCGTGTGCTGGACGGATCGCGCGGCCACCTGACACCCGGCCTGGTGAATACGCACACCCATCTCTTCCAGGCGGGCCTGCGCGGCATCGGCGAGGGCCTGCCGCTGCTCGCATGGCTCAGCGCCGTCGGCGAGGAGGCGGCGCTGCTCACCCCCGAGCGGGCCTATGCGACCGCGGCCGCCGCCGCGTGCGAAGCACTGCGCAGCGGTACCACCACCCTCGTCGAGCACATGTGGCCGCACCCCTCCCCCGCGGTGCACGACGCGATCCTGCGCGCGCTGCGCGACAGCGGCATACGGGCCGTGCTGTGCCGGGGCGTCGCCGACCGCGCCGACCGCGGCCGTAAGTGGGGCTTCGACCCGCGCCTGATGCAACCGCTGAAGGAAGCCCTCGCGCACACCGACGAGCTGATCGCGGCGGCGCGCGGCAGCCGCGTCGAGGTCGGCGTCGCCGTGCCCAACCCGCGCTGTCTGACGCCCGAGGGGATGACGGCCGTACGCGCCTACGCCGACGAGCGCGGGCTGCCCGTCTCGCTACACCTCCTGGAGACGACGACGGACGACGCGATGTGCCGGGAACACACCGGAGCGGGCGCCGTCGCCTATCTGGAGCGGGCCGGTTTCCTCTGGGACCGGCTGCTCGCGGTGCACTGCGTGGAACTGGACGCGGCCGGCCGCGCGACCCTCGCCCGGCACGGCGTCGGCGTGTCCTACAACCCGCTCAGCAACATGCGGCTCGGCAGCGGGATCGCGCCGGTGCCGGACATGCTGGCCGACGGGCTGCGGGTGGGGCTCGGCGTCGACGGCGCGGCCAGCAACGACACCCAGGACATGCTGGAGGCGCTGCGCATCGGCGCGTATCTGCAACGGGCGGCGCACCGCACGGCGGACCTCCTCGGCTTCCCGGAGATGTTCGCCCTCGCCACGAACGGCGCGAACCGGGTCCTCGGCCTGGAGGAGCGCCCGGCCGGAGTGCGGCCCGGGATGCAGGCGGACCTCGTCCTGCACCGCTTCGAACGGGACTACGCCTGCCTTCCCGTCCACGATCCGGGGGCCACGCTGCTGACGTGTGCGAGCAGCCGGACCGTGGCGGCGGTCGTCGTCGGCGGCGAAGTGCTGGTGCGCTACGGGGAGCATGTCCGGCTCCCCTCGGCGGAGTTGGCGGCAGGGCTCGGCTTTACGGCCGCGTAACACCGTGATGCCCGGCCGAAACACCTTCCGGGCAGGCTGAACGCATCGCGTACGGACCCCGCGCACACCACACGCCTGGGTCCGTGCCAGACCACGGCGCCGGACCCTCGAAGGGCCCGTCGCGACCGTGCCCGCGGGACGCCGAGTGTTCGGTGTGTCCGCGGTGGGGATCGCAGGGGCGGTGACTGCATCCCGGTAACCCACGATCGCTTCGAGGAGCGTCACCGCGATGACCGACACCACGTACAGCATGGCCGAGCTGGCCAAGGAGACCCGGATGGGCGGAGCCGGGACGGAGACCTCCGCCCGCGAGATCCGCCGGATCGACCTCAGCGACTTCGACGCCCGCAGGGCCGAGATCACCGAGGAACTGTGGGCGGCCGCCACCGACATCGGCTTCTTCCAGCTCGTGCACCACGGCATCGAACAGGCCCTGGTGGACAGGGCGTTCGCCGACGCCGAGCGGTTCTTCGCTCTGCCGGAGGAGACGAAAGCGCGGCACGGCCTGAAGAAGGGGCTCAACTCGGGCTGGGAGTCGATGACCCAGGTCCGTCCTTCGATCGGAACCCCGGACCAGAAGGAGTCGTACCAGCTGACCCGGCCGCACATGGACGGGCTGTGGCCGGACGACGCGCTGCCCGGATTCCGGGAGCGGTCGCTCGCGTTCGAGGCGCGGTGTCGGGAGCTGGCGATGCGGGTGCTTTCGTGCTTCGCGGACAAGCTGGGCCGGCCCGACGGGTTCTTCGCGCGCGCCCACGATCCGGCGAGCCCGCAGTACCAGTCGACGCTGCGCATGCTGCACTACTTCGCCGTGCCCGAGGACGCCGTCGTCCCGGCGGACGTCTGGCGGGCGGGCGCGCACACGGACTTCGACTGCCTGACGCTGCTGTTCCAGCGGGACGGGCAGGGCGGGTTGCAGGTGTGCCCGGGCAAGGAGGCCGAGGCGCAGGAGTGGACGCCGGTCGAGCCCGCGGACTCCGTGATCACCTGCAACATCGGGGACATGCTGATGCGGTGGAGCGACGACCGGCTGCCGTCGAACTTCCACCGGGTCAGGTCGCCGGGTCCCGACGACGACCGGTCGGCCCGGCACAGCATCGCGTTCTTCGCGCAGGCCGACCGTGACGTGGTGATCGAGGGCCCCGCGGGCCGCTATCCCCCGATCACGGCGGCCGACTACATCCAGCAGCGCATCGCCGCCAACTTCGCGCGCTGACTCCGGACGCTGGAAGGGTGATCGACGTGACGACGTCCACGAAGGGCGCGGGGTTCGGACGGCTCGCGGTGCTCGGTCTGCAGCATGTGCTCGTGATGTACACGGGGTGTGTGACCGTGCCGCTGGTGTTCGGCGCGGCGGCGGGTCTCGACGCCGCGACGGTCGCCGTGCTCATCAACGCCGATCTGCTCGTCGCGGGCGTCGTCACGGTGATCCAGGGCGCCGGGGTCGGTCGCATCCTGGGGGTGCGGATGCCGGTGATGGCGGGCGCCGCGTTCACCGCGGTGACGCCGATGATCCTGATCGCCGGGGAGTACGGGCTGCAGGCCGTATACGGGTCGATGCTGGCGGCCGGTGTCTTCGGCCTGCTGGTGGCCTATCCGTTCGCGAAGGCGGTGCGCTTCTTCCCGCCGCTGGTGAGCGGCGTGGTGATCACGGTGGTGGGGCTCGCCCTGATCGGGGTCGGGGTCAACCTGGTGGTGGGCAACGATCCGAAGGCCGCCGACTACGCGGCGCCGTCGCGGCTCGCGCTCGCCGCGTTCGTCGTGATCGTGATTCTGCTGGTGGCGCGCTTCGGGCGGGGCTTCCTCGCGCAGACCGGCGTGCTGCTCGGACTGCTGGCGGGCACGGCGGTCGCGGTGCCGCTCGGCCTGGTCGACCTCTCGGCCGCGCGGGCGGCGGACTGGATCGGGGTCAGCGCGCCGTTCCACTTCGGGGCGCCGCGGTTTCCCGCGGTCGCGGTCCTCTCGATGTGCGTGGTGATGCTGGTGCTGTTCGCCGAGTCGACGGCGGACCTCCTCGCGGTCGCGGAGCTGACCGGAAAGAAGCTGACGACCGCGGACATGGCGCGGGGCCTGGCTGCGGACGGCCTGTCGGGCGTCCTCGGCGGCGTCATGAACGCCTTCCTGGACACGGTGTTCGCGCAGAACGTCGGCCTGGTGACGATGACGAAGGTACGCAGCCGGCACGTCGCGACGGTCGCCGGCTGCATGCTTCTGGTACTCGGCCTGATCCCCAAACTGGGCGCGCTGGTCGCCGGGCTGCCCCAGCCCGTGGTCGGGGCCGCGGGGCTGGTGATGTTCGCGACGGTCGCCGCCGTCGGCATCGGCACCCTGCGCAAGGTGGAGTTCGACGGCACGCACAACCTGCTGATCGTGGCGGTGTCGATCGGCGCGGGCATGGCCCCGGAGGTCGCCCCCGACCTGTACACACGCTTGCCGGAGGGCGTGGGGATCGTACTCGGATCGCCGGTGACGAGCGCGACGCTGGCGGCGTTCGGGCTGAACCTGGCGTTCAACGGGAGACCGCGGGAACATGTACGCCTGCCGGAGCCCGTGAAGGTATCGGCCTAATACCTCACACGCCGCCGGCTCACCCGGGTCGTACTGCCGTCGACCGCGTCGCCGCGGTCCGCGGGAGCGCCCGGCCAGGGCACGGAGAGTGTCGAGGCCCGCCAGGCCCACCGCGCGGTGGGCCGCCGACGTCATCCGATCGGGCAGCCCGGGGAACATGTCCCAGGACGACGGAGTGCACCCCCGCTCCCTGAGGTGCGCCCCGATGTCCGCCCCGCGAACCGGGCCAGGGCCGTACCCCGGTCCCTGTGCCGGTGCCCGGTATCAATGACGTACGACCCTAGGGCCGGTTGTGAGCGCCGCCGTGGATCGGCCCCCGCGCCCCCGCCAGCGGCGCACCGCTGCCACCCCGGCGCACGGCGACGATCTCCGCGCCGATCGAGATCGCCGTCTCCTCCGGTGTGCGGCCGCCCAGGTCGAGGCCGATCGGCGAGCGCAGCCGGGCCAGTTCGGGCTCCGTCACGCCGGCCTCCCGGAGCCTGTCGAGCCGGTCCTCGTGCGTGCGGCGCGAGCCCATCGCGCCGACGTACGCGGCGGGCAGCCGAAGGGCCACTTCCAGCAGGGGCACGTCGAACTTGGCGTCGTGCGTGAGGACACACAGCACCGTCCGCTCGTCCGTGGCCGTGGAACGGAGGTAGCGGTCGGGCCACTCCACGACCACCTCGTCCGCCTCGGGGAACCGGGTCCGCGTCGCGAACACGCCCCGCGCGTCGCACAGCGTGACGTGGAAGCCGAGCAGCTTGCCCACCCGGACCAGCGCGCCCGCGAAGTCGACCGCGCCGAACACGATCATCCGGGCGGGCGGCACGCTCGACTCGACGAACAGGGTGACGTCGCCGCCGCACCGCGCAGAGCTCTCCGGCACCTCACAGACGCCGGTGGTGCCGAGGTCGAGCAGGGCGCGGGTCTGCGCGGCGAGCCCGGGATCGTCCCCCGAACCCAGACCACTCTCGTACGAGCCGTCGGCCCTGACCAGCAACAGGCCGCCGCCGCCCGCGAGTTCACCGGGCCCGCCGAGGACCCGGGCGAGCGCCACCGCCTCGCCGCGCGCCGCGGCGGCGAGCGCCGCCTCGACCGTCGCGCGGGACGCGGATCCGGAGCGCACCGGGACGACATGCACCTCCACGGCGCCGCCGCAGGTCAGCCCCACGGCGAACGCGTCGTCGTCGCTGTAGCCGAACTGTTCGCGGCGTACTTCCCCGTCCCGCAGGGCGTCCACGCACAGCTCGTAGACCGCGCCTTCGACACAGCCGCCGGAGACGGAGCCGATGACCTCCCCCGCGGCGTCGACGGCGAGGGCCGCGCCGGGCGGCCGGGGCGCGCTGCCGCTCACCGAGACGACGGTGGCGACAGCGAACTCCCGGCCCTGCGCGGCCCATTGGCTCAGCTCGGCGGCGAGGTCAAGCATCCGGCCCGTCCCGGCGCGCCTCGGCGAGGAGGACCCGGTCGGGCCGGATCGGCAGATCGCGGTGGCGGACACCGGTCGCGTGCCACACCGCGTTGGCGATCGCGGCGGCCGTGCCGACGATGCCGATCTCGCCGATGCCCTTGATCCCGACGGGGTCGTCGGGGTCCGGGTCGTCGATCCACTCGGCCTGGAGCTCCGGCACGTCGGCGTTGGCGGCGACGTGGTAGCCCGCGAAGTCGGCGCCGACGTGCCCGCCGGACGCCTCGTCCCGCACCGCCTCCTCGTGCAGCGCCATGGAGATGCCCCACGTCATACCGCCGGTGAACTGGCTGCGGGCGGTGAGCGGGTTGATGATCCGGCCCGCCGCGAAGACACCCAGCATCCGCCGTACCCGCACCTCGCCGGTGGTCACGTCCACCGCGACCTCGGCGAACTGCGCGCCGAACGCGTACCGCTCCTTCTTCGCGAGAGCGGCGATCAGTTCGGCGGTGTCCGTCCGGGCGGTGATCCCGCCCTCCGGGATCTCACCGGGCGCCAACGGCAGGCGTTCCCGCAGGTCACGCGCGGCCGCCATGACGGCCCAGCCCCAGGACCTGGTGCCCATCGAGCCGCCCGCGACCCAGGCGGGCCCGAAGTCGCTGTCGGCGATCCGTACCCGTACCCGCTCGGGCGCCACGTCGAGGGCCTCCGCGGCGATGAGGGTGAGGGCCGTGCGGGCGCCGGTGCCGACGTCGGCCGCGGTGATCCGGACGGTGAAGCTGCCGTCCGGCTCGGCGGTCACGGAGGCGGTGGAGGGGGCGGCGGCCGCCTGGAACGTGGACGCGGCGGTGCCCGTGCCGAGCAGCCAGCGGCCTTCGCGGCGCACACGCGGGCGCGGGTCGCGGTCCGCCCAGCCGAACAGGCGCGCACCCTCCTCGAAGCAGCCGAGCAGATTGCGGCTGCTGAACGGCAGCCCGGACACCGGGCCGACCGTGGGCTCGTTGCGGGCGCGCAGCGCAATCGGGTCCATGCCGAGCTGCTCGGCGAGTTCGTCGAGGGCCGACTCCACGGCGAACGAGCCCGGCGCCTCGCCGGGCGCCCGCATCCACGTGGGCGTCGCGACGTCCACGGGCACCACCCGGTTGACGGTGTGGTGCGCGTCGGCGTCGTACATGCTGCGACCGAACCCGGCGCCGCCCTCGACGAATTCCCGCAGGTTCGACGTGAGGTTCTGGTGGTCGTGCCCGAAGGCGCGCAGCCGCCCGTCCGGGTCGGCGCCGAGCCGCACGCGCTGTGCGGTGGGGCTGCGGTAACCGGTGGTCGCGAACACCTGACGCCTCGTCAACACCACGCGCACCGGCCGCTGCAGTTCGGTCGCGGCCATCACCGCGGCGACGTGGTGCGCCCGCAGCCCCTTGGAGCCGAAGGCGCCACCGACGTGCTCGGAGCGCACGTGAACGGCGTCCTTGTCGAGGGAGAAGAGGTTGGCGAGGTCGTCGGCGATCCACTTGCTGCCCTGGTTCGAGTCGAAGACCTCCAGGCGCCCACCGTCCCAGCACACCGTCACCGCGTGCGGCTCCATAGCGCCGTGATGCTGCTCCGGCGTCGTGTAGGAAGCATCCAACACGGCTGCGGAAGCGGCGAGTTCGGCATCCAGGTCGCCGATGGCGACCTCCATGTCCGCCGGGGTGTAGACGCCGGGCCGGTCCGCGTAGAAGGCGACGTCGTGCGGCTCCTCGTCATACTCGACGACGAGCGCCTCCGCGGCCTCCCGGGCCTGCTCGGACGTCTCGGCGACGATCAGGGCGACCGGCCAGCCCGCGTGCGGCACCCGGTCGTGCTGGAAGACCTCGACGATCGGATCCGGCCGGCCGAGCGCGCCCATGACGTCGTCGTTCACCCGCGGCGCGTTCTTGTGGTGCAGGACGGCCAGGACGCCGGGCAGGGCGCGGACCGCCTCCTCGTCGATCGCGACGATGCGACCGCGCGCCACGGTCGACAACACCAGCCAGCCGTACGCGAGGTCGGCGAAAGGGATCTCGCCCGCGTAACGGGCGGCGCCGGTGACCTTCTCGACACCCTCGATCCGGGTGTGCGCGACACCGACCGAATCCGGCTTCGCCGTGGTGGACTGAGCCTGCACCGTCTGCGCCGTCATCGGGCTGCCTCCTGCGTGAGTTCGGTGAGCTGCGACACCACAAGGTTGCGCAGCAGCGGCACCTTGTACGCGTTGCGCGGCAGCGGCTCGGCAGCCGCCAGCTCGGCGTCGGCGGCGGCGGCGAACGACGCCTCGTCCGCGGGCGATCCGAGCAGCACGCGCTCCGCGGCGCGGGCCCTCCACGGGCGGGACGCGACCGCGCCGAAGGCCAGGCGCACGTCCTGTACGACACCGTCCTGGACATCGAGGGCGGCGGCCACGGAACCGATGGCGAAGGCGTACGAGGCGCGCTCGCGGACCTTGCGGTAGCGGGAGCGGGCCGCGACGGGCGCGGGCGGCAGGGTGATCCCCGTGATGAGCGCGCCGGGCGGCAACGCGGTCTCCAGGTGAGGAGTGTCGCCGACCGGCAGGTAGAAGTCGGCGAGCGCCAACTCGCCTTCTCCGGCGCCGGTTTCGTACTGCACGACGGCGTCGAAGGCGGCGAGCGCCACGCCCATGTCGGAGGGGTGCACGGCCACGCACGCCTCGCTCGCGCCGAGGATCGCGTGGTTGCGGTGCTCACCCGTGATCGCGGGGCAGCCGCTGCCGGGCACCCGCTTGTTGCACGCCTTGCTGACGTCGGTGAAGTAGCCGCAGCGGGTGCGCTGCAGCAGGTTGCCGCCGACCGTGGCCATGTTGCGCAGCTGACCGGACGCCCCGGCGAGCACGGCCTGGGTCAGTGCCGGATAGCGGCGCCGCACGTCGGGATGGGCGGCGAGGTCGCTGTTGGTGACGGTGGCCCCGATGCGCAGCCCGCCGTCCGACGTCGACTCGACGCGCCCCAGGGGCAGTTCGCGTACGTCGACCAGGCGTGCGGGGCGTTCCACTCCCGCCTTCATCAGGTCGACGAGGTTGGTGCCGCCGCCGAGGAAACGCGCCTCGGGGTCGGCGCCGAGCACCGCGACGGCACCCGGCACGTCCAACGCCCGCTCGTATCCGAACTCCTTCACGCCACCGTCTCCTTCGCGCTCTCGGCGGCCTGGGCGACAGCCTTGACGATCGACACGTACGCCCCGCAGCGGCACAGGTTCCCGCTCATCCGCTCCCTGATCTCCTCCGGTGTCAGGGGTGGCGGTCCGGCGTCCGGCCGCACGTCCTCGGTCGCGGCGCTCGGCCAGCCGGCCGCGTGCTCCTCGATGACACCGAGGGCCGAACAGATCTGGCCGGGAGTGCAGTAGCCGCACTGGAACCCGTCGAGCTCGACGAACGCCTGCTGCACCGGGTGCAGTTCGTCGCCGTCCGCGACGCCTTCGATGGTGGTGATCTCGCGCCCCTCCGCGGCGACCGCGAGTTGCAGGCACGACACGGCCCGGCGCCCGTCGACGAGTACGGTGCAGGCACCGCACTGCCCCTGGTCGCAGCCCTTCTTCGTGCCGGTCAGGTCGAGCCGCTCACGCAGCGCGTCGAGCAGGGTGGTGCGGTGGTCGACGGGCAGCGAGTACTTCTCTCCATTGACGTGCAAGGTGATCGAGCTGGACGTGGAGATGCCCGCTGGTGCCATGAGCAGCCTTCTTTCGCGTATCCGGTGCGAGGAGAATCAGCGCTGTACGGGGGAGGAGGGCGGCAGCGGCGACGTAAGTGACCGCGGTCGCCGCTATGGTGGGGTCGACGACGAAGCGGACATCTGTCCACTCTGTGGTCACGAACGTAGTGGACAGTTGTCCGTATCGCAAGGACCTTTCCGCGCCACGGCCCGAAGGAGGAGGCGTGCAGCATCCGAAGAAGCAGGCGGCACTGCGCTCGGACGCGCAGCGCAACCGCGAGCGCATCCTCGAGGTGGCCCTGGCCGAACTGACGCGCTCGGCCGACGCGCCGCTGAGCGTGATCGCGCGGAAGGCCTGCGTCGGACAGGGCACGTTCTACCGCAACTTCCCGAGCCGGGAGGCGCTCGTCCTCGAGGTGTACCGGTACGAGGTGCAGCAAGTCGCCGAGACAGCGGCCCAGCTGCTGTGCACCCGGCCGCCAGAAGTGGCGCTGCGCGAGTGGATGGACCGGCTCGCCCAGTACGCCATGGCCAAGGCGGGGCTCGCGGACGCGCTGCGCGAGGCGACGACGGCCCGCGGCACCATGAAGAGTCTGGCGCACGGCCCGCTGACCGAGGCGATCACTCTGCTGCTCGCGGCGAACACCCGGGCGGGCACGATCCGGCCCGGTGTCACCCCGGACGACTTCATGCTGGCGATCGCGGGCCTGTGGCTGGTCGACCCGCACAGCGACTGGCAGTCCCGCGCGGGGCGCCTGCTGGACCTGGTGATGGACGGATTGCGGGCCGGGGCACCCGGGCCCGCGGCGGACGAGTAGCGGGCCGGACGCTACGACCGCTTACGCGGCTTCCCGCGCTTGCCGCTCTGCGGCTTGCCGCCCTGCTTGGTGCCGGGCTTGGGGCGGCCCGCGCCGCGTGCGGGCGCCTTCTTGGCCCCCGACGCAGCGGGCTTCTTCTTCTCCTGCTTCTTCTCCTGCGGGGCCGGCGCCTGGGCACGGCCCCGTGAGCTGTTCACCGTCCGGCCGCGCACGATCCCGATGAGGTCCTCGACCTGGTCGGTGGTCCGCTCCTCGGGCCAGGCGAGCGCGACGTCCGAGCCGGGCGCGTCCGTGATCGTCCGGTAGGTGAGGTCACGGCGGTGGTGCAGCCGGGCCAGCGACTGCGGCACGACGAGCAGGCCCACGCCCGCGGCGACCAGTTCGACGGCGTCCGCGGTGGTGGCGGGGCGCTCGACGGCGGGCTGCCCCGGCGGCCGCTCCCAGTCCATGACGTCGTCGAGGGGGTGCTGCACGATCTCGTCGGCGAGATCGGCCAGGGTGATCTCCTCCACCGCGGCCACGACGTGGTCCTTGGGGACCAGCACGACCGTCGTCTCGGTGTAGAGGGGGATCGCGCTGAAGAACGTACGGTCCACAGGCAGCCGCACCAGGCCCGCGTCGGCGTCACCGCGCCGCAGGACGTCCGACGCCTCGTCGGCGGCGACCGGGACGAGGGCGAGCGGGGAGTCGGGCAGCCGCTCGTTCCAGATCCGCACCCATTTGGCGGGGGTCGCTCCGGGAACGTACGCGAGCCGGAACGAAGGGGTCGCCGTGGGGGTCTTTTCCGTGCCTGTCACGCCGTAAGGCTACCCGCCGTGGTCGGGCGTGGTCGGACGCGTCCTGCGCGCTCGATACCCTTGACCTCATGAGTTCGCATCAGAGCGCCCAGACCATGAAGCCCGCCACGGCGGCGAAGAAGCTGGGCGTGTACCTCGAGGCCACGCCCGCAGAGTTCCGTGAGGGCGTCGTCTCCCGCAGTGAGCTGAGCGCGCTGCAGGCCGACCCGCCGCAGTGGCTGCTCGACCTGCGCGCGAGCGGCCCGCACCCACGTCCGGTCGTCGCCGAGAAGCTGGGCATCTCCATCGCGGGCCTGGCCCGCGGCGGCGTCACCGAGCCGCTCACCACCGAGCAGATCGACGCCCTCAAGGACGAGGACCCCGGGTGGCTGCGCAGGGAGCGGTCCACGCAGTCGGACGTCCGCAAGGAGAACGTCCGCGTGAAGAAGCTGCACGCCGAGCAGGCGGAGAAGCGGGCGCAGCGGTCCGAGGACTAAGAGCCTGTACGAGAGGGGCGGCCGGGGCGTTCGCGTCCCGGCCGTTTCGCTGTGTCGCCGGTGTCGCGGCGCAGCGCCAGCAGCCCGGCGAGTATCAGGGCACCGAGCACCGCGCCGGACGCGGCGGACCAGCCGCCGGTTTCGATGAGGGGTGCGGCGAGCGCTGAGCCGATGACGCCCGCCAGGAAGTAGAGCAGCAGGTAGACGCCGCTGAGGCTGCCGGAGCGGCGGGGGTCGATGCCGAGGATGCGGGCCTGGTTGGCGGCCTGGGCGGTGAAGCAGCCCGCGTCGACGAGGGCGAGGCCCGCCGCGGTGACGGCCGGGACGTCCAGGCCGGTGCAGAGCAGTACGGCTCCGGCGGCGGCCGCGGCCATGCTCGCGCAGATCACCGCGCGCGACCCGAACCGGTCGCCGAGCCGACCGGCGACGGGCAGCACGGCGAAGCCGAGCGCGCCGGCCAGGCTGTAGAGGCCGATGGCGGCGGCGTCGAGCCCGTACGGGGGCTGCGCGAGGCGCACGGTGAGGGCGACCCAGACGAGGCTGAACGCGAAGTACCACAGGCTGCCGGTGAGCACGGCGCGGCGCAGCGTCCGGTGGCGCCGCAGGAGTCCCGGCAGCGCCGTCAGCGTCGCGAGGTAGCTTCCCGTCGGCGCGGGCCGCTCGGCCGGCAGCCACAGCCGGGCCCCGGCGGCGCAGAGCAGGACGAGCCCGGCGAAGGAGAGCAGCATGCCGCGCCAGCCGAGCGCCTCGGAGAGGACTCCGCCGACGAGGCGGCTGAGCAGGATCCCGGCGGACATCCCGGCGGCGACGAGCGAGACGGCGGCCCCGCGCCGCCCCGTGGGCACACCGCGCCCGGCGATCGTCGAGGCCGCCGCGCTGATGCTCGCGCCCGCACCGATGATCACGTACGCGACGAGCAGCAGGCCGAGTCCGCCCGCGAGTGCCGCGAGCAGCAGGCCGGTGGCGAGCAGGACGAGCTGGCCCGTGACGAGACGGCGGGGCGCCGCGCGGTCGGCGAGGGGCAGCAGGAAGGCGAAGCCCGCGATGCAGCCGGCGAGCGCGGCGGTCGTGACGAGGCCGACGGCGGCCGCGGAGGTGCCGGTGTCGTGGGCGACGTCGCCGAGCGCGGGCTGGACGGCGTAATTGTTGGCGAGGGCGATCCCGGCCGTGCAGGCGAGCAGCCCGACGCCGCCCCGGCGCAGGCCCCCCGCTCCCTCGCGTATGCCGCTCACGGTGCCTCGCCGCGGACCAGGACGACGGCGTAACGGCACTCCTGGTCCGTGGAGTTGACGAAGACGCACGGCGCGGGCCGCCCCAGTTCGACGGTGTCCCCCACGTCCAGTTCGTGCACCGTCTCCCCTTCGTGGAAGGTGAGCCGGCCGTCGATGACCCAGATGATCTGCCGGTGGAAGGCGAACGCGGCGGCCGGGTACGGGACGCGGGCCCCGGCGGGCAGCCGGATCTCGGCCAGGTCGGCCGGGAAGCCGGGGCCCGAGAGCTGTCGCCGCGCGTACCCGGTCCCGGGGTCGAGCCAGCGCGGTGCCGTGTCGCCGCGCCGCACCCGGTCCTCGCCCGCCTCCGGGTCGAGCAGCGTGGCGATGCTCAACTGGAACGCCGCCGACAGCTTGCCGAGGACCACCGCCGTCGGATTGCTCTCGCCCCGCTCGATCCGGTTGATCATCGCGCGCGAGACCCCGGACGCGGCGGCCAGCTCCGACAGCGTCCAGCGGCGCCGGTCCCGCTCGGCCCTGATGCGCGCACCGATCCGCTCGACCAGGGGGTCTACGATGTTGGACATGAATCCACCATACGAGACGGGGATGCGGGCGGTGACCGTCCGCCCGGCACTTTCCGAGGACCTCGACGCGGTCCTCGCCATCCGCAACCACGCCATCGAACACGGGACGGCGCTGTGGACGGACACACCGCAGTCGCGTGCCGAGGGCGCAGCCTGGCTCGGCGCGCACCTGGAGCGCGGCTCCGCCTACGTGGCCGAATGCGGCGGCGCGGGCGGTGCAGTCGTGGGGTTCGGGGTCTACGGCCCCTGGAAGGACTACTCGGGGTTCCGGCACACGGTCGAGAACTCGGTGTACGTGGCGGACGGCCACCACGGCAAGGGCATCGGTTCCACCTTGCTCGGCACGCTCGTCACGTCCGCCCGCGCGGCGGACCTGCACGTCATGATCGCCGGGATCGAGGCGGGCAACACGGCATCGGTCCGGCTCCACGAGCGCCACGGGTTCGAGCACGCGGGCACGGTGCGCGAGGTCGGCACGAAGTTCGGGCGCTGGCTCGATCTGACGCTGATGCGACTGCAACTGAACTGAGCCGGGCCGGGCTGAGCTGGGCCGGGCTGAGCTGGGCCGGGCTGAAGGCGGCCGACTAGCTTGCCCGCTCGAGCGCCGCGTCCAGCGCGCTCCGGGTGCTCGCGGGCAGCTCCTTGCCGCTCATCCACTCCACGACCTGCTCCGCGACCTCCCGGAGCTTGGTGTTGGTGTGCTGCGAGACCTCCTTGAGGACGTCCCAGCCCTGCTCCGGCGCGAGGCGGCCGAGCACGATGACGACCCCGATCGCCTGGTCGACGACGATGTGCGAGGCGATGGCCTGGTGCAATTGCCGTACCTCCGCCTGCAGCACGGAGATGTGGTCGGTCGTCTCCTCTGCCTCCACCCGCGACCCCCCACCTCTCCATATTTCCGACGTATCTGCCGACCATCCCGGTCCGGACGACGCGGCCGCGACACCATGAGCGAACATCCGGCCGGGATCTGTCCACAAAACGAACTCGTCCAGGTCGAACTCCCTGGCCGACGTGGCAGTGCGCCGTCCCGGAGCCGTACCCTCCTTGTCGGGGAGCGCGTCGGGGCGCGGACAGGAAACACACGGGGTGGAGGCGGCATGCAGACCTTGCACTTCGACAGCAGCGACATCGCGGAGACCGAGGACTTCCTCAGCCAGGCCTACGCGCGGATGCGCATCGGCAACGGCACGGCGGACTCCAGCCGGGCGCAGATCCGGCGCGACGCCATGACCGGGGTGAGCATCGACGAGCTCGACCTCGACTTCGACATGAGCTATGCGGTCACGCCCCTCGGCAAGATCTGCCTGTGCATCGTGCACGACGGCACGATCCGGGACCACGGGTACGCCGGGGTCGAGGACACGTTCGGCCCCGGCGACGTGGTGTCCTTCGCCCCGCCCGAACTGCCCTACCAGGGCCGCATCTGCGGCGCCCGCTACAACATCACGATGCTCGACCCGGCGCTGCTGAACCAGGTCGCCGCCATCGATCCCACGGCGAAGCCCGGCCCTGTCCGCCTCACCGGACACCGGCCCACCTCGGCGCCGGCCGCCCAGTACCTCAGGCGCGCGATCATCCACGTACGCGATCAGGTGCTGAATGATCCGGACGTGGCGGCCGAGCCGCTGGTCGCCGCCACCGCGGCCCAGCACCTGGCCGCCGCCGTCCTCGCCGCGTTCCCCCACACCGCGCTCACCGAGCCGACCGCGAGCGACCGCAACGACGCGCACCCGTCGTCCCTGCGCCGCGCGCTCACCTTCATGGAGGAGCACGCCCACGAGCCGCTCACCGTGGCCGAGATCGCGGCCGCGGCGCACATCACGGTCCGCGCCCTGCAGTACGCGTTCCGCCGTCGCCTGTCCACGACGCCGCTCGCGCATCTGCGCCGGATCCGGCTCTCGCTGGCGCACCAGGACCTGCTGGCCGCAGACCCGTCCCGCGGCGCCACGGTCACGGCGATCGCCGCCGGCTGGGGTTTCTACCACCCCGGCCGGTTCGCGTCCCTCTACCGAGCGTCCTACGGGTACTCGCCCCGCCGCGCCCTGGCCGGTCGCTGAACCGCGCCGCGCCCCGCCCGTACCCGCTCCCCAGTCCCCGGAGGGTTACTCCTTGACGTCGCATGACCCATTCCTGGACCACGGTGCGCCGGAGAACAACGCGCCTGTGGCCCGGGACAGGGCGGACCTCGAAGCGCAGGTCGCCCGGCTCCGCGAGGTGGTGCACCGGCGCGCCGTCGTGGACCAGGCCGTCGGCGTGCTCCTCGCGCTGGGACGGATCACCCCGGCCGAGGCGCGGGACGCCCTGCGGGAGATGTCCGCCCGCGCCGGTCTCACCCTGCCGCAGGTCGCGCGGCACCTCGTCGAGTACGCGCGCTCCGGCGAACTCCCGGACGCGGTCCGCACGGAACTCGCGCGACAGCTCGCCGTACCGCGGCAGCGGGCGGCAGGCGCTGCCGTCCGTACGGTCACTACGGTCACGCAGACCGGGCCGACGACATCCGGCCGCCGGCCGCCCGCGGAGTAGCGGCAGCCCGCGTCACCCGGTACCGCTGCCCGGCACGGCCTCGGCCTGCGGCACCACCGTGCTCTCCCGGGGAGCGTCCTGCCACCGGATCCGCGTACCGCACAGGCAGACGACCGCCGCTGCCCCCGCGACGACGCCGAGACCCCACACCAGGCTGCTCGCGTTCGCGACGAAGCCGATGAGGGGCGGTCCCGCGAGCAGGCCCGTCGTGCCCATGGCCGCCACCAGGGCCAGCGCGTCGGAGCCCTGCCGGGCCGCGGCGACGTAGACACACGGGGTGACGGCCGCGATACCGAGGCCCACGCAGGCGAAGCCGGTCAGGGCTGTCACGACGCCACCGCCGAGCAGGGCGAACGCCAGGCCCGCGGTGGCCAGCGCGCTGCCGATGACGACGACCCGGCCGTCCCCGAAGCGGCCGCGCCAGCCGTCGGCGAAGATCCGGGCGAGCACCATCATCGCGGAGATCACCGCGATGCCGAGCGGCGCCAACTGGTGGGAGGCGTCGGCGACTTCCTGCATGTAGAGCGTCGACCAGTCGTTCATGGCGCCTTCGGTGACCGTGCCGAACGCCATGGCGACGCACATCCACAGCACCACACCGGAGGGCATGGCCCACCGCTTCTTCTTCTCCTGCTTCTCCTGCTCCTCCTGCTTCTCTGTGGCGTTCTGCGCGGATTCCTGCGCGGATTCCTGTGCGGATTCGTCGTCGGTGAGCAGCCCGGTCCTGGCGTACACGCCGAGCAGCAGGAGGAAGACGGCGGCGACGGCGAAGTGCGCGGGGACCGACGACGTCATCGCGTTCATACGGGAGGCGAGCAGGGCCGCGAGCAGGGAGCCGCCGCTGAACGTGGCATGCAGGCGGGCCATGGTGGTGCGCTCGAACCTTGCCTCCAGGGCAGCGCCCTGCGCGTTCATGGCGACGTTCAGGCAGCCGACGAGGACGCCGTCGACGCCCAGGACGAGGAGCGCGACCGGGTAGTTCGGTGCCACGGCCAGCGCGAAGAGCAGCAGAGTCAGCCCGAGCGCCGACAGCAGGGCGAGCCGCCGCGAGCCGAGCCGCGTCATGAGCGGATTGACCAGCGGGAACGAGATGACCGCGCCGATCCCCGCGGCCATCAGCAGGACGCCCACCTCGGCCGCGGTGAGGCCGAGCTCATCCTTGAGTGCGGGGATGCGCGAGGCCCAGGTGGCGTACTGGAAGCCGAGGGAGCAGAACAGTGCGGCGATCGCCCACTGATGGCGGCGGAAGGCGCCCGCATCACCGGAAGCACCCGAGGCGCCGGCAGATACATCAGCGTCATCGGAGACATCAGGGTCGTCAGAGACAGGGGACACGCACACCACTCACTTCAAGGGGCAGGGACATGTAGACGGCGTTCGCGCCGTACTCGCCCGGGGTCAGCACCCCGGGATGCGGGCTGAAGCCGCGCGCCGACCAGAACGCCTCCGCGCCACCGACGGAGACCAGCGAGAGACGGTCGTACGCGCTTGCGCGCGCGGCCGCGCAGAGATGGTCCAGAAGGTGACGGGCGAGACCTCTGCGGCGCAGCTCCGGTGCGATCACGAGGTCGTGGAGGTGCAGATTGCGCGTCGGCGCTACGGCCCGCCGGACGCGCCGCAGGTCCGGATAGGCACCGTGCGGGTAGGGCAACGCCAGTACGTAGCCCGCGAGTTGACCCTCGACGTGCAGGGCGAAGCAGGTGTCGGGCGAGGTGTCACGGCGGGCGCGCAGCGCGGCCTGCCCCTCCGACAGGCCGAGCCGGGAGTACGCGCGGGACTCCAGGGCGGTGATGGCGGTCCAGTCGAGTTCGGCGATGGCGCGGACGCGCACGGCGTCGTTCATGGGCGGCCGCCGACGCAGGTGTGCGGGAGCGGGGCGAAGCCGTTGAATCCGCGCGTCATGTAACTGGCCGCGTAGGCACCGCTGGACAGCACCCAGACGGGGTCGCCCGACCTGAGGTCCTTCGGCACCCGGACCAGGCCGGGAAAGGCGTCGTCGCTGTCGCAGGTGGGGCCCGCGACACGCGCGAGGACGTGCTCGGTGCCGGGGTGGGCGGGGTGGTCAGGGAAGACCAGCGGGTACTGCAGGGCGTCCGTCTCGTACAGGCCGTTGAACCGTCCGACACTCAGATACAGCCAGTTCCGCTGTTCGCCGTCGGGGCCGCTGCGCCGGGTCAGGCGCACGACTTCGGCGCGGACGGCGCCGTGGTCGGCGACGAGGTGGCGGCCCGGTTCCACGACGAAGTCGAGGGGGCCTTCGTGGAGGTCCCTCAGGTGCTGCATGCCCTCGCGGAGCACGGCGAAGATCTTGTCGAGCGGTGGGTCGAGGAGCGTGCCGTGCCGGTCGGCGTAACCGCGTGCGGGCAGGCCGCCACCGAGGTTGACGTGGTCGAGGACCAGGCCGCGCCGGCTCAGGGCCGTCAGGGTTTCGGCGAGGTCCGCGAACGCGTCCTGCCAGGCGTCGGCCGTCATCTGCTGCGAGCCCACGTGCACGGACAGGCCGGCCGGGACGAGGCCCAGCTCGGCTGCTGCGACCATGACGTGCACCGCGTCGTCCGGGGTGCACCCGAACTTCTCGCTCAGGCCCCACAGCGCTCCGTCGCCCGTGGTCGCGAGCCGACAGAAGACGCGGGCCCCGGGCGCGTGCGCCGCGACGGCCCGGACGTCCTCGACGCTGTCGGTGGCGTAGTCCCGGATGCCGAGGCGGTGGGCGTGCTCGATGTTCCGGTCGGACTTCACGGTGCTGCCGTAGTGGATCCGCTCGATCGGGACACCGGCCCCGAGCGCCTGTGCGACCTCTTGGGGGCCGGCCGCGTCGACCCCGATCCCGCGGCCCGCGAGGTACCCGACGACCTCGTCCACCGGACAGGCCTTCAGGGCGAACCGGACGCGCACGCCGGGGAGTTCGCGCTGGAGCTCGTCGCAGCGGTCGCCGATCCCGTCGAGGTCGTACACGAGCCGGTCCTCCGCGGCGGCGGCGAGCGCGCCGTGGAGTGCGGTGGCCGCCGTCATCGGACCGGCTCCGTGATCCGTGCGAGCACGGGAGTGGCCCGGGCCGCGCGGATCAGCGTCTCCCAGGTCTCCGTCAGCAGGGCGAAGTCCTCCATGTCGCGGCGCGCCTCGTCGAGGAGCCGCTCACGTCGTACGACGAGGTGGTCGGCCACCTCCGCGTACTTGCCGCCCAGTTGACGGTACGCGGCGTCCAGGACGTCGAGCCGTCGCACGTTCTCCGCCCGGTCGAGTCCGGTGCTCTCGCGCACGAGCTCGGCGACGAGCTCGGCACGCACCTGCCCCTGACCGTCCAGGAGCGCTTCGCCCGCTTCGGCCATCCGCTCGTAGACGTGGTGCAGATACAGCATCGACAGCAGGAACTTGGCGAAGCGCATCTGGTACGCGAGGAAGCCCGCGTGCGTCCTGCGTTCACCGGTATAGAAATTGACGATGTCGCGGTTGTGCAGCACACCCGGCAGCGCGGCGTCGTGGACGAGGTGGATGAGGAAGTAGTCGCTGCCGATGGTGTCGGTGGCGGGCGGCAGCGGCACGTGTTCCTGCACGCCGTGGAAGGCGATGTTGCACATGTCGACACGCATCGGGTCGACGAGGGTGAGCAGCGACCGGTCGTGGGTGAAAGGCTCGGCCCCGGCGCCGCGGAACGACTCGGCGGCGAGTTCCTTTCGCTGCGTGTCCGACCAGTGCCCGGGGGCCCACAAGCCGACGATGTCGGCGTAGACATCGGCGTCGACATCCCTGATCTCGGCTATGTCGACGGAGAGTTCACCCACGAAGGACGCGCCGACCATCGCGACACGCCTGTCCCGGTGCGCGTCGGCCAGGGCCGTCTCGTCGACCGCGGCCTCGGCGTCGGCGGCCCGCCGGCCGAGGGTGCGCAGTTCGTGATGGACGGGGAAGACGGGACGAGCGCCGACGCTCTGGTAGCGGCTGTCCGAGTCCCTGCGGTGCACGGAGTCGCAGCCGAGTGCGGCGGCGATCAGGAAAGCCCGGTTGGTGCAGGCCCCGTAGGAGACGCGGTCCGGGAGCATCAGGTCGAGCAGGAGATCGGGCTTGGGGGTGTCGGCCAGGGCGATCGTCCGGCGCAGGAAGTCGCGCTGCTCCGCCTCGTCGAGGTGGTGGACGACGATCCGCGGGTCGTCGGGCAGGCTCCGCACGACGGCACGATGCTGCTCGCGCGCGGCCGCGTCGGCGGAGTCGAGGATCAGCAGCCGCACCTCGACGTCGAAGGTCTCGGCGGCGTACACCGCCTCCTCACCGAGGGCCGAAAGCGCCTCCGCGCAGGGCCTGTTGGTCGGCAGCGTCAGACAGATACGGCGCATGCCGCCTCCTCCGCGACCGCGCCGGCCTGCCGCTCGTTCCAGGACTCAAGACCGAGCAGCCTGGCGCCCAGGCCGGTGAGGTCGGCCGTGCCGTACCGGAGCGCTTCGGGCCGGTCCGCGTCACCGAGGAGGGTCGGGTTCCAGTCCGGGGTACTGAGGGTGCGCCAGGAGTCGACGCGGGAGCGACGCAGCGTCTCGTGCGATTCCAGGGCCGGCATCATCGACAGGTACTGGACGGCCCGGACGGCGGACTCGGAGGAGTTGGGCGCCACGCCGTGCGCCAGCATCCCGTTGAATATCAACAGGTCACCGGCCTCCAACTCGGGTCGCACGACCGGCATTTCATCGCGGTCGATGCGCGGACGGATCGGGTCCCGTCCGTCCGGCTGCAGGGCGGCCCATCGATCGAAGCGCCGGAACAGCTCGGGACAGCACTGGAAACCGCCGGTCTCGGGGCTGGTGTCGTTCAGCGCGATGATCCCCTGGACGCGCTGCGGCAGGACGCTGGACGTGGTGTCGACGTCCCAGTGGAGCTCGATGTCGAACCCCTCCTCCGTGGGCGCGATCAGCTCACGGGAGCGGTTCTTGACGTTGGGCGGGTTGAGGTTGAGCCGGTCGAGAGTGACCCACAGCTCCTCGCAGTCCCATACGTCGACGAACGCGTCGTACACGCGCTGGGCCTGGCGGCTGTCCCACAGCAGTTGATGGTGGTACGCCTCCACGAAGCCGTAGACGTACAGGTCCCGGTCGAGGTCCGTGCGGAACTTCCGTTCCTGGTACCAGGTTTCGGGGCGGTCGAGATCGATGCCCTGGAACTCGGCGGTGAAGTCGAGGAGTTCGCGAGCGGCGGAGCGCGGTATCGCCTGCTTCACCACGACGTAGCCGTACGTCTGCCAGAAGGCGAAGTCCTCCGGCGAGAGCACGCGGAGCGGCCGGCTCTTGTCCAGATGGCGCAGCTGCGTCTGAGCCAGATAGGTCTCGCCGTCCGCACTGAGGTACGGGACCTCGCCGGGGGCGCGGTGGAGGTAGGGGGCGGGGGCGGTGGGTGACACGGGGTGTTCCAAGGCTCGATCCTTCGGTGCAACCGCGCCGACCGCGAGGCCGACAGGTACTGGAGGTACTGAAGTGCGGTTCTGAGGCTGGTGAGGTCTGAGCGACGCGACGGGGTGCCGGGGTGGCGAACTGGCGGTGTCAGGTGGGGTGGCGTAGGCGGGGCGGTGCAGATGAGGTGGCACAGGTGGGGCGCTGTCGCGGGCAGGGCGACCGGTGGCCGTCGCCTCGGAGAGCTCGCGAAGGCGGCGGCGCAGGGCGATCGTGACGGAGTGTCGAACCCGTCCGTCGGTGATCGGCGCCCCCTCAATTTGGACTAGACCAACTGAGGCTGTCAACACCGGACTCACCCGTAACATCGACTCCGCCGACTCGACATGCGCACGTCACGAGCCCTTTGAGCGGAAGTCAACTCTGCTCTTGACAAGCGGAGTTAGTGGGGCGATGTTAGTGGTCTATACCAGGGGGGCGGGCGCTTCGTGCGTGATCCGGCGCCCGGGGTGTCTTCGTCGTGCCCGCATCAGAGGCGGGGCCGGGACAACGACGGATCTCCACGGTGAACTTCGACGACTACCGGACGTCCTTCTTCTCCATACTCGCCGGCCGGGGACCCACACGGCTGGAACCTCGACCTGACCGCGTTCGGCGAGGCCCTCAGCGCGGACTGCCAGGAGGCCCGCTTCCGGCCTGCCAGGAGGCCCGCTTCCGGAAGCGGGGCGAAGGCGCAGACCTGAGAGTGTCGTTCTGGGCGATCACGGACGATGGAACAGCGCCGTCCACAACGAGTCAACGGCGGCGTCCACCACGCCCCGACCATCCAGTCAGGCCGCATCACCGGGCTCACCCTGCACACCCACCGGCCCCCGTCCGGACCGGGCGGGCAACGGTCCTGACGACGAGCGCCGCACTGAAGCGGGCTCCGGACTTCGCTCGGCACCGTCACCCCCTCAGGCAAGGAACGACAGCCGAACCTTCCGCTGCGGGTTGTCACGATTCGTGTCGACCAGACACACCGACTGCCACGTCCCCAGCTCCAGCGCTCCCCCGACCACCGGCAGCGTCGCATGTGGCGGCACCAACGCCGGGAGTACGTGATCGCGGCCGTGGCCGGGGCTGCCGTGGCGGTGCTGCCAGCGGTCGTCCGCCGGGAGCAGCGTGTGCAGGGTCGAGAGGAGGTCGTCGTCGCTGCCTGCGCCCGTTTCGATCACGGCGATGCCGGCCGTGGCGTGCGGCACGAAGATGTTGAGCAGGCCGTCGCGGCCCCGGGCGGCCTCCCGCAGGAAGGACTCGCAATCGCGGGTGAGGTCGACCACTTGCTCGTCGGAGCCGGAGGTGATGTTCAGGACTCGGGTCGTGAATGCGTCGGACATGGGGCCATTGTCGCCCCGGGCCGACCACGGCCCGCTCGCGGCGCGACCAGGGCTGCCACGCCGAACGCCCGAAGGATGGAACCCCCGGTCCACACGGTGAGACGGTATTGACCGTGTGTCGACAAGCTGGCTACGTTTCGCCGCATGTTGCGTTCAGTTCTGCTCACCACGCGCGGTCACGTCGACCTGCTGCGGGTGGCCTCCGCCGCGTGTCGCCGCGGTCACTGACGCCCTCTCGAACCACCTTTTCCCTCCTTGCCGCCCCGGCTTGCCTCTACGCCGGCGTGCCGTTGACGCACGCCCGCTGACGCCGGGGCGCACCCTCCCCTGCCGTGGAGTGCCATGAGCATCAGCCATGCCCCGCCCGAGGCCCCTTCGCCGGACATATCCGTCACGTCGGACACTCCGACCCGTACGCCGGAGCTTGTGCCACTCGTCCCCTCTTCCACCCGCCGCACCCGCGTTCCGCGGTGGCTGCGGCGCACCTCCGGTCCGCTCCTGTTGCTGTTCGCCTGGCAACTCCTCAGCTCCACCGGTGCGTTGACGCCGGAGGTACTGGCCTCGCCGGGCACCATCGCCCGGGTCGGCCGCGATCTCGTCGCCGACGGCTCCCTGACCAGCGCGATGGGCGTCTCCCTGCAACGCGTCGCCGTGGGCCTGCTGTTCGGCGTCGTCGTCGGGGTCGGCCTCGCGCTCGCGTCCGGACTGTTCCGGGTCGGCGAGGACCTGGTCGACGCCAGCGTGCAGATGCTGCGCACCGTGCCGTTCGTCGGGCTCATCCCCCTGTTCATCATCTGGTTCGGGATCGGCGAGGCGCCGAAGGTCGCCGTCATCACCCTCGGTGTCTCCTTCCCGCTGTATCTGAACGTGTACGCGGGCATTCGCGGCGTCGACTCCCAACTCGTGGAAGCGGGCGAGTCGTTGGGGCTCAGCCGGTGGGGTCTCGTACGCCACGTCGTACTGCCGGGGGCGCTGCCCGGCGCGATGACCGGGCTGCGGTACTCGCTCGGGATCGCCTGGCTGGCGCTGGTCTTCGCCGAGCAGATCAACGCGGACGCCGGTATCGGTTTCCTGATGGTGCAGGCGCGGGACTTCCTGCGCACCGACGTCATCGTCGTGTGCCTGATCGTCTACGCGTTCCTCGGCCTGCTCGCCGACTTCGTCGTCCGTTCTCTCGAAAGGCTGCTGCTGCAATGGCGACCGACGTTCACCGGCCGGTGACCTCCACGGCTCCTACGGCCTCTACATCCTCTACGTCCTCATCAACCTCTCCGACCTCCACAACCTCCGCGGCCGACGGGCTCGCCGTGCACGTTGCGGGGCTGACCCGCTCGTTCGACGGGCGTGCCGTCATCGATGACCTCCAACTCGACGTGCGGCCGGGCGAATTCGTCGCACTGCTCGGGCGCAGCGGCTGCGGAAAGTCCACCCTTCTGCGCATCCTCGCCGGACTCGACCGCGACATCGAGGGCACCGTACTCGTACCGCGCCGCAAAGCGGTCGCGTTCCAGGCCCCGCGGCTCATGCCGTGGAAGCGGGTCTGGCGCAACGTGTTGCTCGGGCTGCCCGGGAGGCCTGAACGGGCCCTGGCAGAAAGGGCGTTGGACGAGGTCGGCCTGGAGCACCGGACGAACGCCTGGCCAAAGACGCTGTCCGGGGGCGAGGCCCAGCGCGCCTCCCTCGCTCGCGCCCTGGTGCGCGAGCCCGATCTGCTCCTGCTGGACGAGCCGTTCGGCGCTCTCGACGCGCTGACCCGGATCAAGGCCCAGCGTCTGGTCGACGCGTTGTGGCAGCGGCGCGGCTGCGCGGTCCTCCTTGTCACGCACGACGTCGAGGAAGCCGTGCTGCTGGCCGACCGGGTGCTCGTCATGGACGGCGGGGTCATCGCGTACGAGACCCGGGTCGGTCTGGAGCGTCCGCGCGACATCACCGACCCGCGCTTCGCCGAACTCCGTGCCGAGCTGCTACGGCGCCTCGGTGTCGACCAGGACGACCCGGCCGCAGCGGCCGGAGCGGCCGGCGCATCCGCCCCCGCGGATCCGCGCTCCCCCGTCGAGAAGCAGCCCGCTGTCTGAACACGTCCACCCCTCGCCCGGCCATGCGGTTCTCAACCGCCCCACCCCCGAACGGACTTACCATGCGACGCCCGCTCGCCCCCACCCTTCCCGCCCTCCCCGCCCTCTTGGCGCCCCTCGCCCTGCTCCTGACCGCCTGCTCCGGCGCCACTTCCGCCAGTACGTCTACGGCAGGATCCGGTGGCGGCACGGACGGGAAGGGTTCGCTGACCCTCAACGTCGGTGACCAGAAGGGTGGTTCGGAAGCAGTGCTGCGGGCCGCCGGCGAACTCGACGACCTGCACTACAAGATCCGCTGGTCCACCTTCACCTCGGGCCCGCCACTCCTCGAAGCCGTCAACGCCAAGGCCGTGGACATCGGCGGCGTCGGCAACACCCCGCCCGTCTTCGCGGCCGGCGCCCACTCGAAGATCAAGGTCGTGGCGGCCAGCCACGGCACCGCTAAGGGCGACACGATCCTCGTCCCCGACGACTCCTCACTGAAGAGCCCGGCCGACCTGAAGGGCAAGTCGGTCGCCGTGGCCCAGGGCTCGTCGGCGCACTACCAACTCGTCGCCTCACTGAGGAAAGTGGGGCTCGGTCTGAAGGACGTCAAGGTCAAGCTCCTCCAACCGGCCGACGCGCTGGCCGCGTTCACCAGCGGCAAAGTCGACGCGTGGGCCGTCTGGGACCCGTACACCTCTCAGGTTCTCCGCGGCAAGCAAGGGCGGGTACTGACCGACGGCGACGGGCTCACCAACGGACTCGCGTTCCAGGTCGCCTCGCCCACCGCCCTCGCCGACAAGAAGAAGTCCGCCGCGATCAAGGACTATCTCGACCGGCTGCGACGCGCCCAGGACTGGGTCTACAAGCACCCCGAGGAGTGGGCCAAAGTCTGGGCGAAGGACACCGGGCTCCCCTACGACGTCGCGCTCGACGCGGTGAAGCGCACGAACGGCACCCGCGTCACCGTCGCCGTCGACAAGGGCGTGATCGCCTCGGAACAGCAGATCGCCGACACCTTCACACGGTTGGCGCTCATCCCGGGCAAGGTCGAATTCGCGTCCTTCGTCGACCCGCGTTTCAACGGGAAACTGCCCGCCTCCACCGCTGCCCCCCGCACCTACGGCAAGGAGTCCTGACACCATGACCGTTCACCTGCACTGGTTCCTGCCGACCGGCGGCGACGGCCGCACCCTCGTGGACCGGCACGCCTTCAGCCAAGGCGCATTGGAGCGCAAGCCCGGACAGGCGATCGCCGGGGTGCGCGCGCCCGGCCTCGACTATCTCGTCCAAATAGCAAAGGCAGCAGAGCAGTTGGGGTTCGAGGCCGTTCTGACGCCGACCGGTACGTGGTGCGAGGACGCGTGGCTGACGACCGTCGCGCTCGCCCAGCACACCCAGCGGCTCAAATTCCTCGTGGCGTTCCGGCCCGGTGTGATCTCCCCGGTGCTTGCCGCTCAGATGGCGTCGACGTATCAACGCCTCACGCAGGGACGGCTGTTGCTCAACGTCGTCACCGGCGGGGACTCGGTCGAGCAGCGGCGCTACGGCGACCATCTCGACCACGACCGCCGCTACGCCCGTACCGACGAGTTCCTCTCCGTCGTCCGCGGGGTGTGGGGCGGGAAGCCGTACGACTTCGACGGCGCGCACTATCAGGTCGACGGCGGGTTCACGGCGCTGTCGCCCGACCCGCTGCCGCAGATCTTCTTCGGTGGTTCGTCGGCCGCCGCCGGGCCGGTCGCGGCGCGCCACACCGATGTGTATCTGACCTGGGGCGAGCCGCCCGAGCAGGTCAAGGAGAAGATCGACTGGATCCGCGCGCTCGCCGAGAAGGAGGGACGCACGGTGCGGTTCGGGATCCGGCTGCACTCGATTTCGCGCGACTCGGCGCGCGACGCGTGGGCGACGGCGGACCGGCTCCTCGACGACCTCTCCCCCGAGGCGGTCGCCGCGGCGCAGGCCGCGCTGGGCCGCAGCGAGTCGGTGGGGCAGCGGCGGATGCTGGCGCTGCACGGCGGTACGCGCGAAGGGCTGGAGATCTCACCGAACCTGTGGGCCGGTGTCGGCCTGGTGCGCGGCGGCGCCGGTACCGCCCTCGTGGGCAGCCACGCGGAGGTCGCCGACCGGATCGAGGAGTACCACGCGCTCGGCATCGAGCACTTCGTGCTCTCCGGCTATCCGCACCTGGAGGAGGCGTACTGGTTCGGGGAGGGCGTGATCCCCGAACTCGGGGCGCGGGGGCTGCTGCCCGCGGGTGCGCCGGTCCAGGGTGGTGCTCCGCTGCTGGTCGCGGGCGGGCGCTGAGCGCTCGGCGGCGGACGGGAAGATCTCGGGCCCCGGTCGAGTTGGTAGAAGCATGAACGAGATCGGGGCCGCCCGGACCGTCGGGGCAGCAGAGGACGCTCCCGCGGCGGACGCGCGGCGGGTCGACGTGGTGGTCATCGGCGCCGGGCAGGCAGGCCTGTCCGCCGCCCACCATCTGCGGCGGGTGGGGTTCGAGCCGGAGCGGGACTTCGTCGTCCTCGACCACGCGCCCCGGCCCGGCGGCGCCTGGCAGTTCCGCTGGCCCTCGCTCACGTACGGCAAGGTGCACGGCATGCACGCGCTGCCGGGCATGGAGCTGACCGGCGCCGACGCCGCGCGGCCCTCGTCCGAGGTCATCGGCGAGTACTTCGAGTCGTACGAGAAGACGTTCGACCTGCGCGTGCGGCGCCCGGTCGAGGTGCGGCGGGTCCGCGAGGGAGACGGGGGGCGACTGCTCGTCGAGACCTCGGACGGGGCCTGGGCGACGCGGGCGCTGATCAACGCGACGGGGACGTGGGACCGGCCGTTCTGGCCGCGGTATCCCGGCCAGGAGACGTTCCGGGGGCGGCAGTTGCACACCGCGCAGTACGCGGGTCCCGAGGAGTTCGCGGGGCAGCGGGTCGTCGTGGTGGGGGGCGGGGCGTCCGGGACGCAGCACCTCATGGAGATCGCCCCGTACGCCGCCGGAACGACCTGGGTCACCCGTCGCCCGCCGGTCTTCCGCGAAGGCCCCTTCGACGAGAAGCACGGGCGGACCGCGGTGGCGATGGTCGAGGAGCGGGTGCGGAAGGGGCTGACGCCGCTGAGCGTCGTCTCGGTGACGGGGCTGCCCGTGAACGACGCGATCCGGGCGGCCCGGGCGAACGGCGTCCTCGATCGCCTCCCCATGTTCGACCGGGTCACGCCCACGGGTGTGGCCTGGGACGACGGGCGCGAGGTCGAGGCCGACGTCATCCTGTGGGCCACCGGGTTCCGGGCGGCGATCGACCACCTGGCACCGCTGAAACTGCGGGAGCCCGGCGGCGGGATCCGGCTGGAGGGCACCCGCGCGGCCCTGGATCCGCGGGTGCATCTGGTGGGGTACGGGCCGTCGGCGAGCACGATCGGCGCGAACCGTGCGGGGCGGGCAGCAGTGCGGGACATCCGGCGACTGCTCGCCCAGGGCACGCCGGTCGCGGCCTGAGCCGGTCTTCGAACGCCGGTCGGGGCGCGGCGAACCGCGACCCCTCCGGGGCCCCAGGGGCCCTCAGCCGTCCTGCTTGGCCTTGCTCTGGTTCTTGTTGAACTCCGCGACGTTCTTCTGCTGCTCGTCGTAGTCGGCGGTGAAGCGGGTGTCGCCCGGCTTGACCGTCACGAAGTACAGCCAGTCGCCCTGCGTCGGGCTGATCGCGGCTTTCAATGCCTCGTCACCCGGGTTTCCGATCGGCGAGGGCGGCAGGCCCATGCGCGCGTAGGTGTTGTACGGGTTGTCGGCCTTGGTCTCCCTGGTGCTGGTGTCCAGGGTGGAGCGGCCGAGCGCGTAGTTGATGGTGGAGTCCATCTGCAGCGGCATGCCGTGGTCGAGCCGGTTGTAGATGACGCGGGCGACCCTGCCCATGTCGTGCTTGTTGTCGGCCTCGGCCTCGATGATGCTCGCGATGGTGATCGTCTGGTAGAGGTTCACCGCGTTCCGGTCGGCGCCCGCTGTCGGCCGACTGCCGTTGAACCTCTTGGTGGCCGTATTGACCATGTACGACAGCACGGACTGCGGGGTCGACTTGGCGTCGAGGGGGTACGTCGCCGGAAAGAGATACCCCTCCGGGTTGCCGCCCGCGTCCCCCGGAAGTTTGAGGCCCGCCCTGGGCACGGCCTTCTTGGTGGTGCCGGCCGGGAGCTCGAGCGCCTTGTCGACGGCGTCGTAGACCTGACCCGAACGCCAGCCCTCCGGGATGGTCAGGGCGGTCGGCCGCCCCTCGTCGCCACCGGACAGGGCCAGCGGAACCGCGACGGCAGTGGCCGCAGCGACAGCCCCGGTCGCGATCAGGGCGACGCGCCCTCTGCGCGTGAGTCGGATCGTGCTCCGTCGCGGAGTCTCGTTCAGCATACCGGCACGATAACCCGCGAATTAGGTCATTCCCGGCACATATTCATATCGGAGCGAGCCCCGGCCCCGGGTGGTCCAGCACACGGTTCGGCGGCGCGGCCACCCGGCTTATGACGCCCCACGCACGCCGCCCCTCACGCTGCCGGCTCCAGCTGGGCGTCGCGCCGGATCAGCGCCGCGTACCGTCCTTCGCTGTCGAGCAGCTCCTCGTGAGTGCCGCGCTCGGCGATGCGGCCACCGTCCAGCACCACGATCTGATCGGCGCCCCGGATCGTGGAGAGACGGTGCGCGATGGTGAGCGTGGTGCGGTCGGCCGACAGGGCGTCGATGGCTTCCTGCACCGCGCGCTCGGTACGGGTGTCCAGGGCGCTGGTCGCCTCGTCGAGGATAAGGATCGGCGGGTCGCGCAGGATGGTCCGGGCGATGGCCAGGCGCTGCTTCTCGCCTCCGGAGAAGCGGTGGCCGCGCTCGCCGACCACGGTGTCGTAGCCGTCGGGCAGTCCGGCTATGTGATCGTGGATCTGGGCGGCCTTGGCCGCCGCGTGCAGCTCCTCGTCGGTGGCACCGGGCTTGGCGAACCGGAGGTTGTCGGCGACCGAGGCGTGGAAGAGGTAGGTCTCCTGCGAGACGACCCCGACGGCGCGCGCGAGAGTGTCGAAGTCCAGGTCGCGCACGTCGACCCCGTCGACCGTGACCCGGCCACCCGTGACGTCGTACAGGCGCGGAACGAGATAGCTGAGCGTGGACTTGCCGGAGCCGGTGGGTCCGACGACGGCGAGGCTGCCACCGGCCGGGACCGTCACGTCGATGCCGTCGAGGATCGGGCCCTGCCGGTCGTCGGCGTCGTACCGGAACTCGACGTCCTCGAACCGGACCTCGCCCTTGACGGTGTCCAGGTGGACCGCGCCCTCGCGCTCGGTGATGTCGACGGGCAGGTCGAGATATTCGAAGATGCGCTGGAACAGGGCGAGCGAGGTCTGGATCTGGACGCCGGTCTGCAGCAGGCTCACCGTCGGCCGGAACAGCCCCTGCTGGAGCGAGACGAACGCGACGAGCGTGCCGATGGAGACGCTCTGACCACCGAGCTGGAACGCGATGCCGGCCGCCCAGTAGATGACCGCGGGCATGGCGGCCATGACGATGCTGATGACGGCCATGCGCCAGCGCCCCGCCATGTTCGACCGGACCTCGAGGTCGACCAGCTGATCCGACTCGTCGGAGAAGGACTTCGTGAGCGAGTCGGCGCGGCCCATGGTGCGGCCCAGCAGAATGCCGCTCACGGAGAGCGATTCGGTGACGGTCGCAGCCATCGCGGCCATCTGCTTCTGACGCTGAGTGGCGATCTTCTTGCGCTCGCGGCCGACCCTGCGGGCTATCCACACGAAGACCGGCAGCAGAAGCAGGGAGACGATCGTGAGGCGCCAGTCGAGGGCGATCATGGCGACGACCGTGGCGATGACACTCGTCAGGTTCGAGACGAGGGACGTCGCGGTGGAGGTCACGGTCGCCTGCATGCCGCCGATGTCGTTGGCGATGCGGGACTGGACCTCGCCGGTGCGGGTCTTGGTGAAGAAGGCGAGCGACATGCTCTGCAGGCGCCCGTACACGGCCGTGCGCAGGTCGTGCATGACGCGCTGACCGACGGTCGTCGAGATCAGGGTCTGCAGCACGCCGAAGACGCTGGTGACGACGGCACTGAGGATCATTCCGAGGGCGAGCAGGCTGAGCAGCCCGGTGCGGCCCTGCGGGATGGCGACGTCGAGGATCTCCTTGAGCAGGAACGGAGTGGCGACCGTGACCAGCGAGGCGGCACCGACGAGCAGGCCGACGAGGGCGAGCCGGGCTCGGTAGGGGTGGAAGAGGGACAGGATGCGGCGGATCTGCCGCGGCTGGTCCGATGCCCGGGCATCGGGCGGCGGCGTCCAGCTGATGTCGTCGCGGGGCATGGGCCTCCTAGGCGCAGGGAGAGCTCGGCACGCAGGTGCCGGGCTCGACTTTGAGGAGCATAGCTCATTGTTACCTATACTCACAATGCACAAAGTCCTGGTAATGTTCCCGGCATGAGTACCCCGGACGCCGACGGCTTCCTCGCCGAGCAGATGTTGCGGCTCACCCGCCGCATGCACCGTATCCAGAGGCGCCAGCTGGAGCCGGTCGGGATCACACCCGCACAGTCCCGGCTGCTGCGCACGCTGGTGCATTACGAGACGCCGCCGCGGATGGCGGATCTTGCCCAGCGCCTGGAGGTCGTGCCGCGTGCGGTGACCAGCGTCGTGGACGGACTGGAGTCCGGGGATCTGGTGCGCCGCGTGCCCGACCCCACCAACCGCCGGGTCATCCGGATCGAGCTGACCGAGAAGGGCCGGGCCGCCCTGCGGGAGCTGCGCAGCGCGCGCCGCGCGGCGGCAGAGGAGATCCTGGCCCCACTGGACACACAGCAGCGCGCCCAGCTGACGGTGTTGCTGAACGCGCTGTTCGAGGCGCCGCGTGACATAAGAGCCGAGTCCCCGCGCGACCACGAGCACTGATCGGGCCACCCACGGAACGATCACTTGTCGGAACGACCCGTCAGATCGAGCCGACCTGAAAGAACGAGGAGAGCGAGAGACCATGCCGCTGCTGGAGCCGAAGCCGGAAGCCCTGCGCCCGGGATCCCGTCCGTCGGGCCCGGCGCCCGACCGGGTCGCGGACGGACAGGCGGGCGGTACGCCCGAGCCGCTGCGCTCGGAGCTGACGCGGCTGCTCGGCGCGGACAAGGTCCTCACGAAGATCTCGGATCTGGTGCGGTACGCCTCGGACGCGAGCCCCTACCGATTCGTGCCCCAGGTCGTAGTGGTCGCCGAGGACATCGACGACGTCTCGGCCGTGCTGTCGTACGCGCACGGCAAGGGCCGAGAGGTCGTCTTCCGCGCGGCGGGCACGTCGCTGAACGGGCAGGCGCAAGGTGAGGACATCCTGGTGGATGTCCGCAGGTTCTGGTCGGGTGTCGAGGTCATCGGCGACGGCGAACGGGCCCGTATCGGCCCCGGCACGACCATCGTGCGGGCCAACGCGACGCTGGCCCGGCACGGTCGGGTGCTCGGCCCTGACCCGGCGAGCGCCATCGCCTGCACGATCGGCGGCGTGGTGGCGAACAACGCGTCGGGGATGACGGCCGGCACGACCCGGAACTCGTACAGGACGGTGGCTTCGCTCACCGTCGTCCTGCCGTCCGGGACGGTCGTGGACACCGCGGACCCGGCAGCCGACGAAGAGCTCACGCACGCCGAACCGGCGCTGTGCGAGGGCCTGTTGTCGATCAAGCGGGAGATCGAGGCGGACGCGGAGCTGACCCGCAGAATCCGCGCCAAGTACGAGATCAAGAACACGAACGGGTACCGCCTCGACGCCTTCCTCGACGGCGGCACACCCGTCGAGATCCTGCGCGGCCTGATGGTCGGATCGGAGGGAACCTTCGGGTTCATCTCCGAAGTCGTCTTCGACACGCTGCCGTTGGACCGGCATGTGTCGACCGCGCTGCTCTTCTTCCCCTCGCTGACCGCGGCCGCCGCGGCGGTGCCCGTCTTCAACGCGGCGGGGGCGCTGGCCGTGGAGCTGATGGACGGCAACACGCTGCGGGCGTCGGTCAGCGTGCAAGGAGTGCCGCAGGACTGGGCCGAGCTGCCGAAGGAGACCACCGCGCTCCTCGTGGAGTTCCGGGCGCCCGACGAGGAGCGGCGGGCCGCCTACGAGGAGGCGGCCGCGAAGGCGCTCGAAGGACTCGAACTCGTCGCGCCCGTAGCCTCGGTGACCAATGCCTTCACGCGCGACGCGAAGACGATCGGCGGCTACTGGAAGGCCCGCAAGGCGTTCGTCACGGCGGTCGGCGGCTCGCGCCCTTCGGGCACGACGCTCATCACCGAGGACTTCGCGGTACCGCCGTCGCGGCTCGCGGAGGCCTGCGAAGCGCTCCTCGATCTGCAGACGCGGCACGGATTCGATGCCGCCGTGGCCGGCCACGCCGCCCACGGCAACCTGCACTTCCTCCTGGCCTTCGACGCGGCCCTGCCCGCGGATGTGGACCGGTACGCGGCGTTCATGGACGAATTCTGTCGCCTGACGGTGGAGCGGTTCGACGGTTCCCTGAAGGCGGAGCACGCCACCGGCCGGAACATCGCGCCGTTTCTTGAGCTCGAATGGGGGCCCAGGGCCACGGAGTTGATGTGGCGCACGAAGCAGATCATCGACCCCGACGGCGTTCTCGCGCCCCGGGTCATCCTCGACCGCGATCCGAAGGCGCATCTGCGCGGGTTGAAGACGATCCCCAAGGTGGAGCTGATCGCCGACCCGTGCATCGAGTGCGGATTCTGCGAACCCACCTGCCCCAGCGAGGACTTGACCACGACGCCGCGGCAACGCATCGTGCTCCGCCGCGAGATGATGCGCCAGCCGTCCGGTTCGCCGGTCGAGGACGCGCTGATCGACGCGTACGGATACGACGCGGTGGACACCTGCGCCGGTGACTCCACCTGCAAACTGGCCTGTCCGGTCGGCATCGACACGGGTGCCTTCATGAAGGGCTTCCGGCATACGCGTCACTCGCCGCGCGAGGAGAAGGTGGCCGCGCTCACCGCGTCCCGCTTCAAAGTCGTCGAGGCGTCCGCGCGGCTCGCCGTGGCCGCCGCGGACAAGATCGGCGACCGGCTGCTCGCCTCCGTGACGCATACGGCCCGGAAGGCGATCCGGCCCGACCTGGTGCCGGAGTGGCTGCCGGAGATCCCGGCCGCGGCGGCGCGGAAGCTGCCCCGCACCGCGCGCGTGGGGGCCACCGCCGTGTACTACCCGGCGTGTGTGAACCGCATCTTCGGCACCCCCGGCGACGTGTCACTCCCCCAGGCCGTCGTCGCGGTCTCCGCGCGCGCGGGCAAGCCGGTATGGATCCCCGAGGACGTCGCGGGCACGTGCTGTGCCACGATCTGGCACTCCAAGGGCTACGACGAGGCCAACACGATCATGGCGAACCGGATCGTCGAAGCTGCCTGGGGCTGGACCGCGGGCGGCCGTCTCCCGCTCGTCGTCGACGCGTCGTCCTGCACCCTCGGCATCGCGCACGAGGTGGTGCCGTATCTCACCGACGACAACCGGGAGTTGCACGCGCAGCTGGCCATCGTCGACTCCCTCGTCTGGGCGTCCGAGGAGCTCCTGCCGCGTCTCACGATCGAGCGCACGATCGGCTCGGCGGTGCTGCACCCCACATGTTCCATGGAACACCTGGGTGACGTGGCCCAGTTGAAGGCGGTCGCCGAGGCCTGCGCCGACGAGGTGGTGATCCCGGACGACGCGGGGTGCTGTGCCTTCGCCGGCGACCGCGGCATGCTGCACAAGGAGTTGACCGAGTCCGCGACCCGCAAGGAGGCCGCGGAGGTCACCTCCCGCGCCTACGACGCGCATCTGTCGGCGAACCGGATGTGCGAGGTGGGCATGGACCACGCGACGGGCCGCTCCTACCACTCCGTCCTTGTGGAGCTGGAGCGCGCGACCAGGCCCGCTCCGTAAGGCGGGCGCCGCGGCTGATCCGCGCAGACCCCGGGCATCGCGCGGGGCCTCGACCCTTCCCGTGCCGCCGGTACGCTCCCGGCGCACCGGGGGAAGGCGGGGGGCATGGGCGAGGATGCCGCGCGAGCGGAGCAGGTCGGGGCGGGACTCGCACCGGTGGCGTGGCGGCCCCTGCTGGTCGTCGCCGCCGCGTACGCCGGAATACTGACCCTGCTCTCGCCCCGATACGGCTACCACCGCGACGAGTTGTACTTCGTCGCCGCGGGCCGCCGCCTCGACTGGGGCTACGTCGATCAGCCGCCGCTCACCCCTGTGCCGGCCCGCGCCTCCACTGCCTTCTTCAGGGACAGCCTGGTCGGGTTGCGCGTGTCCGCGACGCTCGCCGCGGCGGCGACTGTGGTCGTAGTGGTTCTGGTGGCACGGGAGTTGGGCGGCCGACGTGGCGCCCAACTCCTCGCGGCCGTGCTCGCGGGGCTCGGTGCGCAGGTCCTCGCGGTCGGGCACATGGTGTCCACGGCGACGTTCGATCTGCTGGTGTGGGTGACAGTGAGCTGGCTCGTGCTGCGAGTGCTGCGGACCGGGGACGGGCGCTGGTGGCTCGCGGTCGGCGCGGTCACGGGTGTCGGCGTACAGAACAAGTACCTGGTGGTGCTCCTCGTCATCGTGCTGCTCGTGGTACTGCTCGCCGCGGGATGCGAGCCCACGCTGCGCTGGGCGCGGGCCGGTTCGGGACGACGGGCGCTGTTCGTGGGCGCCGTGCTCGTGTCGGCCGCGCTCAACGCCATGATCACGCTGCCCGTGCTGCCGCCCTCCGCCCTGTCCGTGCCGATGGCTCTCAACAAGGAGCAGGGCGAGCAGCTCGGCCGGCCCGAACTGGCCGACGCGGCACGCCGAGGGTGGGCGCGGATCCCGACGGGTGACCGTGCGCGGTCGGTGATCCTCACCGGCAACTATGGCGAAGCGGGCGCCCTGGAGCGGTACGGTCCCGCCCGGGGGATCCCCGCCCCGGACTCGGGCCACATGAGCTACGCCGACTGGGGTCCGCCGCCCGACCCCGCGGACGGGCCCGTCCTCCTCGTCCGGCAGACCGACGCCTCCGGCATCGAGCGGTATTTCACCGGCTGCCGCACGGTCGCCCACGTCGACAACGGCCAGGACGTGAGCAACGAGGAACAAGGCGCGGCGATCGTCCTGTGCGCCGGTCCGGCGCACACGTGGTCACTCCTGTGGCCTTCGTTGCGCCACACCTATTGACGGGGGTCGGCGCTTACGCCTCGAGGTCGGCCTTGTCGCCCATCACGACGACCGGGTGCTGCTTGGGGTCGACCGTCTTGAGCAGGTACTCCATGTCCGCCTTGGACTGGCTCACACAGGCCGACGTCCCGCTGCCGTGGTCCATGTGCAGCCAGATACTGCCGCCCTTGGACTGTCCCTGCGGACGGGTCGGGTCGTTGGGCGGGGTGCCCTTGGCACGGTTGTAGTCGATGGCGATCACGTAGTCGAAGTCGTGCCAGTGCGACTTGGCCCAGTAATGCGGGGCCTGGATCGACGCGGTCTGCGTGTAGGGCAGCTTCGCGCCCGGGTCCGCGAGAACGCCACCGGCGTCGCTCAGCGTGAACACGCCCACAGGGCTGCGCTTGTCGTTCTCCTGGTGGTCCGTCGTCCAGCCCTTCTTGCCGTTGTGCCCGGACCAGCTGCGCTCCTTCTTCCAGGTGTCGCCGGTCTTGGTGTACAGGGCGATGGTCGAGTCCGCCGAGTCCTTGCCGTCGCCGTAGACCGCGACGACCTGCCGCGAGTTCGCCGGGATCTGCTTCTGGTAGCGGTCGCCGATGTCGGGGATGCGCTTGAGGTCGACGGCGCGGGCCTCGTCGCTGCGCCCGTCGTCCCCGGAGCCTTTTCCGCCCCCGGCGTCATCGGCTCCGCACGCCGCCAACGTCGTCAGAAGAACTCCACACGCCGCCATGGCGACACCCGCTCGAACCGCACCCGCACTACGCATGCGCTCCATGGTCGCACCACGAGTCGCGAACCCCCGTGCCGGGCCCGGGGCTGCCGTCGATCCGGGCCGATTCTTTGCCCGTAACCGGAAAACCGTTTGCCTCCGGTCACCGCGGGACGCGAACCTTTCACGGTTTGTTAGGCGCTCCCGCATCCTCCGATCCGCCCCGCCGTCCGGTTCCGCATTCCCCACCCTCACTCCCTCCTCCCTCTCCTCCAACTCCCCTCCCCTCTACTGCCGCCTCGCCCTCCACCTCCCACTCCACCTCTCGCTCCATCTCCACTTCCTTGCCCACCGTCTTCTTCTCCGGAGCAATCGTTCTCCGGATCTCCTTTCGAGCTCTGGGACGTCATGCAGATCTCCGACCTTCCGTATCCCGATCCGGGCGTGCCCGACGCGCGCTCCGGCCCCCGGTTCCTGCTCTGGCTCGGCCGGAACCAGCTCGACGGCCAGCTCAAGTCCCTCGCCTGGGGTCTGCTCCACTTCACCTCGGTCGCCGGTCTGCCGTACGGCGTCGGCTATGCCGTGCAGGCGGTCGTCGACGGCTCCGGTGGCCGCCTCGCCGCTGCGGGCGGGCTGATCGTGCTGCTCGGTATCGCCATCGCGTGCGGCGACACGATGTTGCACCGCACGGCGGTCACGAACTGGATCACCGCCGCAGCCCGCGTGCAGCAGTTGCTGGCCCGTAAGACCGCCGCGCTCGGCGCCGCCCTGACCCGGCGGGTCGCCGCGGGCGAGGTCGTAGCCGTGTCCACCGGCGACGTGGAGAAGATCGGCTGGTTCGTCGAGGCGCTCTCCCGCTTCGCCGCTGCCGCCGTCACCGTCGTCCTCGTCTGCATCAGCTTGCTGGTCTACCAGCCGGCGCTCGGTGTCGTCGTCGCGCTCGGCATGCCGGTGCTCGCCCTCGCGGTGCTGCCGCTGCTGCCCCGCGCCACCCGACGCGCGGACCACCAGCGCGAGAAGGCGGGCCGGGCCACCGAACTCGCCTCGGACACCGTCGCCGGACTGCGCGTGTTGCGCGGCATCGGCGGTGAGGAACTCTTCCTCGACCGCTACCGCCACGCCTCGCAGGAAGTCCGCAAGGCCGCCGTGCGCAGCGCCCGTATGTGGTCGCTGATCTCTTCGGTCCAGGTCCTCCTCCCAGGTCTGCTGCTGATCGTGATCGTCTGGTACGGCGTCCATCTCGCGCGCGAAGGACGGATCACCGTAGGAGAACTGGTGACCGTGTACAGCGCGGTGATGATGCTCAACTACCCCCTGCGGCACTTCGAGGAGATCGCCATGGCGTACTCCTTCTCCCGTCCCTCGGCACAGCGCGCGGCCAGGGTCCTGGCCCTGCAGCGCGTCGTCGAGCCGTCGGGTGGAGTGCGCGACGCGGCCGCTCCGTCCGGGGATCTGTACGACCCCGCGACCGGTCTGCTCGCCCCGGCCGGCCGACTCACCGCCGTGGTGTGCGGCGACCCGGATCTGGCGGGCCGTCTCGCCGACCGGCTCGGTGGCCACGCGACCTTCGACGACTCCGACGGCGAGGACACGAAGACGCCGTCCGTGCTGCTGGGCGGGGTACCGCTCGACGAACTGCCGCTGCACGTGGCGCGCACGGCGGTGCTCGTCCAGGACAAGGACCCGGTGCTGATGTCGGGCACGCTCGCCGAACTGCTCGACGTACCGTCCGCCGGAACCGTCCGCCCCGACGAGGCGCTGGCCGCGGCGCAGTGCTCCGACGTCCTCGCCGCCCTCACACAGGCGTCCCTGGACGACGACCCGCTGGACGCCCGCATCACCGAACGCGGCCGGTCCCTCTCCGGCGGCCAGCGCCAACGCCTTGCTCTGGCCCGCTCCCTGGTCACCGACCCCGAGGCGCTGGTCCTCGACGAGCCGACGTCCGCCGTCGACTCGCACACGGAGGCCCGCATCGCCCAGGGCGTCCGGGCTCTGCGGCGAGGCCGCACGACGGTGGTCCTCAGCTCGTCACCGCTGCTGCTCGACCGGGCCGACCGCGTCGTGTTCGTGTACGACGGCCAGGTGGCCGCGGTCGGCGAACACCGCGAACTGGTGCGCTCCGAGCCCCGGTACCGCGCCGTGGTCACGCGCGAGACCGACGCGGAAGCGGCCGCGGCCCGGTCGGGGGCCGAGCAGAACACCCCGCGCGGCCCGGAGCCGGACATCGCATCCGACACCGCATCCGGCATCGCGTCCGACGTGGACATCGAGATCGACATCGAGGAGACGGCATGATCGGCGTAGCGCCCCCGGCCTACGACCCGGCGGCGCCCACCACGGCAAGCACGCTTCCGGTCGGCGCCCCGGCGACGGTCCGCGCCTATGTGCGCGAGCTGTACCAGCGTCACCGGCGCGCCTTCCTCCTGCTGATCGGTGTGAACACGGCCGCCGTGGTCGCCTCGATGGCGGGCCCCTATCTCTTGGGCGGCGTGATCCAGGACGTGGCGGACGGGACCGGCGGTGCCGGTGCCCTGCAGAGCCTCCACTTGGAACGCACCATCGGCTTGTTCGCGCTCGCTCTCGTGATCCAGGCCGTCTTCGTCCGGCAGGTGCGGCTGCGCGGGGCGATGCTCGGCGAGCGGATGCTGGCGGATCTGCGCGAGGACTTCCTGGTGCGGTCGGTCGGGCTGCCGCCCGGCGTCCTGGAGCGGGCCGGCACGGGCGACCTGCTGTCCCGGATCACCACGGACATCGACCGGCTCGCGAACGCGATGCGGGAGGCCGTGCCCCAGCTGTCCATCGGCGTCGTGTGGGTGGCCCTGCTCATCGGCGGCCTCGCGGTGACCGCGCCACCACTGGCCCCGGCGATCCTCGTCGCGGTGCCCGTCCTGGTGATCGGCTGCCGCTGGTACTTCAAGCGGGCGCCCTCGGCGTACCGCTCGGAGGCCGCCGGCTACGCGGCTGTCGCTGCGGCGCTCGCGGAGACCGTGGACGCCGGGCGCACCGTCGAGGCGCACCGGCTCGGCGACCGACGCGTGGAGCTGTCCGAGCAGCGCGTCAAGGAGTGGACCGCCTGGGAGCGCTACACGCTCTATCTGCGGTCCGTCTTCTTCCCGGTGATCAACGCCGTTCACGTCCTGGTCCTGCTGTCCGTGCTGCTGATCGGCGGTGTCTTCGTCCTGCAGGGCTGGATCGGGGTGGGCCAGCTGACGACGGGCGCGCTCATCGCGCAGATGCTGGTGGACCCGCTGGGTCTGATCCTGCGCTGGTACGACGAGCTCCAGGTCGCCCAGGTGTCCCTGGCCCGCCTCGTCGGCGTGCGCGACATCGAACCGGACGCGGGCGACGCCTCCGTGCGGCCCGAGGGCCGGGACGTCCAGGCCGACGAGGTGCATTTCGGCTACCGCGAGGGCGTCGACGTACTGCGTCAGGTGACCCTCGACGTCGCTCCTGGCACCCGGCTCGCCCTGGTCGGGCCGTCCGGCGCGGGCAAGTCGACGCTCGGCCGACTGCTTGCCGGGATCTACGCGCCCCGGCTGGGGCAGGTCACACTCGGCGGCGCGGAACTCTCCCGGATGCAGGCGGAGCGGGTGCGGGCCCACGTCGCGCTGGTCAACCAGGAGCACCACGTCTTCGTGGGCTCGCTGCGCGACAACCTGCGGCTGGCCCGGACCGGCGCCGAGGATGCCGAGCTGTGGGCGGCCCTCGGGGCGGTCGACGCCGACGGGTGGGCTCGCTCCCTGGCCACCGGGCTCGATACGGAGGTCGGCTCGGGCGGCGTGGCGCTCACCCCGGCGCAGGCCCAGCAGATCGCGCTGGCCCGGCTGGTCCTGGCCGACCCGCACACCCTGGTCCTGGACGAGGCGACGTCGCTGCTCGACCCGCGCGCGGCCAGGAACCTGGAACGCTCGCTGGCCCGCGTCCTCGACGGCCGCACCGTCGTGGCCATCGCGCACCGGCTGCACACCGCCCACGACGCGGATGTCATCGCCGTGATCGAGGAGGGGAGGATCCGGGAGCTCGGCAGCCACGACGAACTGGTCGCTGCCGACGGTGCGTACGCGGCCCTGTGGCGGTCCTGGCACGGATAGGCGGACCGCGGGGCGGTGCGCGGCTGGGCTCAAATGAAGTTGAGCGCGGCCGCGCACCCCACCCCGCCGAGCAGCATGAACACCGGCATGAGCACCTTCAGCTCGATCCAGCTGCCGGCCCGGAAGCGCATCATCTTGGGCGGCCCGATCGGGTACCAGCGCTTGCGGCCGATCGGTATGGGCCACAGGATCGGGCAGCCCGAGACGGTGAGCGCGTCCCCGATGTCGTGCACCAGCGCGCCGAGCACGATGGGCAGGCCCAGCCACAGGTACTCCTGGCCGGGCGCGGTGAACAGCCAGTCCGATCCGTTGCCCGGTTTGTCCAGTATTCCGGCCAGGATCCAGGCGCTGGCCGCCGCGAGCAGCCACACCAGGATGTCGCTGCTGGAGCCCCTGGCGGCCCGCCACAGCAGACCTTCGATGGCGAGCACCATGTGCACGAACAGGATCGCGAGGACAGCCCAGCGCCCCCCGGTGATCGCCGCGAAGGACGCGCCCGCCCCGATCAGGACGGCCCACAGCCACGTATGGGTGAGAGTGCGGTGTCCGCCGGAACGGCGCGGGTCGCCCTGCTTGCGGGTGGCTTTGTAGACGGCGTAGGACAGTTTGTCGACTATCCCGCAGACCGCCCGGGAGATCGGCCCGAAGGCGCGCGAGATGGTCGCCGACTTGTGGTCGAGGTCGGGGGCGAGCGCGGCACCCGCGCAGATCAGCGCTCCCACGAGGACGACCGGCCAGGGCATCGGGTGTCCGGCGGCAGCCGCGGCCGCGCCCACCCCCAGCCAGGCCGCCGCTCCTGACAGCGAGTGTGCCGGTCCCATCATGGTGGTGTTCCGCCCCATTCCTTGTGCGCCGACGCCCCGTTGCCCCCGTCGGGCCGTGCGCGTCCTGACGCTCCGTCGGCGACTCAGCGTAGCGTTCGTGATCTTCGTACGGGCATCCGATTCCCGGATCGGGACGGAAGACAGGCAAGATGGTGACGTGACCCTTATCGATCAGCTCCCGAAGACCGCCGACCCGGACGCCCTCTATGACGCCTTCGAGTCGTGGACCCAGGAGCGTGGTCTCACCCTCTATCCGCACCAGGAGGAGGCGCTGATCGAGGCGGTGTCGGGGGCGAACGTGATCGTCTCGACGCCCACCGGGTCCGGTAAGAGCATGATCGCGGCGGGTGCGCACTTCGCCGCCCTCGCCCGCGACGAGGTCACGTTCTACACGGCTCCCATCAAGGCGCTGGTCTCCGAGAAGTTCTTCGAGCTGTGCAAGATGTTCGGCACGGAGAACGTCGGCATGCTGACCGGCGACGCGTCCGTGAACGCGGACGCGCCCGTCATCTGCTGCACCGCGGAGGTTCTCGCGTCGATCGCGCTGCGGGACGGCGCGCAGGCCGACATCGGCCAGGTCGTCATGGACGAGTTCCACTTCTACGCGGAGGCGGACCGCGGCTGGGCCTGGCAGATCCCGCTGCTCGAGCTGCCGCAGGCACAGTTCATCCTGATGTCGGCAACGCTCGGCGACGTCGCGATGTTCGAGAAGGACCTCGCGCGGCGCACCGGCCGTCCGACCTCGGTGGTCCGCTCGGCGACCCGCCCGGTCCCCCTCTCCTACGAGTACCGGCTCACGCCCCTCACGGAGACCCTGACCGAGCTGCTCGAGACGAAGCAGGCGCCGGTCTACATCGTGCACTTCACGCAGGCGCAGGCGGTCGAACGGGCCCAGGCGCTGATGAGCATCAACATGTGCACGCGCGAGGAGAAGGACAAGATCGCCGAGCTGATCGGCAACTTCCGCTTCACCACCAAGTTCGGCCGCAACCTGTCCCGTTACGTACGGCACGGTATCGGCGTCCACCACGCCGGCATGCTGCCCAAGTACCGTCGGCTCGTCGAAAAGCTCGCCCAGGCAGGCCTGTTGAAGGTCATCTGTGGTACCGACACCCTCGGCGTGGGCGTCAACGTCCCCATTCGCACGGTGCTGTTCACGGCCCTCACCAAGTACGACGGCACCCGCGTCCGTACGCTGCGCGCCCGCGAGTTCCACCAGATCGCGGGCCGCGCCGGACGCGCCGGCTTCGACACGGCCGGCTTCGTCGTGGCCCAGGCGCCCGAGCACGTCGTCGAGAACGAGAAGGCGCTCGCAAAGGCCGGCGACGACCCGAAGAAGCGCCGCAAGGTCGTCCGCAAGAAGGCCCCGGAGGGCTTCGTCAGCTGGACGGAGGGCACCTTCGACAAGCTGATCACATCCGACCCGGAGCCGCTGACCTCCCGCTTCCGTGTCACGCACACGATGCTCCTGTCGGTCATCGCCCGCCCGGGCAACGCCTTCGAGGCCATGCGCACGCTGCTCGAGGACAACCACGAGTCGCGCAGGGCCCAGCTCCGGCACATCCGCCGCGCCATCGCGATCTACCGCTCGCTGCTCGACGGCGGCATCGTCGAGAAGCTGGACCAGCCGGACCCGACAGGCCGCATCGTGCGCCTCACCGTCGACCTGCAGCAGGACTTCGCACTGAACCAGCCGCTGTCGACCTTCGCTCTCGCCTCGTTCGACCTGCTCGACCAGGAGTCGCCGTCGTACGCGCTCGACATGGTGTCGGTTGTGGAGTCCACGCTCGACGACCCGCGGCAGATCCTGCACGCCCAGCAGAACAAGGCGCGCGGTGAGGCCGTCGCCCTGATGAAGGCGGACGGTGTGGAGTACGAGGAGCGCATGGAGCGTCTCCAGGACATCTCGTACCCCAAGCCCCTGGAGGAGCTGCTCTTCCACGCGTACAACACGTACCGCACGAGCCACCCGTGGGTCGGCGACCACCCGCTGTCGCCGAAGTCCGTCATCCGTGACATGTACGAACGGGCGATGACCTTCACGGAGTTCGTCTCCTACTACGAGCTCGCGCGCACCGAGGGCATCGTCCTTCGCTACCTGGCGAGCGCGTACAAGACGCTCGACCACACCGTGCCCGACGACCTGAAGTCGGAGGATCTGGAGGACCTGATCGCCTGGCTCGGCGAGATGGTGCGCCAGGTCGACTCCAGCCTGCTGGATGAGTGGGAGCAGCTCGCCAACCCCGAGGTGATGACGGCCGAAGAGGCGCAGGAGAGGGCCGACCAGGTCAAGCCGGTCACGGCGAACTCCCGCGCGTTCCGTGTCCTGGTCCGCAACGCCATGTTCCGCCGCGTCGAACTGGCCGCGCTCGACCACGTCGAAGAGCTCGGCGAGATGGATGCCGAGTCGGGCTGGGACGCGGATGCATGGGGTGACGCCATGGACAAATACTGGGACGAGTACGAGGACCTCGGGACGGGACCCGACGCCCGTGGCCCCAAGCTGCTCATGATCGAGGAAGACCCGGAGCACGGTCTGTGGAAGGTCCGACAGACCTTCGCCGACCCGAACGGCGACCACGACTGGGGCGTCAGCGCCGAAGTCGATCTCGCCGCCTCCGATGCCGAAGGCCGTGCCGTCGTCCGGGTCACGGACGTCGGCCAGTTGTAGATCCCGGACCGGGCGGCGGACAGCCAGGTCCGCCCGCGTCCACGCGCCGGAACAGTCCGGCCGCGCACACGAGAGAGAACCACGCATGACGAATCCTGCGGAACGGCTTGTCGACCTGCTCGACCTGGAGCAGATCGAGGTCAACATCTTCCGCGGACGCAGCCCGCAGGAGTCCCTGCAGCGGGTCTTCGGCGGACAGGTCGCGGGCCAGGCCCTGGTCGCGGCGGGCCGCACCACGGACGGCGACCGCCCCGTGCACTCGCTGCACGCGTACTTCCTGCGCCCGGGCCGCCCCGGTGTGCCCATCGTGTACCAGGTCGAACGGGTCCGTGACGGCCGCTCGTTCACCACCCGCCGGGTCACCGGCGTGCAGCAGGGTCGCACGATCTTCAATCTCACCGCCTCCTTTCACAAGCCCGAGGAAGGGGCCTTCGAGCACCAGTTGCCGCCGGCCCGTGAGGTGCCGGATCCGGAGTCGCTGCCGACGATCGCCGACGAGATCAGGGGCCATCTCGGCGCCCTGCCCGAGGCGTTGGAACGCATGGCGCGCCGCCAGCCCTTCGACATCCGGTATGTCGACCGGCTGCGCTGGACCCCCGAGGAAATCAGCTCCGCCGAGCCGCGCAGCGCCGTGTGGATGCGCGCCGTGGGCCCGCTGGGCGACGACCCGCTCGTGCACACCTGCGCGCTCACCTACGCGAGTGACATGACGCTGCTCGACGCGGTGCGACTGCCGATCGAACCGCTGTGGGGGCCGCGCGGCTTCGACATGGCCTCGCTCGACCACGCCATGTGGTTCCACCGTCCTTTCCGTGCCGATGAGTGGTTCCTCTACGACCAGGAGTCGCCCATCGCGACGGGCGGCCGGGGGCTGGCCCGCGGTCGCATCTACGACGTCGAGGGGCGCCTGCTGGTCTCCGTCGTCCAGGAGGGACTGTTCCGAAAGCTCGAAGGCTGACGGGCCCCCAGCGATCGAGCGGTGCGCCGAGGGCCTCGACGCCGTAGAGGGCACCGCTTGGTCAGCCTCGTCTGCCGAGCAGCCTGCCCCACAGCCCCCGCACCGGTTCCACGGCCGCGGGCCGCGGTTCCGGAACGCTCGGGGCCACGGGCTCGAACTCCGGCGCAGGTGCCGATTCGCGCGTCGTGGGCCGCGGTGCGGGGCGCAGCCGCCGCGCCTCCGACAGACTCAGCAACAGGTTCGCCCGCAGCCAGCTGATCTCGTTCGGATCGTCGGCGATCAGGATCCGCTCGACGACCCGCGCCGTCGGCGACTCCGGCGCCCCGTACCAGGACTCCTCAGGTCGAAGGCGATGCAAGTAGGCGCGCTCGTAGGGGTTCTCGACGAGGTCGGGGAGCTGAGTCGGGTCCAGGAGCGTCGCCATCGCGGCGGCCCGGTCCCATGGGTCACCGCACTGCCCCAGCAGATACCCGGCGTGCCGGGCCCGCCACCTCCGCGGCCTCAGGTCCTCCCCCGCCGAGAGCCGGGCGCGCATCTTGTCCGGTGCGCGGCCGGTCAGGAGCGGTGCGTGGAGCTCGGACTCCGCGAACTCCCGTAGCTCCTCGGCGAGGTACAGCCACACCACGGTCCGATAGCGATTGAGGTAGAACTTGGCCGGGATGAGCAGACCGGCGCGGGCGAGCCGGGTGAATCGGGTCGGCGGGATCTCCATGAGGTGCGCGCCCTCCGCGGTCCCCACCACCCTCACCTGCTCGCGCAACGCTTCCGGGAAGCCCTCGGTGTCGCGGATCCGCTCGATCTCCTCGCGGGACACGCGGCGCCTTCCGCCGTCCCGCGCCGCGACCGTCCGGATACGGCCGAGACGTACGGCGAGGTCGAACTCGCCTCGTTTCAGCCCCAGTTCGCGGGCTGCGCTGCCCTGAGGCCTGGTCATGATGTCGCCTTGCACGATGGTTCTCCCCCGTCGGTCGATGACCTGCGGTCACCCTCCGTGACCGCTCGGGAAAACCGTAGCCCGGACCGGGAATCTCCGTCCGGGCCTGTGGACAACCCTGCCGCGCCCACCCCGACCGGCCGCTTTACCGCAGGTCAGGGCTCCCTGACCGGCGTCCGACCGGGGTGTCGGGCGTCGACGGCCAGATGCTCACCGACCCGGTTGACGAGCAGGGTCATCTCGTACGCGACCTGACCGATGTCGGCCTCGGCGGAGCTGAGCACGCACAGGCAGCTGCCGTCACCCGCGGCGGTGACGAAGAGCACCGCATCATCGAACTCGATCATCGTCTGGCGTACGCCTCCGGCGCCGAAGTGCCGGCCCGATCCCTTGGCGAGGCTGTGCAGTCCGGACGAGACCGCCGCGAGGTGCTCGGCGTCCTCGCGGCGCAGCTCCGAACTCGCTCCGGTCACGAGGCCGTCGTTGGACAGGACCAAGGCGTGCCGCACATGTTCGACGCGCTGCGTCAGGTCGTCCAGCAGCCAACCCAGTCCTATGTTCTGCCCCATGATCCTGTCTCCCCGCTTCCTGTGGCTCCCCATGCCCCCGGGAGGACCGCTCCCCTGCCCGGAGGATCTCTCGCGCAAGCCTTCCCCACGGTCGGCGTCCGGGCAAGCAGGATGGCCCCATGGCACACAAGATGACCGATGAGGAATGGCGGGCCTTCGTCTCCGAAGGCACCCGCACCGCCAAGCTGTCCACCGTGCGGGCCGACGGCAGCCCGCACATCGCACCCGTCTGGTTCGTCCTGGACGGACGCGACATCCTGTTCAACACCGGCAAGGAGACGGTCAAAGGCCGCAATCTGGCGCGCGACGGGCGTATGGCCCTGTGCGTCGACGACGAGCGGCCGCCGTTCTCGTTCGTGACGATCCAGGGCCGGGCCGAACTCAGCGAGGACCCGGCGGAATTGCTGGATTCGGCCACCCGGATCGGCGGCCGGTACATGGGTGGGGACCGCGCAGAGGAGTTCGGCCGGCGCAACGCCGTGCCGGGCGAACTCGTCGTACGCGTACGGGTCGAGAAGGTCGTGGCCATGGGCGACGTCGCCGACTGAAGCGGCCGCGGCTCAGCCGACGGAATCGAGCAGCCGGGCGGTGTGCACTCGCCCGGCGTACTCGACCAGCCTGATCAGCACCTCCTTCCCGGAGTCCCGGTCGCGCGCGTCGCACAGCACCACTGGCGTCCCGCGGTCGAGGTCGAGGGCGCGTGCCACTTCGTGCGCCCCGAACCCCCTTGCCGCCGCGAAACAGTTGACCGCCACGACGAACGGGATGCGTCGGTGCTCGAAATAGTCCACGGCGGGGAAACACTCCTCGAGCCGTCGGGTGTCCGCGAGGACGACGGCGCCGAGCGCGCCCTGGGACAGTTCGTCCCACAGGAACCAGAACCGGTCCTGGCCCGGCGTGCCGAACAGGTAGAGCGACAGACCGGACCTGATCGTGATGCGGCCGAAGTCCATGGCGACGGTCGTGGTGGTCTTGCGCTCCACCACCGTCGTGTCGTCCACGGACTGGCCCGCCTCGCTGAGTTGTTCCTCGGTGCGCAGGGGGCGGATCTCGCTGACCGCGCCGACCAGGGTGGTCTTGCCCACCCCGAATCCGCCCGCCACCAGAATCTTCAGAGCCAGGTCGGCGGATGCGTCGGGGGCCGTGCCGTCAGAGTGCTCGGAGCCCATCGATGACCTCTCTCAGAATCTTCTCGTCCGGTAGCTGGGCGGGCGGCACCGGCCTGCTGACCTTGACGCAGGCCAGTTCCAGCAGGTCGCCGAGGAGCACCCGGACCACCCCCACGGGCAGTTCGGTGCCGGCGGCGAGTTCGGCGACCGACTGTGTCTCGGCCCGGCACAGCTCGATGATCGAGCGGTGCTCGGGCCCGAGGGCGGTGTCGTCGTGCGCGGCGGGCGCGGCGGAGTCGAGCGACACGAGGGCGATCAGGTCGAAGTGCGCGGCCCGGGGGCCGGCCGTGGTCCGTCCGCCGGTCATCGCATAGGGGCGGACCAGCGGGCCGGCCTCGTTGTCGAACCACTGGCTGCCCGGGTCGTGAGGGCTGCCGCGCTTCTCGTGGCCCTGATGGGGGCCACCGTCGTACGCCCCCGCGTCCCGGTACGTTTCTTCGAACATGTCCTCGTCCATGGCGCCCGCCGTATCCGTCAGCCCGCGGTCGGTGGGTGCCCGGCGAGCCTGGGTGCCGTGTAGAGGTGTTCGCCGACCCTTTTGACCAGGCGCGCCATCTCGTAGGCGACGAGTCCGATGTCGGCGGTGACGGTGCTCAGGACGGCCAGGCAGGAACCGTCGCCCGCGGCGGCCACGAAGAGAAAGCCGTCGTCCATCTCGACCATCGTCTGCCGCACCCCTCCCGTACCGAAATGCCGTCCTGTCCCCTTGGCGAGACTGTTGAACCCGGAGGCGACGGCGGCCAGATGCTCGGCGTCCTCACGGCCGAGGCCGGTGGACGCGCCGACTGCCAGGCCGTCGTTGGACAGGACGACGGCATGCCGCAGTTCGGGCACGCGGAGCACCAGGTCGTCAAGGAGCCAGTCGAGTTCGCCGGAGCCGTGCCCCGTGCCGGTGGTGCTTTCCTTGATCATGTGAGGTCTCCTTCAGTGCTGTCACTGCCCGACGGGCGTCCGCCGCCTCTGGCCCAGCCGTCCCGGTAGGACGCCATACGGGCCCGGACCTGTTCGGGGGTGCGTTCGTCGGGCTCCGGCGCACGCGCGGATGCGGATGCGGCCTGTGCGTCGGGGCGTTCGCGCAGTTGAGGTGCGAGGTTCGCCTGCCGTACGCGGCGCGGGAGCCCGTCCTCGGGCGGGGTGTCGTCCTGCTCCTCGACCGGTGGCTTTCGCAGCCGTAGAGCGGTGACGCCCGGTGGGTGCTGCGTCTCCTTCGGGTCGGGGCCCGGCGAGGGGGCGAGGGCGGGACGCGGGGCGGGTGCGGGGACGGAATTGCCATTCATGGGCGCCGCTTCGGGCTCGGGCACGCGCGCGTAGCGGCGCTCCTCTTCGGACGGTGCGGGGTTGCGGCTGTCCTTCGGCTCGCTGTCCTTGTGCAACAAGGAGGTGGGCAGCAGGACGACCGCGTTGGTGCCTCCGTAGGGCGACGTACGTAAGTGCACCTTGATGTCGTGACGATCGGCGAGCCTGCTGACCACGAAGAGGCCGAGCCGGTCGCTGTCGAACAGGTCGAGCGCTTCGGCGTGCTCGATACGGTTGTTCGCCTCGGCGAGGGTCTCCTTGCCCATGCCGAGACCGCGGTCCTCGATCTCGATCGCGTATCCGTTGCCGACGGATTCGCCGCTGATGCGCACCTTTGTGTGCGGGGGCGAGAACTGGGCCGCGTTCTCGACGAGTTCGGCCACCAAGTGGGTGAGGTCGGCGACCGCGGCACCCGTCACGTTGGCGGCGGCCAGATGGCGTACCTCCACGCGCGCGTAGTCCTCGATCTCGGAGACCGCGGCCCGTACGACATTGGTCAGCGGAACCGGTCTCCGCCAGGCCCGGCCGGGCGCGGCTCCGGAGAGGATGATCAGGCTCTCCGCGTGGCGTCGCATACGGGTCGTGAGGTGGTCGAGGCGGAAGAGATCGCCGAGCTCGTTCGGATCCTCCGCACGGCGTTCCATGGTGTCCAGAAGGCCGAGCTGGCGGTGGACGAGGGTCTGGCTGCGGCGGGCGAGGTTGACGAAGACACCGGAGATGCCGCTGGCGAGTTCGGCGCGCTCGACGGCGGCGAGCAGGGCCGCGCGGTGCACGGTGGTGAGCGCTTCGTGGACCTGGCCGATCTCGTCCTCGGCCGGCTGCCCTCGGGGCGCCTCCGCCTCGACATCGACGTCTTCACCGGCACGCAACTTGACCATGGCGCGCGGGAGTTGACGACCGGCGATCTCCAATGCGGTGTTGCGCAGACCGACCAGCTCGACGACGAGGCCGCGGCCGATGCGTACGGAGATGACCAGCGAGGCGGCGACGGCGATGAGGCCGAACAGGACCGCTGCCCCCGCGGGTGTGAGCAGCCCCCTGGCGAACGGGTCGGCCCGGTCGGCAGCGCCGCGCGCGGCATCGGACGCAAGGGCGTGCATGCCGTCCTGCACGGCCGCATGTGCCCTGTCCCACGTCTGTGCGGATGTCGCGTCGAGTGCCTTGGCCCCCGGTCGCGCGATGAGCGTCCGGTCCTCGACAGCGCGCACGTCGCCGTACGCGCTTCCCTTCGCGAGGTGGTCCCACGCGGCTTGTTCGGGCCCGCGCAGATCGGCGGCGGCCGCGTCGGCAAGCGCCCGGCGGGTGTCGACGGCGCCGGTGAACAGGCGCAGACGCTCGCCGTCCAGCGTCCCGGCGAGGCGGGCGCTCGTCACGACGGCGTCCTCACGGGAGAGCATTTCGGCGGAGCGGGCGAGCTCGAGCAGTACGCGCGCGTCGGAGCCGAGTTCGCTGTCCTGTATGCCGGTCAGTCCTCCGCTCACCATGTAGGCGCCGCCGATGGTCTTCGTGTACTGCCCGTATGCGGTGTCCCAGCCCGTACGTCGCTCCAGTACGGCAGTACGCAGATTCCGCAGTCGCTCGCTGTCGCCGACGAAGGCGCCGAGTCGCCCGGCCACTGTGTGGGGCAGGTCCGCGCCGTCCGCGACGGTGTTGGTCCTGCCGAGACGGAGGGCCGCGACGGCGCGATCGGTGGTGTTCGCGAGCCTCTTGAGGTCGTCGCCGCGCTCCGGTGCGGGATCGGTCGCATAGCCGACGGCGGCGGTGCGCTCCGCCTGGAGGGCAGCCACCGCGGCGGCCACGGGTTCGCGCACCGAGGCGTCGACGCGCTGGAGTCGGGTGAGCCGCGCGATGTCCTGCGCGGTGCTCACGGTGGCGTAGGCCCACAGGGCGAGCAGGGAGACCACGGGCACCATGAGGAGACAGACGATCTTCGCCCGGATGGTGCGGGGGCGCAGATACCTGCTGCCCCCGCGCGTGGGTGGCCCGGTTCGAGGCGATGTCACCGTCGTATCGGAGTCCTCTTCGGCGGGCGGCCCAGCGTGCGCGCGACGCCCACGCGCGGAAGACACGAAGGGCGCGGCTACCTGCGGCGGGCCGGAGCTGGTCGTTGAGCGGGGCGGGCGCATGGCCTCCTCGATCCGGGGTCTGGGGCGGGGGCGCGGGCCGGTCAACGGACCGCGTTCCCCACAGGCGGTGCGGCCGCTGCGGAGGCTTCCCGCTCGTCCACGGTCGGGGACAGCGCGACGAACGCCGAGGTCAGGAACAGGTAGGAGCCGAGGCCCACGGCGAGCGGGAAGATGAACTGCATCGCCGAGGCACCGGGCAGCGCGGCCGAGGAGGGCGCCACGCGCACGCTCACCGCGATCATTCCGGTGTAGTGCATGCTGCTCACGGCACCGCCCATCACCAGGGAAGCGACCGCGACGGCGGCGGGCGACTTGATGTTCAGACCGGCCCACAGGGCGGCGGTCGCCGCGACGACGGCGATCACCACCGAGAGCGTGACCAGCAGCGGGTCGTAACTGACGCGGCCGTGCAGGCGCAGGGCCGCCATGCCGAGGTAGTGCATGCTGGCGACGCCCAGTCCGGTGGTGAGGCCGCCGAGTGCGAGGGCGCGCCCTCGGTCACGGCCGTAGCCGACAGCGAAGATCCCGACACCGACAACGGCCACGGCGACGACGAGGCTCAGGACAGTCAACGGGACGTTGTAGCGGATGTCGGTGCCGCTCACGCCGAATCCGAGCATGGCGACGAAGTGCATCGTCCAGATGCCGGTGCCGATGGCGGAGGCCGCGGTGAAGAGCCAGTTGCGGCGGGCCCGCCCCGTGGCGCTCAGGGCCCGCACGGTGCAGCGCAGTCCCAGCGCGGAGCCGATGCACGCCATCGCGTACGACAGCACGGGGGTAAGCCAGCCGAATGCGGCGTGGTCCAGATGTCCCATGGCCCGGGAAGCTAGTCGTGGTGGGGGCGCACAACAGGGGCGCATTTCGAAAGCTGTTGCAAGATGACAGAGAAGCTCTCTGAACGACCGCATCAGGGTCGAACGCGTGCACCGCACGTGCATGCGATGGTTTCGGTTCGGATAGGGATCTTTCGACCCGGGGTCCCTCGTTCGTGGAGCGCCGGCCCTCGGTCGGCTGCGCAATCATGGAGCGCATGAGCGATGACCCCACACGTGTGCAGGAGTTCTTTGCGGCCCGGGCCGCCGGCTGGGACGCCCGCTTCCCCGACGACGGTCCGGCCTATGCCGCCGCGGTGGCCGCACTGGGCCTCCGCTCCGGCGGCCGGGTGCTCGACGCGGGCTGCGGCACCGGGCGTGCGCTGCCTGCGCTGCGTGCGGCCGTGGGGCCCTCCGGCGGGGTGCTCGGCGCCGATCTGACCCCGGCCATGCTGGCGGCCGCCGTACGCGCAGGCCGGGACCGCGCGGGGCAGTTGCTGCAGGCGGACGTGGCGCGCCTGCCGCTGCGCACGGGAACACTGGACGCGGTGTTCGGAGCGGGACTCATCTCCCATCTGCCGCAGCCGGCCGAAGGTTTCCGCGAGTTGGCGCGCGTGGTGCGCCCGGGCGGACTGCTCGCGCTCTTTCATCCGATCGGGCGGCGAGCCCTTGCCGCGCGCCATGGGCGGCAGCTCACCCCTGACGACCTACGGGCCGAGCCCAACTTGCGTCCGCTGCTTGCCGGTTCAGGCTGGCGCTTGGACTCGTACGTCGACGAGGACACGCGCTTCCTGGCGTTGGCGGTACGCGAGGGCTGAGCAGCCCCGGCTACCCCTTGACGGCCGCCGCGAAGGCATCCGGGTTGTCGAACATGACGTTGTGTCCCGCGTCCGGCACCTCCACCACCTGAACACCGGAGGCCGACAAGCCTTCTCTGCCCGGGAGCGCGCCGGTGCGTACGCCCTGGAGGTAGACCCGGTCGACCTTCGAGTCCTGCAGCATCTGGCGCATCGTCGGCTCCGTCCCGCGGACGAGGCCGACCGCGGAGCGGTGCAGGGCGAGCGGGTCGGCGAGGCGCATGGTGGCAGCCCACAGCGGGCCGACCTTCTCGAGCACGCGCGTGTGGCCGCCACCCGTCACGTACGCGCCTTCTTCATAGCTCGCGATGCCGCTGCTGCCTACTGTGGGGCGCGGGTGGGGATCGAGGTTCCCTTCGGTGACGACGAGTCTTGCGACGAGGTCGGCTCGCCGATGCGCCAGAACGATCGCCACGGCTCCGCCCATGCTGTGCCCGACGAGCTCCGCGCCGCTCACCTCCGCCGCGTCGAGCGCGGCAGCCAGCGCGTCGGCGTGCTCCTCCAGGGTGTAGCCGAAGTCGGCGGGGCGGTCACTGATGCCGTGCCCGGGCAGATCCACGAACAGCGAGCGCCGGCCCGCCAGTTCGGGTCGGGCGGCGATGTGCGCGTAGTACACCGTCGAGGCCGAGCCGAGCCCGTGGACGTAGACCCGCGCGGGTTCCTCGCCCGCCGCCTCGGTCCAGCGGATCCGGCTCCCCTGCGTGTCGAACTGCGCTTGCCGCATGACGTCCTCCTTGTTCGTGTAGTCGCCCTGCCTTCGTCCCGACAATACATCGGTAACGTAGTACTACGTCAACGATGTACCGCGTAGACGTCCTAGTGCGACACAATGGCGGCATGCTCGAACTCGCCGTCCTCGGATTCCTCTACGACGCATCACTGCACGGCTACGAACTGCGCAAGCGCATCACCGCACTTACCGGGCACGTCCGCCCCGTCGCGGAGAGCACCCTCTACCCGGCGATCAAGCGCTTGGAGAAGGCGGGGCTGCTCGCGCGCGAGACGCAACCGGGGGCTGCCGCGGCGCCCCGGCACGTCCTGAGCCTCACCGAGGAGGGCCGTCGGGAGCTGCGGCGCAGGCTGCGTGAGCCGGCCCGGTCCGACATCACCGACGAGAACCGCTGGTTCACCGTGCTCGCCTTCCTGCGCCACCTGGACGACCCTCAGGAGCAGGCGGACGTACTGCACCGCCGACTCGACTTTCTGGAAGAGCCCGCGAGCTTCTTCTACGAGGGCGAACGCCCGCTGCGTGCCGAGGAGTTCAAGGATCCATTCCGACGGGGGATCCTCACCATCGCGCGGGCGACGAGCCGCGCCGAACTCGCCTGGCTGCGTGACACCCTCAAGGCCCTGGAATCGGCGGGCTGCTGACTCACGTCGGGACGGCGCCACCCCGCCCCTCCTCTGCCACCATGGGGGCAACTCCACATGGGTACAGGCCGCTGGCGGGCCGGTGACCGCCCGGCCATCGGCAGGGGGACGGGGAAGCGCATGTTCGACAGAGTCCGGAAATCCTGGAGCACCTGGCGCAAGCAGGTCGCTCGACGCGAGGAGCTTCGGCGCAACGACGCGCGCTCCGCTCGCGAGGCCGGTCGGCGGGCCGAAGGACGGCGGCGCCCGCACAATCTCTTCGAAGCGGCGGCCGCCTATGTGGCGGCCTGCGTCGAGGACGATCAGGAGCGGATCGACGAGGCCGCGGGCTGGGTGGAGCCGAACGCGCTGGTTTTCGGCGTCAACGAACTGGCGTGCCGGGCCCTCATCGTCCTCGCTCGGGAGCGGGAAGAGCCGCCGCGGGTCGTGGCACGCAACCTCCTCGGCCTGCCGGTCGCCTGACACCCCCGTGCGCCGGATCGGCGCGGCGGCCGCGTGAGCGCTCGCCCCCCGTACGGAGGTCTGCCATGAATGGCACACAAAGCGCACACGGTATGTCGACAGGGCCTCCACCAACGGCGCAGGCACCAGGAGTGACCATGGATTTTCCTGGTCATCGCCCCTGTACGACATCGTCCGCGACTGACTAAGGTCACGCCGATGGAACGAAGCTCAGGGGAGGCTGGCATGGCCGGGACGGACGACGCTGTCGCCGCCGAGGACGACGCGCTGTACGTACTCACGGCGGTGTTGCTCACCCCGGCGAAGTTCCCCAGCGTACTGGGAGACGACTACCCCGAGGCATGCGCCGCGTTGGGTCTCGAGCCGTCGTCCGAGGGATACGGCCTGGTCCTCGGCCAGGATGCGCAGGGCGCGCGCTGGACCGTGGTCGTCGACGACGTGTCTTTGGTGGCGGTGGCCATCGCCACCTGGGACTGCGGCATGGAGTACGAGCTGTCCCCTGACGAGAACAGCATGGTCGCCGCGCTGCCGGGCTGGCCGCTCGCGCTCGCGGTGGCGGCGCCCGGTGTTCCGGCACCGCACGACCCCGAGCCCGATCCGGAGGCCGTCGGCCTGCCGCCGCTCTGCCCACCCGACACGGAGACGTGGGGGCCGGCCCAACGACGCATGGGAGCGGACGAGATAGCGCTCCAGTGGGCCTCGTGGCGCGAGCAGATCGACGATGCCCAGTTCGTCGTCGCGGCCGGCGACGAGACAGCCGCGCAGGACGCCGACAGGGACGGCGAGCAGGCTCCCTCCAGCGGGTCGCGCCACGGCATCCAGCGTGTCCTGGCCGAGGCGCGTGCCTACATGGACGCCCCTCCGCCCCTGGGGCGGGTGCGGTCCGCGTTCGCGTCGGGCGACGCCCGTACGCTGCGCGCCGACGGACCCGGCTGGTCGATGGTGGCGCGCACGGACGACATCGCCTTCGTCCTGCTCGACGACGAGCCGGGCGAGGTACTGCCGGTCGGCAGGGGCGCGGAGTTGCCCGGCCTTCTTGAAGCGCTCGACAAGATGGCCGTGCGGCCGGTCTGAATCTCCCTTGCTACATAGAGAGTGCGCGCCGCATGTGGCCCCGACCCATGGATGAGCGTGAACTCCCCGTCGACGATGAGGCCTCTTCCCGCCACTTCGAGGAGGCCTCCTCATGCACACACCCAGATCCGTTCCTCTGTTGGCCACGGCCTTGACCTCAGGGCTCGTGGCCCTGGCCGCTTCTGGGCCGCAGGCCGCGAGCGCGCTCTCCCCGTATCCGGTCCACTGCGCGCGTCAGACGCACGCGCGCGTGCCGGGCGCACAGGTTCAACAGCGGGTCTGCCTGGACGACCTGACGACCACCGCTCTCGCGGGCACTCCGTACACCGACACCGCCGACCAGGCCGGCCTGACCGCCACGGGGACGCGCAACCCGTCCGGCGTCCCCGGGGTGCAGATCGACGGCTACTTCCCGGACAGCTCACGGACGAACAGGACCCACGGCTGGAACCACGACGCCCAGTTCGTGATCCGGCTGCCGGACCACTGGAACGGCGGCTTGGTAGTGACCGCCTCTCCGGGCAATCGCAAGCAGTACGCGACCGATGCCGCGATATCGGACCGCGCCCTCGCTCAGGGGTATGCGTACGCGGCGACCGACAAGGGCAACACCGGCCCGGACTTCTACCGGGACGGCGCGCGCCCGGGGGACGCCGTCGCCGAGTGGAACGCCCGCACGACGCAGCTCACCCGGGCCGCCAAGAAAGCGGTCGCCCTGCGCTACGGCCACGCGCCGCACCACACGTACATGACCGGCATCTCCAATGCGGGGTATCTCACGCGCTGGCAGCTGGAGAACCATCCTGAGCTCTACGACGGAGGCGTCGACTGGGAAGGGGTCCTGTGGACCGCGGACGGGCCCAACCTGCTGACCACCCTGCCTACGGCCGTGGCGCACGGGCAGGGCAAGGCCGACGCGGACGACCTGTACGGGGCGGGCTTCGCGCGCGGCTCCGAGTTCCTGTGGCCGTACCACCAGAAGGCGTACTGGGGGCTCACGCAGAAGGTGTACCGAGCGGAGTTCGACCCCGGGTACGACCCCGACTGCCCTGGTACGAGTGCCGGTTCGACGACGGATGAGATCCTCGCCCCCTGTGCGTCCGATGCTTCGTACGACTACGCGGCACGCCCGGCGTCGGTGCGCAGGGCCGTCGCACGCGTGGCCCTGAGCGGACGGATCGGGAAGCCTCTCATCACTTTGCAGGGCGACCTGGACACCTTGTTGCCGATCGCGACGGACGCCCGCGTGTATGCGCGCATGACCGACGCGCAGGGGCGTGGCCGGCTGCATCGCACGTACACGGTCCGGGGCGGTACGCACACCGACGGCCTGTACGACAGCTATCCGGCCCGGCTGCGGCCGATCCTGCCGTGCTACCGGGACGCCTTCGACGCTCTCACCCGGTGGGTGCGGAGCGGAACGAAGCCGCCCGCGGACCGGACCGTCGGACGGCCCACGGACGGTGACGTCGTCAACTCCTGCTCCGTGCGGGCTTCTTAATGGCCGATCTCCTTGCGCGTGACGCGGCGGAGCCTGCGCCGCTGCGAGGAGTCGAGCATCAGGTACGCCGCGGTGGGCGCGCCGAGCACGATGAGCAGGGCCGCCCACCAAGGCAGCCAGATCAGCAGGATGATCCCGACCGCCACGCCTCCCGCGGCGATCTTCGCGTTCCTCGACATGTGTGTGGCCTCCTTCGGAGCGGCTCGCCCTCGGCTGAGTGGGGCGGGCTCACCTGTTCTTTGAAAAACGGGCTCACGGCGTCCACAGTTCCGCCGCGCGACCCTGATACGACCCTGATCCCGCGCCCTGAGATACCTCCGGGACGGTGTACCGCCGTCGGGGGGTACGTTCAGATGTCGGCCCGCAGCGGCTCTCCCACTTCATACATGTGGCGCAGCGCCTGGCGATAGGAGTCGACCAGGCCGGTCTCCGTGAACTGGATGCCCAGGTCGCGGCAGTGGGCCTTCACCATGGGCTGCGCGAGGCGCAGATGGGGCCGGGGCATGCTCGGGAACAGGTGGTGCTCGATCTGGTAGTTGAGACCGCCGAGGAACCAGTCGGTCAGGATGCCGCCCTTGATGTTGCGCGACGTGAGGACCTGGCGCCGCAGGTGTCCCCACTTGTCGCCGTCGGGGTCGGGCATTTCCATGCCCTTGTGGTTGGGGGCGAAGGCCATGCCCAGGTGCAGTCCGAACAGGGCCTGGTGCAGTGCCGCGAAGGCGAGAGCGTGGCCGAGCGGCATGGTCGTCAGCAGCAACGTCACGTAGCCGACGACGTGGGCGACGAGGAGTGCGCCCTCCACCCTGCGTTCCCGCCCGCTCTGCCTTCGCAGGTCCTTGAAACCGGACAGCTTCAGTGCGAGGCCTTCGAGCAGGGTGAGCGGGAAGAAGAGCCAGGCCTGGTGGCGCGTGAGCCAACCGCGGAAGCCCACGCGGGTCGCGGCCTGCTTACTGGTGAACACCAGGACGTCGGCGGCGACGTCGGGGTCCTTCTCGATGTGGTTCGGGTTGGCGTGATGCTTGTTGTGCTTGTCGTTCCACCACGCGTAGCTCATGCCCAACAGCAGATTGCCGTGGATCAGGCCGATGGCGCGGCTCGCGGTTCGGTTGCCGGTGATCTGCGCGTGGCCCGCGTCATGGCCGATGAAGGCTGTGCGCGCGTACAGGACTGCCAGGACCGGCGCCAGGGTGAGTACCCACCAGGAGGTGCCGATGAGCGCCATGGCGGTGGCGACCGCGGCCAGGCCGAGGGCATTGACCGCAATGGTGCGTACGTACCAGCCGGTGCGCCGGTCGAGCAGACCCTGGCCCTTGATGTCGCGCAGCAGCGGCGTGAACTCGCTTCCCCCTTCGGGTGGGGAGCGCCGCTCGGCGACTCCTGCGACGTGTTCCGGGAGGGTTCCGACAGCCAAGGCCATGGCAGTTCTCCGGTCTGTGGAGGGCGAGGTCGATGCGGCGGGCTACGGCGTCGGCCCGGCATCGAAAACCTACGAATCAAGGACCTTGGTCAGCCATGGCGCCACCACCCGACTGCGGCAGGGGGCCACCCCGCCCCCAATGGGGGGCTAGCCACACCCTTAGGGGTCGGGTGACCCGGATCACGACCTGAAGGCGTCCGTCCGGCGAGGAGGGCCGTGTACCCTCGCCGACTCCAGGGTGAGTAGTCAAAATTGAGGAATACGAGGAAGCTGCCATCTCCGAGCACACGCATCCCGCACCCACCCCCACCGAGACCGCCGAACTCACCCGTTGCTGTGCGGTGTTCGCACCGGGCGACCCGGCGCGCACCTCGACCGTCGCCTTCTGGCGGCCCGACGGCGGCGAACTGCCCCTGCCGGACGCGGGCACCCGCATCGAGCTGCCGCTGGCGCTGCCCGGGGACGACGGCGTCGAGCTGGTGACGGTCGCCGCGGTCGCGCTGCCCGTACGGTCCGCCCTGCCGGTGCTCACCCGCGCGCGCGGCGCCGCTCAGGCGGACCCGACGACGGCGTTCTGGGGCGCCGCGGCGCTGCTCGCTCTCCAACTGGCCGCGCGGGGGCTCCTCCTGCCCGGCCTGAGCACCGACGACCACGACGCGTGGCGTGCCGGGCCGCTGCGCCCCGGGGACCTGGAGCGGGTGCGGGAGCTGGCCGCCGCGATGCCTCCCGAGGCGCAGGCGGTCCCGTTGGACGGCCATGCGCCACCCAGGCTGCACGCCCCCGAGCGGTTGCTGCGCGCCTTCCTCGACGCGGTGGCCGACACCCTGCCCCGCTCCCCCGCCGCCGCGCTCGCGGCGGGCGCCCCGGCGTACGCGGCCCGGGCCCCGCGCCGGGCGCCCGAGCTGCGTACGTGGGCGGCCGACGTGGCGTCCGGGCACGACGCCGGCGTGCGGATCTCGCTCCGCGTGGAGATGCCCGGGCTCGCTGGGATCACGGACGACGAGACGCGCCTGCCGTTCCGTGCCGTGCTGCAGATGCACAGCGTCAGCGATCCGACCCTGGTCGCCGACGCGGCCGAAGTGTGGTCGGGCGCCGGTACTTCCGGCAAGGCGTTCGGGGCGCGGGCCCAGATGGACGCTCTTTTGGCACTGCGGCGCGCCGCGCGCGCGTGGTCACCGCTGACCCCGCTTCTGTCCGCCACTGTCCCGGACGCGGTCGAGCTGGCCGACGACGAGGTCGCCGAACTGCTCGGGGAGGGTGCGCGAGCGCTGTCCGCGGCCGGGGTCGAAGTGCACTGGCCCAAGGAGATGGCCCGCAAACTGACGGCCCGCGCGGTGATCGGCCCGCCCGAGAGCGACGGCCCTGGCGTGCTCGGCCCGGACACCCCGTCGTTCCTGTCCGCCGACGCGCTGCTGACGTTCAACTGGTGGTTCGCCATCGGCGACCAGGAGCTGAGCCGCGCGGAACTGGACCGGCTCGCCGAGGCGAAGCGCCCCGTCGTGCGGCTGCGCGATCAGTGGGTGCTCGTCGACCCCGAGCAGGCCCGTCGTGCCCGCGCCCACCAGGACCGCAAGGTGACCCCGGTCGACGCGCTGAGCGCGGTGCTGACGGGCTCCACCGAGGTCGACGGCAGCCAGGTCGAGGTGCGCCCCACCGGCTGGCTGACAGGGCTCAGGGACCTCCTCGCGGACCCCGAGGGCATGGACCCGGTCGGACAGCCGGCCGCACTCGCCGCCGACCTGCGCGACTATCAACTGCGCGGTCTGAACTGGCTGGCCCGCATGACGTCGCTCGGCCTGGGCGCCTGTCTCGCCGACGACATGGGCCTCGGCAAGACGATCACGTTGATCGCGCTGCATCTGCACCGGCAGACGGCACGGGAGACCGCGGGGCCCACCCTCGTGGTCTGCCCGACGTCCCTCATGGGCAACTGGCAGCGCGAGATCGAGAGGTTCGCGCCCGGCACCCCCGTACGACGCTTCCACGGCGGGCGCCGGTCTCTGGAGAACCTGGCGGCCGGGGAGTTCGTGCTCACCACCTACGGCACCATGCGCCTGGACGCCGCTCAACTGGCCGACTCGCCCTGGGGAATGGTGGTCACCGACGAGGCGCAGCACGTGAAGAACCCCCACTCGGCCACGGCCAAGGAGCTGCGCACCATCGGCGCCCGCGCGCGCGTCGCGCTCACCGGCACCCCGGTGGAGAACAATCTCTCCGAGTTGTGGGCGATCCTCGACTGGACCACACCAGGTCTGCTGGGCCGGCTCGGCACCTTCCGTAGGCGCTACGCGCAGGCCGTCGAGAGCGGCAAGGACCCGGCCGCCGCGGAGCGCTTGGCCAAGCTGGTGCGGCCCTTCTTGCTGCGGCGCCGCAAGTCGGACCCCGGTATCGCCCCCGAGCTGCCGCCGAAGACCGAGACCGACCGGGCCGTGTCACTCACCACGGAGCAGGCGGGCCTCTACGAAGCCGTGGTGCGCGAGACGCTCGCGGAGATCTCCGGGGCGGACGGTTTCGAACGGCGCGGCCTGATCGTCAAACTGCTGACGTCCCTCAAGCAGATCTGCAACCACCCTGCGCAGTACTTGAAGGAGGACAGGCCCCACATCACCGGCCGCTCCGGGAAGCTGGAGCTCCTCGACGAACTCCTGGACACGATCCTGGCCGAGGGCGCGAGCGTGCTGGTCTTCACCCAGTACGTGCGGATGGCGCGCCTTGTGGAGCGTCATCTGGCACGTCGAGGTATTCCGTCGCAGTTCCTCCACGGAGGCACCCCGGTCGCGGGACGCGAAGCGATGGTGCAGCGCTTCCAGGAGGGTGAGGTGCCGGTCTTCCTGCTCTCCTTGAAGGCGGCGGGCACGGGACTCAACCTCACGCGCGCGGAACACGTGGTGCACTACGACCGCTGGTGGAATCCGGCCGTGGAGGCACAGGCCACCGACCGCGCGTACCGCATCGGGCAGACCCGGCCGGTGCAGGTGCACCGGCTGATCGCCGAAGGAACCATCGAGGACCGCATCGCCGACATGCTGCTGCGTAAGCGGGAGTTGGCGGATGCCGTACTCGGTGCGGGCGAGTCCGCACTGACCGAACTGAGCGATGCCGATCTGGCCGATCTGGTCGAACTGCGAGGGGGCGTCCGATGAGTGACACGTATGACGCGCACGACGAGTTCCTCGAGAACCTTGAGAACCTTGAGAACCTTGAGAACACGGACACGCAAGAGCGCACGTTCGCCGCGCTGCCGCCTGCGCACGGCCGGGGCTTCGCCCAGAGCTGGTGGGGGCAGGCCTGGGCGAAGGCCCTGGAGGACACCGCACTCGACTTCGCGCAGCTCAAAGCGGGCCGGCGGTTGGCGCGCGCCGGGGCGGTCGGCGCGGTGTCGGTCCGTCCGGGGCGCATCACCGCGCTCGTCGAGGACCGCGGCGGCGTCCTGCACCGTTCGGACGTGCTGCTGCAACGCCTCGGCGAGGAGGAGTGGGACCGTTTCCTGGGCATGGCCGTCGAGCGGTCCGGGCACATCGCGGCCCTGCTGGACCGGGACATGCCGCCGCATCTGGTGGAGGACGCGGCCGCGGCAGGTGTGGAACTCCTGCCGGGCATCGGCGACTTGGAGCCGCGCTGCGACTGCGATGCCTGGGACCACTGCGCGCACACGGCCGCGCTGAGCTATCAGCTGGCCCGCCTGCTCGACCAGGATCCGTTCGTGCTGTTCCTGCTGCGCGGGCGCGGCGAGCGGGCGTTGCTCGACGAGCTCCAGGTACGCAGCGTCGTGCACACCGAACCGGAGGCCGCGTCGCCGCGGGAGGCCGAGGGCGTGGACGCCGCTGAGGCGTACGCGTCCGCGGTCGTGCTGCCGCCGTTGCCGGAGCCGCCCGCGCTGCCGCCGGAGCCGGGTCTGCCGCCGTCCTTGGACACGGAGACCCCGCCGCCTTCGGGCATCGATGTCGCCGCGCTGGGGTTCCTCGGCGCGCAGGCCGCCGTGGAAGCGCACCGGCTGCTCGCGGACGCACTCGTCGCAGGGCATGAACAGCGCGCTCCGTGGCCGGAGTCGACGGTGTCGCAGGACGCCGTACGGCTGGCCACCGCGGCACCACAGGGGCACATCGCCGAGCGGCTGGCCCAGGGGGCGGGCCGCGACCGCGAAGGTCTGGCACTGGCCGTGCGCGCCTGGGAGCACGGAGGTGCGGATGCTCTCACCGTTCTGGAGGAGGAGTGGGCCCCGGACCCGGAATCCGCGGCACGCGCGCGTGCCGCGCTCGCAGCGGCCTGGGAGCCGGACGAGCAGCCTGTGCTCAAAGCCTCCCGCGGCCGCTGGACCGTCCCCGGCACGGATGCTCAGCTGCGCCTGGGGCGCGACGGTCGCTGGTGGCCCTACCGCAAGGAGCGGGGTCGCTGGGCCCCGGCGGGGCCGGCGGCGTCCGACCCGGCATCCGCCCTGGCCACAGCGGTGGAAACCGGCGAGGAGTAGCGGCTCCCGCGGCCACTGGCATGGAGTAGTCCGACGGGACGTACGGCCGGTGCCGGGTGATCGTGAAGGGGACCTCCCTTCATCAAGGGAGGCACCTTCAGCCGGGGGGCGATCAGAAGGCGCAGGCTCATGGCCACTTTGTGCAGACCCGCTGTCTCCGTACCGGAACATGTGATCACCATGGAGGAGACGCTTGCTCTGGCCCGCTCCCACCATGCCGACCACCCGCAACTCCCGCTGGCGCTCCGCCTGATCGAGAACACCGGGGTGCGCACACGGCATCTGGTGCAGCCCATCGAGGAGACGCTGAAGCACCCCGGTTTCGCGGAGCGCAACGCGCTCTACGAAGCAGAGGCCAAAGCCCGGGTGCCGGCCGTGGTCAGGCGCGCGCTCGACGACGCGGGGCTGCGTACCGCGGACATCGACGTGATCATCTACGTGTCGTGCACCGGCTTCATGATGCCGTCGCTGACGGCATGGCTGATCAACGAGATGGACTTCTCCAGCGACACCCGCCAGATACCCATAGCCCAGCTGGGCTGTGCGGCCGGGGGTGCCGCGGTGAACCGGGCGCACGACTTCTGTACGGCCTATCCGGAGGCGAACGCGCTCATCGTCGCCTGCGAGTTCTGCTCCCTGTGCTACCAGCCGACCGATCTGGGCATCGGTTCACTTCTGTCGAACGGCCTCTTCGGGGACGGCGTCGCGGCCGCTGTGGTGCGCGGCCGTGGCGGCACCGGCATCGCTCTGGAGCGCAACGGCTCGTACCTCATCCCGAAGACCGAGGACTGGATCGCCTACGACATCCGCGCCACCGGGTTCCACTTCATGCTCGACAAGCGGGTGCCGACCACCATGGAGCCTCTCGCTCCGGCGCTCAAGCAGTTGGCGGGCCTGCACGGCTGGAACGCCTCGGAGCTGGACTTCTACATCATTCACGCCGGTGGTCCGCGCATCCTGGACGACCTCAGCACGTTCCTCCAAGTCCCGCCGGAGGCCTTCCGGTTCAGCAGGGCCACCCTCACGGAGTACGGCAACATCGCGAGCGCCGTGGTGCTCGACGCACTGCGCCGCCTGTTCGACGAGGGCGGCGCGCACGACACCGCACGCGGTCTGCTCGCCGGGTTCGGCCCCGGCATCACCGCGGAGATGTCGCTGGGGCGCTGGACGCGCCAGGACCAGGGCGCAGAGCTCGCGGAGGCCGTCGTATGAGCGAGGACACCACCACCCGGCCGCCGGTCCGTCAGTGGCCCGCCACGGACCTCCACGGCGTCGACTTCGACCCGGTGCTGTCCCGCCTGATGGACGAGGGCCCCGTGACCCGCATCGCCCTGCCCAACGGCGAGGGCTGGGCCTGGCTGGTGACGCGCCACGCCGACGTGCGGACGGTGACCAACGATCCGCGTTTCAGCCGGGAGGCCGTCGTCGGCCGTCAGGTCACGCGCCTGGCGCCGCACTTCATCCCCCAGGCGGGCGCCGTCGGTTTCGCGGACCCCCCGGACCACACCCGGCTGCGACGCTCCGTCGCGGCAGCCTTCACCGCGCGCGGTGTCGAGCGGCTGCGGTCGCGTGCACGAGACATGCTGGACGAGCTGGTGGCGGACATCCTGCGCGACGGGCCGACGGTCGATCTCACGGAGCGGCTCCTCGCCCCGTTCCCCATCGCCGTGATCTGCGAGCTGATGGGCGTGCCCGCGGGAGACCGGAAGTTGATGCACACCTGGACACAGCTGATCCTGTCCTCCGCGCACGGCGCCGAGGTCAGCGAGCGTGCCAAGGACGAGATGTCCGCCTACTTCGCGCGCCTGATCCGCTCGCGCGACGACGGCAGTGGCGAGGACGTGACGTCCTTGCTGGGCACGGCCGTGGGCGCGGGCGAGCTGACCGAGGACGAGGCGGTCGGTCTCGCGGTGCTCGTCCAGATCGGCGGCGAGGCTGTCACCAACAACTGCGGCAACATGGCGTACATCCTGGTCACCCGCCCCGACCTCGCCGAGCGGCTGCGCGCCGAACCGGCGCTGCGTCCCCGGGCCATCGACGAACTGCTGCGCTACATCCCACATCGCAGCGCCGTCGGCCTCTCGCGCATCGCCTTGGAGGACGTCGACATCGCGGGCGTGCGGATCAGTGAGGGCGACGCCGTCTACGTGTCGTACCTGGCAGCCAATCGCGACCCCGAGGTGTTCCCGGATCCCGACCGCATCGATGTCGACCGTGCGCCGAACCCGCACGTGGCCTTCGGCTTCGGCCCGCACTACTGCGTCGGCGCCATGCTGGCGCGGCTGGAGTCGGAGCTGCTGGTGAGCACGCTGCTGGACCGCTTCCCCGGTCTGCGTCTCAGCGTTCCCGCCGAACAAGTCCCTTTCCGTAAAGGCGCGTTGATTCGTGGTCCCGAAGCGATGCCTGTGACCTGGTCGGCGTCCTGATGACCGCGCCTGCGCCGACCGAAGGGCTCCTGGTACCGCCCGGCCACGGCCGCACCGTACGGACAGCGGCGCAACAGGTCACCTTCAAGGTCACCGGCGACCATTCACGGATCGCCTCGAGCTTCGAGGTCGTGGTTCCCCCGGGCTTCGACGTCGGTGCCCATGTGCACACCAAGAGCGAGGAGTTGTTCTACGTCCTTGAAGGCGAGTTGGACGTCCTCGCTTTCGAGCCGCGTCTGCGTACCGCGGACAACTGGCAGCGCTGGCAGTCCCCTTCGGGGGGCGAGATCGTCCGGGCCACGCCCGGAACGGTGATCGTCGTGCCGCCGGGGTGCCCGCACGCCTTCGCCAATCCGACGGACACCCCGGCGAAGATGTTCTTCCAGGCCTCTCCCCCGCCCGACCACGAGCGCTACTTCGAGGAGCTGCTGGAGATCCTCTCCGCCGGCGGCCCGCCGGACCACGCGGCGATCGCCGAGCTCCGCACCCGGTACGACATCGAGCAACTGACACCGCTGCGCCACGGCCCGTAGGGCGTCGTCGTGCGGGCCGCACGACGACGCCCTACGGGCCGTGCACGTTCAGCGGATCGGCATCCCGGCGAGGGTGCGGGCGATGACCAGGCGCTGGATCTCGCTCGTGCCCTCGAAGATCGTGTAGATCGCCGCGTCGCGGTGCATGCGCTCCACGGGGTACTCGCGCGTGTAGCCGTTGCCACCCAGGATCTGGATCGCCTGCGCGGTGACCTTCTTGGCGGTCTCGCTCGCGAAGAGCTTCGACATGGAGCCTTCGGCGTTCTCGAACTTCTTGCCCGTGGCTCCCATCCAGGAGGCGCGCCACACCAGAAGTCGCGACGCGTCGATCTGCGTACGCATGTCGGCCAGCTGGAAGGCGACACCCTGGTTGTCGATGATCGGGCGGCCGAACTGCTCGCGCGTCTTGGCGTATTCCAGCGCCTCCTCGTAGGCGGCGCGGGCGGTACCCACCGCCATGGCCCCGACGGCCGGGCGCGACGCCTCGAAGGTCGCCATGGCAGCGTTCTTCACGCGCTCCCCGCCCTTCTTGGCCTTCTCACGCGCGCGGGCGAGACGCTCGTCGAGCTTCTCCTTGCCGCCGAGCAGGCAGGAGCCGGGCACCCTGACGTTCTCCAGGACGACCTCGGCGGTGTGCGAGGCGCGAATGCCGTGCTTCTTGAACTTCTGTCCCTGGGACAGGCCCGGCGTGTTCGGCGGGACGATGAAGGAGGCGTGCCCCTTGGAGCCGAGCTCGGGGTCAATGGAGGCGACCACCACGTGGACGTTGGCGATGCCGCCGTTCGTCGCCCACGTCTTGGTGCCGTTCAGGACCCACTCGTCCGCGGCCTCGTCGTAGACGGCCCGGGTACGCATGGCGGCGACGTCGGAGCCCGCGTCCGGCTCGGAGGAGCAGAAAGCAGCCACCTTCACGTCGTTCACATCGCCGTACATCTGCGGGATCCAGGTGCCGATCTGCTCCTCGGTACCGTTGGCGAGGACGCCGACCGCGGCGAGGCCCGTGCCCACGATGGACAGGGCAATGCCCGCGTCGCCCCAGAAGAGCTCCTCCATGGTCATCGCGATGCCGAGACCGGTCGGATCGAAGAACTGCTGCGCATAGAAGTCGAGGGAGTAGATTCCGAGCTTGGACGCTTCCTGGATGACCGGCCAGGGGGTTTCCTCGCGCTCGTCCCATTCGGCGGCCGCGGGGCGGATCACGTCGGCGGCGAAGCCGTGAAGCCAGTCACGAACTTCCTTCTGCTCGTCGTTGAGATCCATTGTGAACTCGGCCATGACCCCTCCAGGGCTGCGTACACTGCATGTGTTACTTGCGGTAACAAGAGTGTGTTACTCGCCAGTAGATCATGTCAACTCCCGAGTGCGCGTTCGATACCGGTTGGACATCGAGTGTTACCTTTCGCGTGCGTCAAGCAATCGCACGGGCGGGGAGATCTCATGGAGACCACACAGCGGACCGATCAGCGCGCGGAGCAGCAGTCCGCCGCCGAGCGTCGGCGACGCGAGCTGCTCGAGGCCGCGGACCGCGTGGTGCTCAGGGACGGCCCGGGCGCCTCGATGAACGCGATCGCGGCCGAGGCCGGGATCACCAAGCCGATCCTGTACCGGCACTTCGGCGACAAGGGCGGCCTCTACGCGGCCCTCGCCACACGCCACACGGACGCCCTGCTCGCCTCGCTGCGGGCGGCGCTGGACGCCCCCGCGGAGCGGCGTGAGCGCGTGGAGGCGACGCTGGACACCTACCTGGCGGCGATCGAGGCCAGGCCCCAGGTCTACCGGTTCCTGATGCATCCGGCGGAGGGCTCCCCCGGCGACTCCGGGTTCGATGTCGGACGGCACTCGGCGCCCTTGCTGCGTCGCATGGGCGAGGAGCTGGCCGAGGTCATCGAGGAGCGCGTGGACCTCGGCCCGGCCAGCCAGCAGCTCGCCCGGGTCTGGGGCCACGGGATCGTCGGGATGATGCACGCGGCCGGCGACTGGTGGCTGGGCGACCGGCCCTGTACCCGCGCCGAGTTGGTACGGGGCCTCGCCGACCTGCTGTGGGGGCGGCTCGCCGCCGCGGGCGACAAGGCGGGCGGGCCCGCGTTCTGAGCTCCGCCTTCAGAAGCCGGGCCGGGCTGCCGCGTCCTTCACCCAGGGGGCCCGCGCCGCCTGGCGGAGTACCCGGCGCCGTCGCCAGCCCGTGACCCGGTCCGTGTACGTACGGCCTTCCAAATGATCGCATTCGTGCTGGAGGCACCGCGCGAACCAGCCCGTGCCGTGGATCACCACAGGGGCGCCCGTCACATCGAAGCCCTCCACGCGCGCGTGGTCGAAGCGAGGCGTGCCCGCCTCCAGGCCCGGCAGCGACAGACAGCCCTCGGGGCCCCGGATCACCACACCGTCCGCCTCGACGAGACGCGGGTTGACGACATGGCCGACGTGACGCACATCGTCGTCGTCCTCGCAGTCGTAGACGAAGAGCCGCAACGGTTCGCCGACCTGGTTGGCGGCGAGGCCGACGCCCTGGGCCGCGTACATCGTGGCGAACATGTCCTGCACCAGACGCGCGAGCGGGGGACCGAAGTCCGTGACCTCCGCGCAGGGTTGGTGCAGCACGGGATCACCGAGCAGGGTCAGGGGTCGTACGCGCCCGGAGGCGCCCGGGATCGAGCCGTGTCGCATGGCCGTAAGGGTACGGTCCGACCTGCACCCCGATCCGACGGCGGTGCCGCGGTTCGGGCTTGTCGGTGGATCTCGATAGGCTGAGTCCGGAAAGCGATGCCCGGGCAGGCGCGGCGCCGTACGCAAGGAGGACCCAACAATGTCAGGCAACTCGGAGTCGATGACTCCGCGGGCCAAGCTGGCCGTGACGGCCGGGAAGGCCGCGGCCGCGGTGTCGCGGGCCGCGGGCCGCGGCAGCGGATCGGTGATCGGCGGCAAGGTCGCGCTCAAGTTCGACCCCGAGCTGCTCGGACGGCTCGCCCAGCACCTCGACGTGGTCCTCGTCTCGGCCACGAACGGCAAGACGACGACCACGCGCCTGATCGCCGAGGCCCTACGGGCCAGCGGCCCGGTCGTCTCGAACGCGCTGGGGGCGAACATGCCGGCCGGCATCACCTCCGCCCTGTCCGGCGGCTCCGACGCCAAGTTCGGGGTCATCGAGGTCGACGAGAAGTACCTGGCCGGTGTCGCCCGTGACACCGCCCCCAAGGCGATCGCGCTGCTCAACCTCTCGCGCGACCAGCTCGACCGAGCCGCCGAGACCCGCATGCTCGCCGAGAAGTGGCGCGAGGGGCTCGCCGGTTCGAAGGCCATCGTGATCGCCAACGCGGACGACCCGCTCGTGGTCTGGGCCGCCTCCTCCTCGCCGAACGTGGTGTGGGTCGCCGCGGGCCAGGAGTGGAAGGACGACGCCTGGTCCTGCCCCGCGTGCGGAGGCGTGATGCAGCGCCCCGGTGACGACTGGTACTGCGGCGAGTGCGGCTTCCGGCGCCCCACCGCGAGCTGGGCGCTGCAGGGCGACTACGTGCTGGACCCGCACGGCTCGGCCTGGCCGATCCACCTCCAGCTGCCGGGCCGCGCCAACAAGGCGAACGCGACCTCGTCGGCCGCCGTCGCTGCCTGCTTCGGCGTGCCACCGCAGGTCGCCCTGGAGCGCATGTACCAGGTGCAGGCCGTGGCCGGTCGCTACGACGTCGTGCAGTTCCAGAACCGGGACCTGCGGCTGCTGCTCGCGAAGAACCCTGCGGGCTGGCTCGAAACGTTTACTCTGATCGACCCGCCGCCCACCCCGGTGATCCTCTCCGTCAACGCGCGAGGCGCGGACGGCACCGATACCTCCTGGCTGTGGGACGTCGACTACACGCGGCTCGCCGGGCACCCGATCTGCGTGATCGGCGACCGCAAGCTCGACCTCGCGGTCCGCCTGGAGGTCGCCGGGCTGGACTTCCGGGTCTGCGAGACGCTCGACGAGGCGACACAGATGTCCCCGCCGGGACGTATCGAACTGATCGCCAACTACACCGCGTTCCAGGACGTCCGCCGCCGCGTGGGCAACTGACCGATCCGCACGAGGACCAGCTAAGGATCATGAGCATGAGTGACAACAGCCTGCGTCTGGTGTGGGTCTACCCCGACCTTCTGAGCACCTACGGCGACCAGGGCAACGCCCTTGTGGTGGAGCGCCGCGCCCGCCAGCGCCGCCTCCAGGTCGAGCGCTACGACGTGCGCAGCGACCAGCCGGTGCCCACCTCCGGCGACATCTACCTGATCGGCGGCGGCGAGGACCGGCCGCAGCGTCTGGCGGCCGAGCGGCTGCGCCGCGACGGCGGCCTGCAGCGCGCCGTGGCCAACGGCGCGATCGTCTTCTCCGTGTGCGCCGGGTACCAGATCCTCGGCCACGAGTTCATCAACGACCTCGGTGAGCGCGAGCCCGGCCTCGGCCTGCTCGACGTCTTCTCCACCCGCGGCGAGGGCGAGCGGTGCGTCGGCGACGTCCTGGGCGACATCGACCCGCAGTTGGGGCTGCCGCCGCTGACCGGGTTCGAGAACCACCAGGGCGTCACACACCTCGGCCCGTCGGCGCGCCCGCTCGCCCGCACCCGGATCGGCAAGGGCAACGGCACGGGGGACGGCACCGAAGGCGCCTTCAACGACACCGTGTTCGGTACGTACATGCACGGGCCCGTGCTGGCGCGCAACCCGCTGATCGCCGATCTGCTGCTGAAGCTGGCGCTCGACGTGAACGCGTTGCCTCCCGTGGACGACCGGTGGTACGAGGCGCTCCGCAACGAGCGGATTGCTGCTGCTACCGCGCAGCCCGCCTGAGCGTCCGCCCCTGCCCCCTTTCGGGCGCTCTCGCGCCCATGTGAGCGGGGCTGTCCACCTGGCGGACGGCCCTTACGGTCAGCCCCCCGGGCGCCGATAAGGTACGGGCAATTCAACCGGACGGTGTGGTCCGGTCATCGGCCTACGTTTGCAAAGGTATTCCGGGCGTATGCGTATTGGTGTCCTCACCTCAGGCGGCGACTGTCCCGGTCTGAACGCCGTGATCCGTTCGGTCGTGCACCGTGCCGTCGTCGACCACGGCGACGAGGTCATCGGCTTCCACGACGGGTGGAAGGGCCTGCTCGAGTGCGACTACCGCAAGCTGGACCTGGACGCGGTGGGCGGCATCCTCGCCCGCGGCGGCACCATCCTCGGCTCCTCCCGGGTCCAGCCCGCGCATCTGCGTGACGGCGTCGAGCGGGCCAAGGGGCACGTCGCCGACCTCGGTCTCGACGCGATCATTCCGATCGGCGGCGAGGGCACGCTCAAGGCGGCCCGGCTGCTCTCCGACGGCGGCCTGCCGATCGTCGGCGTACCGAAGACCATCGACAACGACATCGCCGTCACCGACGTGACGTTCGGCTTCGACACGGCCGTCGGGGTCGCCACCGAGGCCCTGGACCGGCTGAAGACGACCGCCGAGTCGCACCAGCGGGTGCTGATCGTCGAGGTCATGGGGCGGCACACCGGCTGGATCGCACTGCACTCCGGCATGGCCGCGGGCGCGCACGCGGTCGTCGTACCGGAGCGGCCCTTCGACATCGACGAACTGACCAAGAAGGTCGGCGAGCGGTTCGAGGCCGGCAAGAAGTTCGCCATCGTCGTCGTCGCCGAGGGCGCCAAGCCCCGGGTCGGCTCGATGGAGTACGACGAGGGCGGCAAGGACGTCTACGGTCACGAGCGCTTCGCGGGCATCGCACGGCAGCTCTCCATCGAGCTCGAGCAGCGGCTGGGCAAGGAGGCGCGCCCGGTGATCCTCGGCCATGTGCAGCGCGGCGGCACCCCCACCGCGTACGACCGGGTGCTGGCGACGCGGTTCGGCTGGCACGCCGTGGAGGCGGTGCACCGGGGCGAGTTCGGCAAGATGACCGCGCTGCGCGGCACCGACATCGTGATGGTGTCGCTCGCCGAAGCCGTCGAAACGCTGAAGACGGTGCCGGCGGAGCGGTACGCCGAAGCGGAGTGCGTGCTCTAACCTCCACCTCTTTAGTTGCTCTTTTAAGTGAGCTGCCCCCGGCCGCAACCGCGGCCGGGGGCAGCTCTAGTCTGGTGGCGCACAATCCGTACGAAACGAGCAACAGGAGCCGGCGGATGGATCACAGCGGGCACGGCATGAACATGGATCTGCCGCCGTTCACGCTGGGGCGCGGCCTCGTATGGTCGGCCGACCCCTTCTTCCTCGTCGGTTGTCTCCTGGCGCTCGCCCTCTACGGGTGGGGCGTCGTGCGGCTCGTACGGCGCGGCGACTCCTGGCCGGTGACGCGGACCATCGCGTACGTCGTGGGTGTACTCACCATCGGTCTTGTGATGTGCACCCGGCTGAACGACTACGGGATGGTCATGTTCAGCGTGCACATGGTGCAGCACATGGTCATCAGCATGCTGTCGCCGATCCTGCTGCTCCTGGGCGCCCCGATCACGCTCGCGCTGCGGGCGCTGCCGGTGGCGGCGCAGCGCGGCAAAAAGGGGCCGCGCGAGCTGCTGTTGATGCTGTTGCACAGCCGCTACATGCGGATCATCACGCACGCGGCGTTCACGATCCCGCTCTTCATCGCGAGCCTGTACGCGCTCTACTTCACGCCGCTGTTCGACTTCCTCATGGGGTCGAAGACCGGGCACCTCGCGATGATGGTGCACTTCCTCGCCGTGGGCCTGGTGTTCTTCTGGCCGATCATGGGTGTGGACCCGGGACCGAACCGTCCCGGCTATGTGATGCGGATGCTGGAACTGTTCGCGGGGATGCCCTTCCACGCCTTCTTCGGGATCGCGTTGATGATGGCGAGCACGGCGATGGTCGGCACGTTCGACAACCCGCCGGCCTCGCTCGGTATCGATCCGCTCTCCGACCAGGTGGCGGCGGGCGGCATCGCGTGGGCGTTCAGCGAGGTGCCGTCGGTCCTGGTGCTGCTTGCGCTGCTCCTTCAGTGGAAGAAGTCCGAAGACCGGCAGGCCCGTCGCAAGGACCGTGCCGCGGACCGGGACGGCGACGCGGAGCTGACGGCGTACAACGCCTATCTGGCCTCGCTGAACGCGCGCGGACAGTAGCGCCACCACCCCCTCACGGGTGACTATGGCCTTCTGGCCGCGGCCCGGGCTCCGTACATCGCCGTTCGCCGTCCGGGCTGCCGGGAGGAGCGTGCGTGATGCCCGGATCCACGAAGACGATGGGCGTGTTCACCGTGGGCGGCCTGGTGGCCGTCACCGCCTACACGGTGGCGCTCGGCAGCAACGGCTGGCTGTGGTTCGGCTGGGTCGTGCTCGGACTGATCACAGTGGCGATGGTGGCCTCGCACAGCGCCTGACGCGGTCCTGTCGGTCACGCGCCAGGGCCCCAAGGCTTGATCGGGCTCTCGCGCGCGGGCCGCTGATTGACTACTGTGCGCACGCACCCCGTCCGAGCTGTTGACGCGGTTCACGGGCTCCACGCGCTGCACAAGGCTGCTTCATGGGGGAAGGCGACCGCATGTTCTACCGACTTCTCAAGTACGTGATCCTCGGGCCGCTGCTGCGGCTGATGTTCCGGCCCCGGATCGAGGGTCTGGAGCACATCCCGGACTCGGGTGCCGCGATCGTCGCGGGCAATCACCTGTCGTTCTCCGATCACTTCCTGATGCCGGCGATCATCAAGCGGCGGATCACCTTCCTGGCGAAGGCCGAGTACTTCACCGGGCCAGGCATCAAGGGGCGGCTGACGGCCGCCTTCTTCCGCAGTGCGGGTCAGATCCCGGTCGACCGCTCGGGCAAAGAGGCCGGGCAGGCCGCGATCCGCGAGGGCCTCGGAGTACTGCGCCGTGGCGAGCTGCTCGGCATCTACCCGGAGGGCACGCGCTCGCACGACGGGCGGCTCTACAAGGGCAAGGTCGGCGTCGCCGCGATGGCTCTGAAGGCGCAGGTCCCCGTGGTCCCGTGCGCGATGATCGGCACGTTCGAGGCACAGCCTCCGGGCCAGAAGATCCCGAACATGCGGCGGGTGACCATCCGGTTCGGCGCGCCGCTGGAGTTCTCCCGGTACGCGGGGATGGACGACGAGAAGGCGATCCTGCGCGCCGCCACCGACGAGATCATGTACGCGATCCTCGAACTGTCCGGGCAGGAGTACGTCGACAAGTACGCGGCGCTCGTGAAGGCGGAGGCCGAGGAGGCCACGAAGCGGAGGTTCCCGAGGATGCCGCTGAGCTGACCGACCGCCAGGGCTGCGGCACCGGCCTCTGCGCTGAGCAGAATTCGATGGGCACGCCGCGTGCGTCGTCGTACGGTCCGCTCATGAAGACGGCTTTGGTGATCGGTGGAGCAGGACAGATCGGACGACCCTCGGTGCGGGCGCTCGCACGCGACGGCTGGGAGGTGACGGCAGCCTCGCGGGGCGGCAACCGGGACGCGAACTGGCCCGACGAGGTGCGGTCGGTACGGCTCGACCGGAACGACGACACGGCGCTCGCCGAGCTGGTCGGTGACGGGGTCGATCTGGTCGTGGACCTGGTGGCGTTCACCCGGCCGCACGGGCGACAGCTCGCACATCTCGCGGACCGGATCGGGTCGGCCGTCGTGATCTCCAGTGGCGCCGTGTACGAGGACGAGCGGGGGCGCAGCTTCGACACGCAGGAGGAGCCGGACGGGAAGCCGCGCTTCCCCGTGCCGGTGCCGGAGACCTGGCGGACGGTCGCGGCGGGCGAGGAGACGTACGGGACGCGGAAAATACAGCTGGAGCAGGATCTGCTGGCGCTCGGGGAGAAGCTGCCGACGACGCTGGTCCGGGCGAGCGCGGTGCACGGCCCGCACTGCCGCACGCCCCGCGAGCTGTACTTCGTGAAGCGGAACCTCGACGGTCGGCGCACGCGCGTGCTCGCGTACGGCGGGGAGAGCCGCTTCCACCCGGCAAGCGTGGACAACCTGGCGGAGCTGGTACGGCTCGCGGCGGCCAGGCCGGGCTCGCGGGTGCTCAACGGCGCGGACCCCGACAGCCCGACGGTCGCCGAGATCGGCACCATGATCGACAGGCTGATGGGGGTGGAGACGGAGACGGTGCTCGTCGACGGGCCGCCGCCGGCGCCGACGGTCGGGGACACACCGTGGTCGTTGCCGTACCCGTTCGTCTTCGACATGTCGGCCGCGGAACGGGAGGTGGGGTACCGGCCGGTCACGACGTACGCCGACGCGCTGCCGGCGACGGTGGAGTGGCTGACCGAGCGGCTGCGGCAGCAGGACTGGGTGGACGGCTTCCCGAAGATGGTGGCGAACTACACGACCGGACTCTTCGACTACGCGGCCGAGGACGCCTGGCTGGCCGCCCGGGGCTGACCGCGGGAGCCCATGAAGAAGGCCCGGCCCCCGCGTCGCGGGGGCCGGGCCGGCTGTTCTGTGCGCGCTCAGGCGGACGTCACGGCTTCGGGGTGGCGTGCGGGGCGCACGTCACGTCCTTGCTGTCGGTCTTGCCGGTGAGCAGGTAGGTGTCGACACGGTCGTTGATGCAGGGGTTGACCAGGCCGGTGACACCGTGGGAGCCCGCGTCCTTCTCGGTGATCAGGCGGGAGCCCTTGAAACGCTTGTGCAGCTCGACGGCGCCCTCGTACGGGGTGGCGGCGTCACGCGTGGACTGCACGATCAGGACCGACGGGAGACCCTTGCCGGTCTTGACGTCGATCGGCGTCTGCTGCTTGGTCTTCCAGGTGGCGCAGGGCAGGTTCATCCACGCGTTGGCCCACGTCATGAACGGGTAGTCCTTGTCGAGCCGCGTGTTGTCCCTGTCCCACTTCTGCCAGCTGGTGGGCCACTTGGCGTCGGCACACTCGACGGCGGTGTAGACCGCGTTGCTGTTCTCCGAAGCGGCGTTGCCCGCGGTGTCCGACATGTCGGGGGCAATGGCGTCGACCAGGGCCTGCGTGTCGCCGGCGACGTACTTGCTCCACGTCTGGGCGACGGGCACCCACGACGAGTCGTAGTACGGCGCGCTCTGGAAGAAGCCGATCAGCTCGGCCGGGCCGACGACCCCGCCGAGCGGGCTCTTCTTCGCGGCGGCGCGCAGGGTCAGCCACTGCTGCTGCACCTTGGCGCGCGTGGAGCCGAGGTGGAACGTGGCGTCGTTCTTCGCGACCCAGTCCTGCCAGTCCTTCCAGCGCCCCTCGAAGGCGATGTCCTGGTTCAGGTTGGCTTCGTACCAGATGTTGGACTTCGCCGGGTTGACGACGCTGTCCACGATCATGCGGCGGACGTGGCCCGGGAAGAGCGTGCCGTAGACGGCGCCCAGGTACGTGCCGTAGGAGACGCCCAGGTAGTTGAGCTTCTTGTCTCCGAGGGCGGCACGGATGACGTCGAGGTCGCGCGCGGTGTTCGGCGTCGTCATCTGCGGCAGCATCTCGCCGCTGCGCTCGTAGCAGCCGTCCGCGTACTCCTTGGCGAGCTTGCGCTGGGCGCGCTTGTCTGCCTCGCTGTCCGGGACCGGGTCGGCCTTGGGGGCCTTGACGAATTCCTGCGGGTCGATGCAGGAGATCGGCGCCGAGTGGCCGACACCGCGCGGGTCGAAGCCGACGAAGTCGTAGGCCTTCGCCATCTTCGCGTACAGCGGGTTCTTGGTGGTCACCCGGGTCGGGAAGCGCATCCCGGAGCCGCCGGGGCCGCCCGGGTTGTAGACGAGGGAGCCCTGGCGCTCGCTCTTGGTTCCCGTGGAGCCGACGCGGTCGACGGCGAGCTTGATCTGCTTGCCGTACGGCTTCGCGTAGTCGAGCGGCACGGTGACGTAGCCGCACTGGATGGGCTTGGCGAAGCCCCAGTCCGCGGGGCAGTCCTGCCAGTCGATGCCCTTCTTGTCGGCGCGGGCCGCGGCGATGGCGGCGCCCTTCGCCTGACGGTCCTGGCTGTGACTGCCGGTCGTGCGCTGCTCGGCGTTGGCCGCGGGGGCGGCGACCGCTCCCGCTATCAGCGCCGCAGCGGCGAACGCGCCGGCAGAGCCGATCACGACCTTCCGGCTGCCGCGACTCGTCTGTCGAGTCCGTCTCAAGTGAGGCCTCCCGCACATCGATTCGATCGTTACATCGATCGTGTAGCCGATCCGTACGCGGATCCTGTCCTGTGCGGGTCCCTGACAACAGAGTGGATGGACGTTCTTTACCAATCCGATAAACGGTATAACTCGTCCCGGTGAGCGGTCAGACCAGTCGGCCCAGCGCGGCGTCCAGGATTCGACGCAGTCGCAGCGCGTCCGGGGCGACCGCGGTGACCAGCACGGCGGGTCCCTCGAGAGGGGTGAGCGCCGCGGTGCCGTCCGCCTCGATCACGGTGGAGGAGGGCCGATCGGTGGAGAACTCCGGGCGTACGACAACGAGTTGCCCCAGGGCGCGATACCCGGCCAGCACCGCGGGGCCGTCCCAGCCGCCGGGTGCGCCCGGGCCGCAGGCGAGTTCCTGGTCGAGCAGTGGCCGGCCGGCGCGGTAGAGCGTGAGGCGACTGGTGAGCCGGCCCGGCTGCTCGCCCACTCGGCCGAGCACCTGTTCCTCGCGCAGCACGAGACGGGCGGCGGGGGCGAGGTCGGCCCGCGTGGTGACGCGCAGATCGCTGCCGTTCGCCGAGATCAGCTGCTCCGGCAGCCAATCGAGGCGGGCACCGTCGGCGACGTCGAGGCGGACGTCGTAGCGGGCCTCGTCCTTGACCTGTCCTGGCAGGGCGAGGGTGGCCGCGACGGAGCCGATATGCAGGTGGGCTCCTTGCTCCGCGCGGGCCTCGACGGTGAAGTGGTCGCCGCCGAGGGGCCCGCTCATGGCGCCGACGAGCAGGACGCGGGCCTCGGAGCCGGTGGCCCGGACACGGCGGATCGCGAACGAACCTTCGCTCTCCATGACAGGCAGAGCGGTGCTGCCGCGGCCGTCGTCACGCGCGACGACGCGGGCGGTAGAACGAACGCCCGCTCGCGATCCGCCGCGCTCACTCACGCGGTCCATGCCGCGTACTGCTTCCGCACCCAGGCCGCGACCGTGCCCACCCCTGCCTCCGAGCGCAAGGACTGCAGCACGACGGGGAGTTCGCCCCGTGCCTCCTTGGCGTCGGCGGACATCCGGGCCAGGTCGGAGCCGACATAGGGGGCCAGGTCGGTCTTGTTGATGACGAGCAGGTCCGCGGTGGTGACGCCGGGGCCGCCCTTGCGCGGGATGTCGTCGCCACCCGCGACGTCGATGACGAAGACCTGGGCGTCGACGAGGCCCTTGGAGAAGGTCGCGGTGAGGTTGTCGCCGCCGGACTCGACGAGGATCAGGTCGAGCGGCCCGACCCCGCCGGTGGACAACCCGGTCTCCAGGTCCTCGACGGCTTCCAGGTTGGCGGAGATGTCGTCGCGGATCGCGGTGTGCGGGCAGGCGCCGGTCTCCACGGCGACGATCCGCTCGGGCGGCAGTACGGCCTCGCGCAGCAGGAACTCGGCGTCCTCCCGTGTGTAGATGTCGTTCGTGACGACGGCGAGGGAGAGCTCGTCGCGCAGGGCGCGGCACAGCGCGGCGACGGTGGCCGTCTTGCCGGATCCGACGGGGCCGCCGAGTCCGATGCGCAGGGCCCGGCGGGTGCCGTCGGGACGGTGGGCGTCGGCGGAGACGGCGGCGGGGCCTTCGTGGAAGTGGCCGAGGTGCATGGTCTACGGCTCCAGTTCGGGTGGCTTTCGGATGGTTCAGGGTGAGCCGGGCGGGCTTCGGGGCGGACGGGTCCCAGGACGCGCTTCGGGCAGGTACTAGGACGCGAACAACCGCACAGGCCAGGCGGCGTGCACCTCCGCGCCGATCTCGAGCAGCGGCGCGGACCCGGCGGGCAGCGCGTCGACGCCTTCGCCGACGGCCCGTCTCGCCGCGTCCACGGCGTCACGTACGACGAGGTCGAGTTCGGGCGCGAGCCGCGCGAGGGCCCCCGTGGCGTCGAACGGGTCGAGGCTCAGCAGGCGTACGACGGCGGTCGCGGGCCCGCTGACACCTTCGTACACGGAGCAGTACGCGGCGTCTTCGGGGCCGAGCCCGGCGGCGCGGGCGGTCAGGCCGAGCACGACTGGCTGGTGCGCGCCCTTGGGGAACTGCCGTGCCAGGGCGTCGAGTTCGGGATGCGGCCAGGTGGTGCGGGCGGCGCGCATCAGCTGCCGGCCTAGTCTGCGCGCGGCCACGCGGAGGGCCTGGGACGGCGTGCGGGCGTCGGCCGCCGCGTCGAGGGCGGCGGGGTCGACGCCGAGCGCCGCCGCCGCGGCGAGCGCGGCCGCCACGCGGCCGCTGGTGTGCAGGCGACCCCGGCAGAACTCCTCCAGGCTCGCCGCGTCGGTGATGCGGCCCGCCTTGACCGCGGCCTCCGCCCCGCCGGAGTGGGCGTGCCCCCCGGCGGGGAAGCGGCCGTCGGCAAGGACGAGCAGCGCTGCGCGTGTCATGACGTACGCACTCAGAACAGGAAGTACCGCTGGGCGAGCGGCAGTTCGGCGGCGGGGGCGGGTTCGACGAGTTCGCCGTCGATGGTCACGGCGAACGAGTCGGGGGCGACCTCGACCCGTGGCAGGGCGTCGTTGTTGCGCATGTCGGCCTTGGTGCGGCCGCGGGTCGAGCGGATCGGAACGAACGTTCGTCCCAGTCCGAGACGCTCCGGGAGCCCGTCCTCGATGGCCCATTCGCTGGTGAAGTTGAACGAGTTGGCCGCGGGCGCCTTTCCGTACGCGCCGAACATCGGACGCGGCAGCACCGGCTGGGGCGTCGGGATGGAGGCGTTGGCGTCACCCATCTGTGCGTACGCGATCTGCCCGCCCTTGATGACGGCCTGCGGCTTCACGCCGAAGAACTTCGGGTCCCACAGCACCAGGTCGGCGAGTTTGCCGGTCTCGACGGAACCGACCTCGTGCTCGATGCCCTGCGCGATCGCCGCGTTGATCGTGTACTTGGCGACGTAGCGGCGGGCCCGCCGGTTGTCGGCGCGGGTGTCGCCGGGCAGCAGGCCTCGGCGGCGCTTCATGACGTGGGCGGTCTGCCAGGTGCGCATGATGACCTCGCCGATGCGGCCCATGGCCTGCGAGTCCGACGACATGATCGAGATGGCGCCCATGTCGTGCAGGATGTCCTCGGCCGCGATGGTGGTGGGCCGGATGCGGGACTCGGCGAAGGCGAGGTCTTCGGGGACCGCGGGGTTGAGGTGATGGCAGACCATCAGCATGTCGAGGTGTTCCTCGACGGTGTTGACGGTGTGCGGCCGGGTCGGGTTGGTGGAGCTCGGCAGCATGTTGGGCAGCTGCACGGCGGTGATCATGTCGGGCGCGTGACCGCCCCCGGCCCCCTCGACGTGGAAGGCGTGCAGGGTCCGGCCGCCGACGGCGTCGAAGGTGTCCTGGACGAAGCCGGCCTCGTTCAACGTGTCGGAGTGGACGGCGAGTTGGGCGCCGGATTCCTCACACACGTCGAGGCAGGCGGAGATCACGGCCGGGGTGGCGCCCCAGTCCTCGTGGATCTTGAAGCCGAGGACGCCCGCGCGCAGCTGGTCGCGCATGGACTCCTTCGACATGGTGTTGCCCTTGCCGAGGAAGCCGATGTTGACGGGGCTGTTCTCCATCGCCGCGAACATCCGGGCGAGGTGCCAGGAACCGGGGGTGATGGTGGTCGCCTTGGAGCCCTCGGCCGGTCCCGTACCGCCGCCGACGAGGGTCGTGACGCCCGAGGCGAGTGCCTCGTCGACGATGGTCGGCGAGATGAAGTGGATGTGGGTGTCGATGCCGCCGGCGGTGACGATCTTGCCGTTGCCCGCGAGGATCTCGGTCTCCGGGCCGATGACGAGGTCCGGGTGGACGCCGTCCATCGTGTCGGGGTTGCCGGCCTTGCCGATGCCGGTGATCCGGCCGTCACGGATGCCGATGTCGGCCTTGACGATGCCCCAGTGGTCGATGATCAGAGCGCCGGTGATGACGGTGTCTGGGGTGCCTTCCGCGCGGGTGGCCCGCGACTGGCCCATGGATTCGCGGATGACCTTGCCGCCGCCGAAGACGGCCTCGTCGCCGGAGCGGCCGGGGCCGCCCGAGCGGTCCTCCTCGATCTCGACGAAGAGGTCGGTGTCGGCGAGGCGGACGCGGTCGCCGGTGGTGGGGCCGAACAGGTCGGCGTAGGCGGCGCGGGACAGTTCAGGCATCGAGGGCACCTCCGGTCTCGCCGCGCAGGCCGGGGACGATCCGGTTGCCCGCGAGGGGGACGAGTTCGACGTCGACGGGGATGCCGGGTTCGAAACGAACGGCCGTTCCGGCGGGGATGTCGAGCCGGTGGCCACGGGCGGCGGCGCGGTCGAAGTCCAGACCGGGGTTGGCCTCGGCGAAGTGGTAGTGGGAGCCGACCTGGATGGGCCGGTCCGCGGCGTTGAGCACCGTCATACGTATGACGGTGCGGCCCTCGTTGTAGACGACCGGATCGTCGGCGAAGAGGATCTCTCCGGGAATCATGGCTGCCGCTCTCTTGTCAGACGATCGGCTCGTGGACGGTGACGAGCTTGGTGCCGTCCGGGAAGGTCGCTTCGACCTGGACGTCGTGGATCATCTCGGGGATGCCCTCCATGACGTCCTCGCGGGTGAGCAACGTCCGTCCGGATGACATGAGTTCGGCGACGGTGCGGCCGTCGCGGGCGCCCTCGAGGACGTGCGCGGTGATCAGGGCGACGGCCTCGGGGTGATTGAGCTTCAGACCCCGGGCCCGGCGCCTGTCGGCCACGTCGGCGGCCACATGGATGAGCAGTCTCTCCTGCTCGTGCGGGGTCAAGTGCACGCGTCCCACCTCACAGTCTCGCTTCGGACCGTGCGGGGCCCGGCTGCCGCGGCCACCGCGACGGGTATAGATGTAACACACAAGAAATGCGCGCGATCTTGCGCACCCCGGTTACCAAAACCCCTGGTGACGTGCGGCGCAGGCTAGTTGGGCGGAGTTTCAACGAGGTTAACCGTCGCTTGACCGCCGCATTGCCGTCAGCTGACCTCACCCATACTCATCAGGCCGCGCAGGCCGATCTGCAGCGTCGCGATCGGCACCTCGCCGAAGAGCGCCTGCTGGATGAGGAACCCCTGGGCCGCGGCGACCATCGTGCGCGCGACGGCGTCCGGGTCGGCGTCGGTGCGCATCGTCCCGGCCTCCTGATACCCCTTCACGATCTCGACCCAGACCGCGCGGACCTTGTCGAAGCCGGCTTGGATCACCGCGGCGAGGTCGTCATTGCGCAGAGTCTCGGACCACACCTGCACCACCAGGCGCGGGAAGCAGGACGCCCCGTCGACCCGCAGCGCCGGCCGCTCCCGGTGAATCTCCCCCATGACCGTGCCGACCAGTTCGTACGGCGGCGGGAGCGGCGTCTGTCGGCCGACCGTCTCGAACGCGGTCCGCACGTCGTCGAGAACCTCCATGACGGTGGCATGGATCAGCTCGTCCTTGCCACGGAAGTAGCGGTAGACCGCGCCGGCCGACAGGTCCACTTCCTTCAGGACCTCCTGCATCGACGTGGCATGAAAGCCGTTACGAGCGAAGCAGAGCGCGGCGCCGTCCAGGATCTGTCGGCGGCGGGCGGCGAGGTGCTCTTGGGATACGCGTGCCATGGCCGACAAAGTAGAACGAACCTTCCTTCCCGACAAGACCGCATGGGATCAGGACGGAGAAGGCATTTCGGGCCGATTGACGGCATGGTCGCGACGGTGGCGCGCACAACCAGCCGCTACTTCGGCGTGGCCGCGGCGTCGCATCTCCCGACCCAACCAGCCCTACCCGTCGGCCAGTTACTGCCACCCGGCACCAGGCGCCGGGCGTGGGCGCCGGAGCAATGACGTTGCACCCGGCCGCCTACTGCTTCAACGGGGGCGCGGCAGGCGGCACATGTGCAGGCGACGCGGTCGGCAGGGGCACGGCCTCGACGGATCTCGTACGCGAGGGCCGCCGCCCTAACGGACGTCCGGGCCGCGATGTTCGGCGGCGATGCCGAACCGCTGCCGTTCGCCCGGAGCGGACGTCAGGGTGCCGACACGGGAGACGGAGCTGATCGCGGGCTCGTCCGCGGGGTCGGCCTCCGACGCGCCAAGCGCTTCGAGTCGCTCCAGGTCAGCTGCCGATACGAGGCCGATGAGGGGCTTGCCGTGCCGCGTGACGACGACGCGCTCTCCGCCGTACACCACGCGGTTGATCAAGTCGGCGAGCTCAGCTCGGGCTTGCGTCACCGGAATCTCGTAGGCCATGCTCCCCATCGTACGTCATGTACGTCCTGTACATTTTTTACAGAGCAGCAGGAACTCATGAGAGCAGCGGAGGAGACCACCATGACCCGACCGTCCGGCCGTTATGTCCTGCCCGAGTTCACGGAGCGCACGACCTCGGGGTACCGCACGCTCGATCCGTACTCGAAGCTCTTGGAGGAGCGCATCGTTTTCCTCGGGACGCCGATCGACGACACGTCCGCCAACGATGTGATGGCGCAGTTCATGCACCTCGAATACACGGCGCCGGACCAGGACATCTCGCTGTACATCAACTCCCCCGGCGGCTCGTTCAGCGCGATGACGGCGCTCTACGACACGATGCAGTACGTCAGTTGTGACGTGGAGACGACGTGCCTGGGGCAGGCCGCGTCCGTCGCCGCGGTGCTGCTCGCCGCCGGGGCGCCGGGCAAGCGGATGATGCTGCCCGGCGCGCGCGTGGTGCTCGACCAGCCGGCGCTGCCCGAGCCGGCACAGGGCCAGCCCACCGATCTGGAGATCCAGGCACGCGAAATGGCGCGTATGCGGGAGCAGTTGGAGGAGTTGCTCGCGCGGCACTCGGGGCGGGCGAAGGACCAGGTCGGCCTGGACATCGAGCGGGACACCGTGCTCGACGCCCACCAGGCCCTGGAGTACGGCCTGGTGGACCAGGTGCTGCGGAGCCGCAAGGCCACGCTCGGCGCACAGGGCGCGAGGTGACATGCCGGTGTTTCCACCCGAACTGCCGCCGCTGCCCGCCCTGACCCGCGCCGAGTGCGAGCTGGTGGACAGCTACCTGGCGGTGGTCGATCTGATCGCGCGGATCAACCCGGCGCGCGGCGACCACACCTACCGAGGGCTGCGGGCGGCGCAAGCGCTCGTCGGGCGGGCGTCGGCGCTGCGGGACGCCTTGGAGCTGATGCACCGGCGGGGCGAGAGCGAGGTGCACGCGCCAACCCTGACGCGGGCTCTGCGCGTCCTGGATGGCGAGAGGCGTACACAGAGAGTCACTTTGCCGCCAGAAGCGGTCAGTTGAGATCGCAGGGAGTCGCGGCTCGCGCAAACTGTCTGCGCCCGAGCCGAAACGGCCCAGATGGTGTACCACCAAATGGCCTAGACACTCATACATCATCAAGACGGTCAGAGTTGCGCTCCGGCGGTACGCGGACGCCGGAATGACACGTTCCGCCCCTGGTACGAGCGTGGTCAGGTGTCGCGGGCGCGGCCCGGAAGCAGGACTGTCCACCTGAACGGGTCAAGCGTGAGCAGCCTCACTTACCGCCGGTTCAACTCGGTTTCGGCTCCACATGTGCGTGAAGATCCCTCCGACGACAAGCCCCCGCCGCCGCGGCGGGGCGGTCCGTGCGGACGCCGAGTCCTGCCGCCGTGCGGATGCCAGGTCGACAGAAGTGCATCGGCAGGAGTGGAGGACCCAGGTACGACGGGCCACCGGCCCACCTCGACGGAGGTGGTGCCCGAGGGGCCCTTGGGGTGAAGCCGCACCATGCGGCCGGGCATCTTCGCCTGCCCGAACCCGACAGGTCACCCTTCACAGGCGGCTGACGAAGGGTTGCGCATGTCTGCGCTCAATCGTGTTCCCTCGCTGCTGGCCCGGGCCGGCACCGCGTCGGTCCTCACCCTCGCCGTCGCAGGAGCCGGACTCATGGTCCCCGGCGCCGCGTCCGAGGCGTCGGCGGCTACGGCTTCGACCAAGGCATTGAGGGTCGCGGCCTCCAAGAAGGGATCGCCGTACAGGTGGGGCGCCACGGGCCCGCACCGGTTCGACTGCTCGGGCCTGACGCTCTATTCGTTCAAGCGGGCGGGCAAGAAGCTGCCCCGCACCGCCGCGCAGCAGTACAACAAGACCCGTCATGTCTCCTCGTCCCACCGCAGGACGGGTGACCTGGTCTTCTTCCACTCGGGCCGGAGCGTCTACCACGTCGGCATCTACGCCGGGAAGGGACGGATCTGGCATTCGCCCAAGACCGGCGCGGTGGTGCGGCTGGAGAGGATCTGGACGCGGAGCGTCTGGTACGGCCGGGTGCGCTGACCCCCGCCGCACGGAGCGGCCCGTGGGGACGGGCCCGGCGCCGGGCCCGTCCCCACGCGGCCTCCCACGCGGCCCCTCACGCGGCCTCTCACGCGATCAGCGGCTCCAGAAGGAGGGCCAGGGCCAGGAGCACCAGCGCGCTCCCGGTGACGGCCTCCACGGCGCGGGCCGTGCGCGGCCTGCGCAGCCACCGGCCGAGCCGGTCCACGAGCAGGGCCACGGCCGGGAACCAGAGCAGCGCGAGCGCCACCACGATCGCCGAAAGAACGGCCGTTCGCGGAAGGGCGGGGCTGCCCGCGGGCACGAACTGCGGCAGCACGCTCAAGAACGTGATCGGCGCTTTCGGATTGAGCGTGTTGGTCAGGAAGCCCTGCCGCAGCGCGCCGCCGGCCGGGCCCCGCTCCGGGCCGGCCCCGTCGTCGGCCCGCTCCCGCAGGGGGCGCAGCGCCGACTGCAGTGTCTTCGCGCCCAGGTAGAGGACGTACGCACCCCCCGCGAGTCGCAGGGCGCCGAACAGCGTGGGTACGGCGGTGAGGACCGCGGCGAGGCCGGCGACGGCCAGCGCGGTGTGGACGAGCAGGCCGCAGGCGACTCCGAGGGCGCAGGCGACTCCGGCGCGGCGCGAGACCATGGAGTTGCGCACGACGACCGTGAAGTCCGCGCCGGGCAGGGCCACCATGCCCGCGGCGACGCCGGTGAAGGCGACCAGTTGAGCGTCCATGCACTTCAGCCTGCCCGAGCCCGGCCTTCAGCAGGTATGTGCAATATCCTGAGTCTGCCTAAAGCAACGCTTAAGGCCGGGGCCTTCGCGCGCGGGGCTCCGGTGGGATTCCGTACGGCTTCGGAGGCGGCCCATGTACGACCCGACGCGGCTCGCCGCGCTGGTGGCGGTCTCCGAGGCCGGTTCGATCACCCGGGCGGCCCAACGCCTGGGATATACCGTGCCCGCGCTCTCGCAGCAGCTCGCGAAGTTGGAGCGGGAGGCAGGGACGGCACTGCTCGTGCGGCACCACAGGGGCGCCCGGCTGACGGGTGCCGGCGAGGTGCTGGTGGAGACGGCGCGGCGGGTGCTCGACGAGATGGCGCGGGCCCGGCACGAGCTGGCGCGGCTCGCCGGCCTGTCGGGCGGGCGGCTGCGGCTCGGTACGTTCACGACGGCGGGGATGCATCTGCTGCCGCCGGCGCTGACCGCGTTCCGCAGGGCCCATCCGGATGTGGAGTTGACGGTCGCCGGGTACGAGCCACCGCTCGGGGTCGCCGCGGTGGCGGCCGGCACCGTCGATGTGGCGCTCACTCACACTTATGCGCCCTCCGAGCCCGTGGCGGTGCCCTCTTCCGTGGTCCAGGAACCCGTCCTCGTAGAGGAGTTGGTGCTGGTGACGGCTCCCGGACAGGCGCTGACGGCGGGGACGGCGGGGACGACGCGACTGCCGCCGGCCGAGCTGGCGGGGCAGGCGCTGATCAGCATGGCACCGAACCATCCGCCGCGGCAGGGCGTCGAGGCGGCGCTTGCGCGGGCCGGAGCGACACCGTCGGTGCTGGTGGAGACGCCGAGTTACGCGCTGGTGTGCGCGCTGGTAAGTGCCGGGCTCGGTGTGGCGGTGGTGCCGGAGATGGTGGCGCGGATGTCGGCGACGCCGCTCGGCGTACGGCATCTCGAACCGGGGGACCTGCGGCGGACGGTGTCGGTGGTGCACCGGGCGGACGACACGAACCCGGCGGTCGACAGCTTCCGGGCGCTCCTGCGCGGGGCGTTCGGCCGCTCTTCACACTGACGGAGCGTCAACAGGCAGCAGCGGGCGGCACGTTGTTGTCCTTTGCGGCGGCGATCCATGGCAGTGCGATCCATACGGTCTTGCCGCCCTCCGGGGTCGGCGACACCGAAAGCCGTCCGCCGCACTCCGCGGTGAGGCAGCGGATGATCACCATGCCGCGGCCGTTGTCCTGCTGGACGGCGGCGGGCAGTCGCTTGGGGTAGCGCGGGTGGCTGTCGGTGACGCCGATGCGCAGCCGCTCGTCGTGTTCGAGTTCCAGGTCGACGGTGAAGGTGGGCGACATGCCCAGGGTGTGCTGCACGGCGTTGGTCGCGAGTTCCGACACGATCAGCCGGACGGTGTCGGCCGCGTCGGTGTCCCCCGGCATGCCCCACTCCGACAGTACGTGGCTCACGTACCGGCGGGCCGCGGAGACCGAGGCGGGTTCGCTCGGCAGCGTGACGGATGCTTCCAGGTGGTCTGCCATGGCGACGTCGTCCCTTTCCCACCGGGGCCGCGCCTGTCGACTCTGGCGGTTCGCTGGCGTGCGGCCTCCGACTTCTGCTTCGCGCCAGAGTGCCACTTGGATGCCCTTCCGTGCTGCTGATCCCCCAAGATATGCATATATCTGTCGCTCGAAGCGGTGAACTCTGCGACGAGAGACCGTATTTGGGCGAGCGCACGCCGGTTCCTCTACCGTCTGATCAGGAGTCGCTTCGCACGGGCCAGGAAGGAGCCCCGGCCGGGCGACCCGAGGACGTTGAGGAGTCAACATGAAGTACGGTCCCGCGGTCCGCCGTCGCAAACTCGGTGCCGAACTGCGCGCGTTGCGCGTACAGGCCGGACTGACCAGTGGCCAGGCGGCCCGGCTGGTCGGCTGGCACCAGTCGAAGGTGAGCCGGATCGAGACAGGACGCAGTGGCGTGAAGGCAGCGGATGTGCTGCGCCTGCTCGACGCATTCGAGACGAAGAATCCGCGGCAGCGGGAGCTCGTGGTCGCATTGGCAGGTGCGGAAGATACTGGCGGACACCATTGGTGGCACGCTTATCGGGGGCTATTGCCGCCTTCCTACCGCGATTTCATCAGCCTCGAATCGCAGGCCTGCCGGATCCGGACGCTGGAGACGAGCGTGGTGCCGGGGTTGTTGCAGACGCCCGAGTACGCGCGGGCGGTGACCCGTTCGGTGCTGGCGGGGATGCCGGACCAGCACATCGAGGCGCTGGTGGAGGTGCGGCTCGCGCGTCAGGATGTGCTGCGGGCGCAGCCGCCTCTCCAGCTGAGCGCGGTGCTCGACGAAGGGGTGTTACGGCGCGAGGTGGGTGGGTCCGGCATCCTGCGACGGCAGGTGGCGCACCTGGCCGAGGCGGCACAAATGCCGCATGTCCAAATTCAGGTGCTTCCCTTCTCTGCGGGTGGCCACATCGGCCTCAGTGGCCCTTTCGTTGTGTTCTCATTTCCGAACACATCCGATCTGGATGTGGTTGTTCTCGACCATTTGACGAGTAGCCTCTACCTCGAGCGGAAAGAAGACCTCAAGGCATACACAGAGGCCTTTGACACCCTTCTCCTCCGCGCACTTTCGCCCGAGGACTCGTTGGAATTCATCGCACGGATCGCCGGGTAACCGAGCGGACGAGGACGCCGACACCTCGCCACGGGCCGGCACTGCGTAAGGGGGCACCATGAATGCACTGCCTCGGCACGTTCCTTCCGTTCCCTCCAGCTCGTCGCTGAGCGGCGCACGGTGGCGGCGCAGCAGCCGCAGCACCGGCGCCAACAACTGCGTCGAGACAGCCCCCCAGACCTCGGGGCCCACGTCCGGACTGATGGCCGTCCGTGACTCCAAGAACACCACGGGGCCCGCCCTGCTGTTCGCACCCTCCGCCTGGGAGGGGTTCGTCAACTCCCTGTGCTGAAAGCGCTGTTGGGAGCAGTGCGGCTGATCACCCGTACCGCCTCGCCGAGTTGTTCGTCGGTGAGGTCGGCGCGGGCGGTCAGCCGCAGTCGCGAGATGCCGTCGGGCACCGACGGCGGGCGGAAGCAGCCCACCGAGAGTCCCGCCGCCCGGCAGTCCGCGGCCCAGCGCACCGCTTCATCGGGCGAGGGCGCGCGCACCGAGACGACCGCCGCGTCCGGCCGCACCGCCAACAGGCCCGTGCCGGTGAGCAGTTGATGCAGAGACGTCGCCACCTCGCGGGCCCGGTCCGCGCGCTCCGGTTCGCGGCGCAGCAGACGCAACGCGGCCAGGGCGGCGCCGGCCGCCGCCGGGGCGAGCCCGGTATCGAAGATGAACGTACGGGCCGCGTTCACGAGATGGTCGATGACCCGGGCCGGGCCGAGGACCGCGCCGCCCTGACTGCCGAAGGACTTGGAGAGGGTGACGGTGGCGACGGTGTCCGGCGCTCCGGCCAGGCCCGCCGCGTGCGGGGCGCCGCGGCCGCCGGCCCCGAGCACACCGAGACCGTGCGCGTCGTCGACCAGCAGCCCCGCCCCGAACTCGCGGCACACAGCGGCCAGTTCGGCGAGTGGCGCCCGGTCCCCGTCGACGGAGAAAACGGTGTCCGAGACGACCGCGGCGGGTCCGTCGTGCGTACCGAGGGCCTTGCGGACAGCGGCGGGGTCGGCGTGCGGCACGACCTGGGTGGCGCCGCGGGCCAGTCGGCAGCCGTCGATGAGGGAGGCATGGTTGGCCGCGTCGGACACGATCAGTGAACCGTGCGGGGCGAGCGCGGTGACCGCGGCGAGGTTCGCCGCGTAACCGGAGGAGAGGACGAGCGCGGCCTCGAATCCGCAGAAGTCGGCCAGTTCCCGCTCGAGGCGGACATGCAGCTCGGTGGTGCCGGTGACCAGCCGGGAGCCGGTCGCCCCGCCGCCCCAGCGGCGTGCGGCCTCGGCGGCGCCCTCGACGACCTCGGGGTGGCGGGCCAGACCCAGATAATCGTTGCTCGCGAGGTCGAGCAGCGGGGAGTCGGCCGGGCGGGGGCGCAGGGTGCGGACGAGTCCGGCGGCTTCGCGGGCGCGGCGCTCCTCGTCGAGCCAGCCGAACGCACGAACGGGGGCTGTGGCCATGACTCCCTCTGGTTGCAGGTTTTGTAGGTAACGCACAGACCCTATTCGGGCCGCCACAGGGTCAGGGTGTGGCAATACCCACACGTCGAACGCTCTCCTTTGTACGAAGTCTCCTTTCGCAGGGGCGTCCCCATAGGCCAAGATCTGACGCCATGGACCTGCTGAACACGCTGGTGGACAAGGGGCTGCGGCGCGAACTGCCGAGCCGTGAAGAGGCGCTCGCCGTGCTGGCGACGTCGGACGACGACCTGCTCGACGTGGTGGCCGCGGCCGGAAAGGTGCGCCGCACGTGGTTCGGGCGCCGGGTCAAGCTCAACTATCTGGTGAACCTGAAGTCGGGGCTCTGCCCGGAGGACTGCTCGTACTGTTCGCAGCGCCTCGGCTCGAAGGCGGAGATCCTCAAGTACACGTGGCTGAAGCCCGATGAGGCGTCCAAGGCGGCGGCCGCCGGGGTCGCGGGCGGCGCCAAGCGGGTCTGTCTGGTGGCGAGCGGGCGCGGGCCGACGGACAAGGACGTGGACCGGGTCGCGAAGACGATCGACGCGATCAAGTCCGACAACGAGGACGTCGAGGTGTGCGCCTGTCTCGGTCTGCTCTCCGACGGACAGGCGGAACGGCTGCGCGGGGCGGGGGCGGACGCGTACAACCACAACCTCAACACGTCCGAGGCGACGTACGGCGACATCACGACGACGCACACGTATGCGGACCGGATCGACACCGTACAGAAGGCGCACGCGGCCGGTCTCTCGGCCTGTTCCGGCCTGATCGCGGGCATGGGCGAGAGCGACGAGGACCTGGTCGACGTGGTGTTCGGGCTGCGTGCGCTGGACCCGGACTCGGTGCCGGTGAACTTCCTGATCCCCTTCGAGGGGACACCACTGGCCAAGGAGTGGAACCTCACCCCGCAGCGCTGCCTGCGGATTCTGGCCATGGTCCGCTTCGTCTGCCCGGACGTGGAGGTGCGGATCGCGGGCGGGCGCGAGGTGCATCTGCGCTCGATGCAGCCGCTGGCCCTGCACATCGCCAACTCCATCTTCCTGGGTGACTACTTGACGAGTGAGGGACAGGCCGGCCGGGCGGACCTGGAGATGATCGCGGACGCCGGGTTCGAGGTGGAGGGCACCGACGAGGTGACGCTGCCCGAGCACCGGGGCGGCGGGTGCGGTTCGGTGTGCGCCTCCGATTCCGCCTCCGATTCCGGCTGCGGCTCGGTGGGTGCACAGGTCGAGGTGCCCGAGGCGCGTACCGATCTGGTGGCCGTACGCCGCCGCGGCGCGGGGACGGATGTCGCGCCCAATGCCTGATCCGCGCGTGGACGAGCTGCTGGCGCTGGACCGGCAGCATGTCTGGCACCCGTACGGTCCCATGCCGGGCCGGCAGCAGCCCCTGGTCGTCGAGTCGGCGGCCGGGGTGCGGCTGCGGGTCGCCGGGCACGGTGAGCTGGTGGACGGCATGTCCTCGTGGTGGTCGGCGATCCACGGGTACAACCACCCGGTGCTCAATGACGCGGCGCGCGGCCAGTTGGAGCGGATGAGCCATGTGATGTTCGGCGGGCTCACGCACGAGCCCGCCATCGGGCTGGCAAAGCGGCTTGTCGACATGTCGCCGGACGGCCTTGAGCACGTGTTCCTCGCCGACTCCGGCTCGGTGTCGGTGGAGGTCGCCCTCAAGATGTGCCTGCAGTACTGGCGCTCGCTCGGCCGGCCCGAGAAGCGGCGGATGCTGACCTGGCGCGGCGGCTACCACGGCGACACCTGGCAGCCGATGTCCGTGTGCGACCCGGAGGGCGGGATGCACGGGCTCTGGGCGGGGGTGCTGCAGGAGCAGGTCTTCGCGGACGCGCCGCCGAGCGCGTACGAGGAGTCGTACGCGGAGCATCTGCGGGAGCTGATCGGACGGCATGCGCACGAGCTGGCCGCCGTCATCGTGGAGCCCGTGGTGCAGGGCGCGGGCGGGATGCGGTTCCACTCCCCCACGTATCTGCGGGTGCTGCGGGAGGCATGCGACGCGCACGACGTGCTGCTGGTGTTCGACGAGATCGCCACCGGTTTCGGGCGCACGGGCACGCTGTTCGCGGCCGGGCACGCGGCGGTGACGCCGGATGTGATGTGTGTCGGCAAGGCGCTGACCGGCGGCTATCTGACGCAGGCGGCGACGCTGTGCACGGCGCGGGTGGCCGACGGGATCTCCCGGGGCGAGGTGCCGGTGCTCGCGCACGGGCCGACGTTCATGGGCAATCCGCTGGCCGCGGCGGTGGCTTGCGCCTCGATCGACCTGCTGCTCGGCCAGGACTGGCAGGCGGAGGTAAAACGGATCGAGGCCGGGTTGCGTGACGCCTTGTCAGGCGCCATGGAAATGCCGGGAGTTCGCGAGGTACGTGTGCTCGGCGCCATCGGCGTCGTGCAGCTGGACCACGAGGTGGACATGGCGGCGGCGACGCGCGCGGCGATCGCAGAAGGTGTCTGGCTGCGGCCGTTCCGCGATCTCGTCTACACGATGCCGCCGTATGTCACCGGTGACGAGGATCTGGCCCGGATCGGGCGCGCGGTGTGCGCGGCCGCGCGGGAGGGATGAGCGGGGATGGCGAGTTCGACGGTACTGGTGGTCACGGGGACCGGGACCGAGATCGGCAAGACGGTGACGACGGCCGCGGTGGCCGCCGCCGCGGTGCGCGCGGGGCGCTCGGTGGCCGTGCTCAAGCCCGCGCAGACCGGCCTCGCGCCGGGTGAGCCCGGGGATGTCGACGAAGTGGTGCGGCTCGCGGGGCCCGCGGTGACGCCGGTCGAGCTGGGGCGGTATCCGGAGCCGCTTGCGCCGGGGACGGCCGCGGCGCGGGCCGGACTCGCTCCGGTGCGGCCCGCTCACGTCGCGGAGGCGGCCGAGAAGTTGGCGGCTTCGCATGATCTGGTGCTCGTCGAGGGCGCGGGCGGGCTGTTGGTGCACTTCGACGCGCAGGGGTCGACGCTCGCCGACGCGGCACGGCTGCTCGGGGCGCCCGTCCTGGTGGTCGCGCAGGCGGGGCTCGGCACGTTGAACTCCGTGCAGCTGACGGCCGAGGCGTTGCGGGCCCGGGGTCTCGTGCAGGCCGGCATCGTCATCGGAAGCTGGCCGCGGGAGCCGGGGCTCGCGGAGCGGTGCAATGTCGGGGACCTGCCAGGCGTCGCGGGGGCCGCTCTGGTGGGCGCGGTGCCGGCCGGGGCCGGGCGTCTCGACGAGGCCGTGTTCCGGGCACGGTCCGGCCACTGGCTCGGGCCCGAGCTGGGCGGGACGTGGGACGGGGAGGAGTTCGCCGGGTCCGTCCGGGAACCCGGGTGACGCACCAGGGCACGGGCCGCTGCCCGGGGAGTCGGTGACGCCCCGGGGCCGGTGGTGCTCGCGTGGCGTGGTGGTCGCACGGACACGATGCCGCGCCCCGTGAATCAGTTCGGCGTCGCCCGGTCGCGGGAAGAATCGGCCCAACCAGTCGCCCCGGCCTAGGAGGTCCCATGGTGGACCGGATCCCCTCCCCCGACAGGAAAGTGCGGCGGGCGTCGCACGACGCCGTGAGTCATCCCCTGTTCGCGCGGTATTACGCACGGTTCAGCAAGCGGGCCGAGCCCGCGATGGCGCCGGTGCGCGCCGAGTTGCTCGGCGGCCTTTCGGGCCGGGTCATCGAGGTGGGTGCGGGCAACGGGCTGAACTTCGCGTACTATCCGGGCACCGTCTCCGAGGTCGTCGCCATCGAACCGGAGCGCGCGCTGCGGCAGTTGGCGGTCGACGCGGCGGTGCGCGCCGAGGTCCCGGTGGATGTCGTGCCAGGGGCCGCGGAGGCCTTACCGGTGAAGAGCGAGGGGTACGACGCGGTCGTGTTGTCCATCGTGCTGTGCAGTGTGCGCGACGTGGCCAGGACGCTCGCCGAGGTGCGCAGGGTGGTGCGGCCGGGTGGCGAGGTGCGGTTCTTCGAGCACGTACGGGCGCCGAGACGCGGCATGCGGAACGTGCAGAGGGCGCTGGACCGGACGGTGTGGCCGCGGCTATTCGGGGGGTGCCATGTGGGGCGGGACACGCTGGGCGCACTGCGGGATGCCGGGTTCGAACTGGTCGCGCACCGCGCGCTGTTGATGCCGGAGCGGGGGCTACGGATGCCCACGTCGTACTGCGTGCTCGGCGTGGCACGCCGGCCCGAACTCAGCGACGCGTAGCGGCCGGCTCGGCTCGGCCACGCGTAGCGGTCACTGGCTCCACTTGCGCAGTTCCTTCTCGATGTCGTGGACGCTCGCGCCGCCGTCCTTGACGACACGGGCCAGCTCGCGGACCTGATCCGGCGAGGTGACCACGTCCAGGCCGCTCGCGACGAGGTAGGCGTAGGCGACGGCGGAGGCGAACATGGCATTGGAACGCTCCAACGCCGGTACGTGGATGAGGAGTTGGATGAGCGATGCGGCGCGGGCGTGCGGCGTCTCGTAGACGGGGACGTCGAATATCCGCGCGTCGTGCCGGGCGACCGCCGCGACGAGGGCGCCCCAGTCGGTGACCTGGGGGTCGCCCGGTGTCTTCTGCTCGGCGATCATGAGCAGCCAGGCGAGATCGATACCGAGGGGTGCGGGGTCCGAGGGGCCGTGCGTTTCACTCAACGGGACGGCGCCGGCCTTCGAGATCCGCGCCGAACTCCTCGGCGAACACGGATTCGTACCGCCTCATGAAGTCGGCCGCGGCGTCGACGAACGTGCGGCCGAGCTCGCCCGCGTCCCGCCTCACCAGCTCCTCGATGTACCGGTTCACGCTCATGCCGCGGGCGAGCGCGCGCTCCCGGGCGGCGCGGGCGGTGACTTCGTCCACCCGCACGTTCAACTGGGTCTTCGCCATGCTTTCACGCTAGCGCCGGTGCGCTAGCACCCGCAAGGCCGATCCCGAGCGGACTATCCTCGTGGCCGCCCAGGTACCCCTGAGAGGAACAAGTGGCCGCGCTCTGAGGAGAGTTCATGACCCGTCCGTTCCGCTTCGGCGTCACCATGACGACCCCCGCCCGTGGCGACGCCTGGCGCGCGAAGTGCCGCAGGGCCGAGGAGCTCGGCTACGACGTGATCCTGGTGCCGGACCATCTGGACACGCCTTCGCCGTTCCCCGCGCTCGTCGCGGCGGCGCAGGCGACTACGCGGCCTCGGGTAGGAACGTTCGTTCCCAACTGCGCGTTCTGGAACCCGGTGCTGCTGGCCCGCGAGGTCACGACCGCCGCGGCCCTCACTGATGGACGCCTCGACGTGGGCCTGGGCACCGGATACGTGCGCGAGGAGTTCGATCGGGCCGGTGTCGCGTGGGGGACTCCCGGCAGCCGGGTGGACCATCTCGTGCGCGTCGTCGAGGAGTTGGAGCGGCTGCCGGACACGCCGGGCGCGGACTCCCGGCCCCCGCTGCTGATCGGCGGCAACGGCGACCGGGTCCTGCGCCTCGCCGCCGGGCACGCGGACATCGTCGCCTTCACCGGGGCCCGGCCGGGCCCCGAGGGCACCGGCGGCCTCGTACCGTTGACGGCCGATGAACTCGACGGCCGGCTGGCCGCGTACCGGAAATTCGCGGGCGCCCGGGCGGAGACCGCCGAACTGAACCTCCTGCTGCAACTCGTGGCCGTCACGGACGACCCCTCCGCCGCCGCCCGCCCCTGGCTGGCACGCATGCCCGAGCTGACCGAGCGCGAGGTGCTGGACTCGCCCCTCGTCGTCATCGGCACCCAGGAGCAGATCACCGAACGGCTTCTCGCGAGCCGCGAGCGGTACGGGTTCTCGTACATCACCGTCCTGGAGCCGTACCTCGAAGCGCTCGCCCCGGTCGTCCGGGCGCTGCGGGGCCGGTGAGCGTCGGGCCCCTATGGAATCGTCCGCCCTGTGAAATCGTCCGCCATATGAAATGGGAGGTGGCCGGGGTGCGGCCGGTGATGGGATCGGGGCATGAGCGATCTTCGTATCCGGTCCGCGTCCCCCGCCGATCTCGACGCCGTGCTGGCGTTCTGGAAGACGGCCGCCGAGGGGACGAGCATCAGCGACGACCGCGCGGGCGTGGAGCGCCTCGTCGCACGGGACCCCCAGGCGCTGCTGCTCGCCGAGCGCGGCACGGAGCCGGGGGGTACCGAGGCGGTGGGGACCGAACGGGCGGGTACCGAGCTGGTGGGCACGGTCATCGCCGGGTTCGACGGCTGGCGGTGCCATCTGTACCGGCTGGCGGTCCGTCCGGACGCGCGGCGCCAGGGCATCGGTTCGGCGCTGCTGGCCGCCGCGGAGGAGCGGTTCGTGGCACTCGGCGGGCGGCGCGGCGACGCGATGGTCCTGGACCGCAACGAGCGGGCGCACCACGCGTGGCAGGCCGCCGGGTACGCGCCCGAGCAGCAGTGGACCCGCTGGGTGAAGCCGCTGGCCGAGGGCTGAGCACGGCCGGGCACGGACGGTGCTTTGCCGACCCTTTACCATGGGTGTGTCACTCGAACTTCTGCGAAAGGTGTGAGCGTCCGCCCATGGGCGAGCCCCCCAGTACCCGGTCCGTCCCCCCGCGTGCTCCACGAGAGCGCGCGTCACTGCCGTCCCTGGCCGATCATGGGACGGAGGTGACCCGATGACCGAAGTGCTCCTGCTCGCCGTCGCAGTGCTGCTCTCACTGGCCTGCGGCGCCTTCGTCGCGGCGGAGTTCTCGCTCACCACCGTCCAGCGCGGCGATCTGGAGCGCGCTGTCGAGCGGGGTGAGCGCGGCGCCGCCGGCGCCCTCAAAGCCGCACGGAACCTGACCTTCCAGCTCTCCGGCGCGCAGCTCGGCATCACCGTCACCAACCTGGTCGTCGGCATGCTCGCCGAGTCGTCCATCGCCAAGCTCATCGCGGGACCGCTCGAAGCGGTCGGCATCCCGAAGTCGGCGTCGACGTCGGTCGCGCTCGTGCTCGGTACCGCCCTGTCGACCGTGTTCCTGATGGTCGTCGGCGAGCTGGTGCCGAAGAACTGGGCCATCTCGGCCCCGCTGGCCGTCGCCAAACGGGTGGCGACGCCGCAGCGCTGGTTCAGCGCGGTGTTCCGCCCGTTCATCACGCACCTCAACAACACCGCGAACCGGCTGGTGCGCCGCTTCGGCATCGAGCCGACCGAGGAGCTGGCCTCCGCGCGCGGACCGCAGGAGCTGATGGCACTCGCCCGGCACTCCGCCAAGGAGGGCGCGCTGGAGGCGGACACCGCGGAGCTGTTCGTACGGACCCTGAACCTGGCCGATCTGACCGCGGAGAACGTGATGACGCCGCGCGTCCAGGTCATGGCCCTCGACGTGCAGGCCACCTGCGAGGACGTGGCGAACGCGACCCGGGCGACCGGCCTCTCCCGTTTCCCCGTCTACCGCGGCAACCTCGACTCCGTCGTCGGTGTCGCCCACATCAAGGACGTCCTGGCCGTGCCCGCCGAGCAGCGGCCCCGCAAGCGGGTCTCCGAGCTGCTGCGCGAACCGCTGTTCGTCCCGGAGACCCTGACCGTGGAGCGGCTGCTCGACCGGCTGTCCGGCAAGCGCACCATGGCCGTCGTCATCGACGAGTACGGCGGCACCGCGGGTGTCGCCACCCTGGAGGACATCGTCGAGGAGGTCGTCGGCGAGGTCCGCGACGAGCACGACCCGCACGAGACGTCCGACATCGCGGCCGCGGGCACCGACGAGGAGGGGCGCGTCCTGTACTCGGCCGACGGCGCCGCGCGCACCGACCAGCTCGCCCGCGTCGGACTGCGGGTGCCGGACGGGCCGTACGAGACGCTGGCCGGACTCGTGGCGTCCGAACTGGGCCGGATCCCGGACGTCGGCGACAGCGTCGAGGTCACCGGCTGGCGGCTCGACGTCGTCGACGCGCACGGCCACCGCGCCGCCCGCGTCCTGCTGCACGCACCGCTGACCGACACCACCACCCAGGAGGAGGACCGATGACCGCGATCCAGCTGCTGATCGGTCTGGCGACGCTCGTCGTCAACGCCTTCTTCGTCGGCGCCGAGTTCGCGCTGATCTCCGTACGCCGCAGCCAGATCGAGCCGCGGGCAGAGGAGGGCGACCGACGGGCGCGCAGTGTCATGTGGGGCCTGAAGCACGTATCGGCGCTGCTCGCCGCGGCGCAGCTCGGCATCACCCTGTGCACGCTGGTGCTCGGCATCGTCGCCGAGCCGGCCATCGCGCACCTCTTGGAGCCGGTGTTCGACGCGGTCGGGGTGCCGCACGGTCTGGTCCACCCGATCTCGTTCGTGATCGCGCTGACCGTGGCGACGTATCTGCACATGCTGCTGGGCGAGATGGTGCCGAAGAACATCGCGCTCGCCGAGCCGGTGCGTTCGGCGCTGCTGCTCGGCCCGCCGCTGGTGGCCCTGGCGCGCGCCCTGCGCCCGGTGATCTTCACCGTGAACGCGTTCGCGAACACCCTGCTCAAGCTGTTGCGGGTGGACATCAAGGATGAGGTCACGGCGACGTTCTCGGACGACGAGCTGGCCCGTATGGTCAAGGACTCCTCCGAGGCGGGCCTGATCGACAACCGGGCGCAGGAACGGCTGCACGACGCCCTTGAGCTGGGCCGGCGTCCGATCAAGGACGTCGTCCTGCCGTTGGAGAAGGTGGTCTACGCGCGCGTGGGCGTCACCCCCGAGCAGTTGGAGCAGCTCTCCGCCGAGTCCGGGTTCTCGCGGTTCCCCGTCGTGGACGAGGGCCGGCGCATCGTCGGCTATCTGCACGTGAAGGACGCCCTGGACGCGACGCCGCGCGATCTGCCGTTCCGGGTGCCGGACATGCGGTCCATCGCGCGCGTGCGGGAGAGCACGCCGCTGGACGACGTCCTCACGGCGATGCGCGGCAGTCGTACGCATGTGGCGGCGGTGCTCGGCGCGGACGGCCGGCTCGCCGGCATGGTGACCATGGAGGACGTACTGCGGGAGCTGTTCGGCCAGCCCGCCTGACAGGTTGGTGGGGCGGTTCAGCCGGAGTGGGTGTGCGGGCCGCCCTGGTGGGTGGGGGTCTCCAGGATCCCAGGGCCGTGCGCGCCGACACCCGCGGTGCCGACCGCCGTGAGGACCGCGAGCACGGTGGCGAAACCGGCGGTGCCGAGGGCCGCGACCCAGTCGACGTCCAGCAGGTTCGTCGCCCCGGCGACGAGGACGGCGGCCAGGGCCTGGGCGAAAGTCCTGATGGCGCGTTCGGCCGTGGCTTTCCAGAAGGAACGTGTCCACATGGTGCACTCCCCCGTGGCGTGGTGCTGCGGTGTGTGGTGTGTTCCCTGCATACCGCCGCCCGAGGCCGCTGCACAGACCCGCCGCGCGCGCCCCGGCCGCCTGCCGGGATACGATTTCCGGCGCCATGCAGATGAATGCCGAATACACCAGTCTCGTCGCGGTCGGCGACTCCTTCACCGAGGGCATGTCGGACCTGCTCCCCGACGGCTCCTACCGCGGTTGGGCGGACCTGCTGGCCGCCCGCATGGCGGCGCGCAGCCCCGGCTTCCGCTACGCGAACCTCGCCGTGCGCGGCAAGCTCATCCAGCAGATCGTCGACGAGCAGGTCGACGTGGCCGCCGCGATGAAGGCCGACGTGGTGACGCTCGTGGGCGGCCTCAACGACACGCTGCGGCCCAAGTGCGACATGGTCCGGGTGCGAGACCTCCTTACGGAGGCCGTCGAAAAGCTCGCCCCTTCCTGTGAGCGGCTCGTCCTGATGCGCAGCCCCGGGCGCGACGGCCCGGTGCTGCAGCGCTTCCGGCCCCGGATGGAAGAGCTGTACGCGTGCATCGACGAGCTCGCGGCGCGGCACGACGCCGTGGTCGTCGACCTGTACGAGGTACCCGTCCTGGGCGACCAGCGGATGTGGGACGTGGACCGGCTGCACCCGACGGCGGAGGGCCACCGGCGGATCGCGGAGGCGGTGTGGCAGGCCCTCGGCCACGACGCCGAGTCGGACTGGCGCACGCCGCTGTCGGCCGCGGTGCCGCCCGGCTGGCTGACCCGCCGGGTGGCCGACGCCCGCTTCGCCAAGCAGCATCTGGTGCCGTGGATCGGACGCAGGCTGACCGGCCGCTCGTCGGGGGACGGCCTGCCGCCCAAGCGCCCCGAGCTGGCCCCGTACATCCAGGACGATGACCCGCAGCAGCTCTCGTAGCTTCGAACGAACGGGCCCGTGGCGTCGGCCTGCACGAACCGCCAGTAGAATCCGTACACTGTTCTACCGCCTTGACGATCACAGCAGGTCAGGTGCGGTACGGGGTGGGTTGCGAGAGATCATCTCTCACAATTTCTCACCCCAGGGCTTTTCGATCTCCCGTGTGGAACACGTCGAGAGCGGCAGCAGCGCCCCTCATATCCTCGGCCGCGATGTGCACATACTTCTTCTTCGTGAAGGATGCGTTTGTATGTCCCGCCCACGCGGCCAGGATGACGTCCGGGACGCCGGAGACGGCCAGGGTCGTCAGGACCGAGTGGCGGGCGTCGTACAGGCGAACGCGCCGAAGGTCGAGATCCCGCATCAGCCGGTAGGCGTGCTCCCGCAGATGCCGCGTGTTCAGCGGCCGACCGATCTCGTCGACGACCACGAACCCCGACTCGGTGTACGCCTCGCCCGCGGCCAGCTTCTCCGCGGCCTGCCGTGCCCGCAGCTGCCGCAGCGCCTCCCACGGCCCGCGCGGCAGCGGCAAGGCCCGCTCACCCGCGGCCGTCTTCGTGTCCTTCTCCAGCACGGTCTTGTTGCCGACCATGGTCCGCGTCAGCGCGATCGACAGCAGACCGTCCTCCAGGTCGATGTCGGCCCAGCGCTGCCCGCAGACCTCCGCGGGGCGTAGCCCCATCAAGGACAGCAGCAGCGGGGCGAACAGCCGGTCCTCGGCGATGCCGCGGATGAACAACTGCACCTCGGTCACGGTCCAGGGCTTGGGGCGCTCCCGCTCCCGCTTGTCGGTCTTCTTGTCGGCGAGCGACGGCCGCACCTCGGCCGCCACGTTCACCGGCACCAGCTTGCGGAGGACCGCACGGCGCAGGGCACTGCGAAGCCGGATCAGGATGTGGTCGATGTACGAGATCGCGAGGCGCTTGCTGGGGTCGCCGCCCTTGCGTCGGCCGCCTGCAACGAGCGAGTCGACGAACTCCTGCACCATGTCCTCGGTGAGCTCCTGCAGACGGACGTGACCGAGCTGCTCATGGACGTGCACCAGGGCGAGCTTGTACGCGCGGATAGTCGTCTCCTCGACGTCCCGCCGCTTGTACTCCAGCCACTGGTCAAGCCACTCGCTCACGGTCACCTTGCTGGGGGCGATGAACGTCCCCGCGGACCGTTGGTGCAGGACCCGGTCGCGTTCCTCCCGGCACGCTTTCGCCGTATCCCGCGTGACCGTGAGCTGGACCCGCTTGCTGTTCTCGTCCCGGCCAGCGTCGACCATGAGGCGGTAGCGCACTTTCCCCCCGGCGAGGAGAATGCGCTTCGGCTCAGCCATCGACCTCGGCCGCCCTAGGAGCGATCCTCGCCTTGGCATTTTCGCCGTCGACGTAGTTCACCTCGGCGACTAGGCGCTCGGCCGCGTAGCGCGTTGCCTCGGCAACCTCCTGCACTTCCCCTGCGTCACCTTCTTCGATGTAGGAAGATCGTGCGATCAGCGCGTCTACCCGCTGCTGCAGGGCCACGAGGGCGCGGCCGGCTGGATGTTGCCGCAGGACTCGCCTGAAGCGCGGAACCCCGTTCACGAGGAACTCCAGCTCGGCGGCGTGCTCGTCTCGACCGACGGCCTTGAGTGGCCGCTGCCCCTCAGCCCAGTCCCACGCGTCCGCCGCGTCGACCTCTCCGGCGCCTGTTACTTCGATCAGCGTGCCGGGACGGTCATTCAGCGGGAGCAGCAGCGCGCCCGGGCTCACGCCGAACGCGACAGCCAGCGCAACCAGTTCGTCGGCCGTGACAACTCGTTCACCCTTCTCCATTCGCGTAATGCCAGACGGTGGAATCGGACGCCCGGCACGCTCCAGAACGCCGGAAAGCTGCCTGGTCGTCATGCTGTGCCGGTCGCGCAGGCGGACGATGTTCGCCGCCACCGTCTTACCGGTTGGTCCCACCTCGATGGCGCGGCGCCCGCGCTGCTGCTCAGCCATGGGCATCAGCGTAAGCAACATTCCTGACCTTGTTGTGCAAGCGAGCTCGGGTGCTATGGTCTCCATAGGTGCAGCATGACACCATGTGGTGCCACTAAGCAACACATGATCCTGGAAGGAGACTTTCGGTGCCAGACGAGTTCCTATCCCCACGTGAAGTGGTCGATCAGTACCCCGTGTTCGGAACCGCCCAGGCGTTGGCGGAGCGGCGATGGCGCGGCGACGGCCCCGCCTACATCAAGACCGGCAAGGGCAGGTCCGGCCGCGTCTTCTACTCCCGCGCAACCATCGAGCGGTTTCTCGACGACTGCACGGTCACCCCGAGGAGCGCCGCGTGAAGCAGCCGACGCGCCCCACGCTCTCCGAGATCCGCAATCAGTGGCCCCCCACGGTCCCTGTCACCGAGGCGGCCATGGCGCTCGGCTGCGGCCGGTCCTGGCTGTACGAGGCCATCAAGCGTGGCGACAGCCCCGTCAAGACGATCCCCGTCGGCAAGCGATGCGTCGTCGTCACGGCCGACCTGGTGCGCCTCCTCTCCGGGGAGGACCAAGCGGCATGACCCTGAACAGCAACGAGACCCGGCAGGTCCTAACTGCCAGGTCTCGTGAAAGCAACGCAGTGGTCGCAGACGCCAGCATGCCACACGGCTCGGACAAGCGGCAGGCCAAGGGCCCCCACAAGGTGGGTACCCCTGAGACCGACGAGACGGCCGCCCTCCGCGACCACTGGGCCGCTGCCAAAAAGCACTGGCTTCGCGGCGACCACCCCGAATACGCCTCCCCCGACTGGCGAGACCTCGACCCCGAGGACCCCCGCAAGCTCGCCGGCGCCCTCCAGTTCGCCGAAATGTGGCGCAAGTACGGCGACGAGATCGCCGGCGACCTCAACCAGGCCCTCCGCGCGCCCCAAGACCTATGGCGCTACCCCAGCCTCGCCGACCTCGACCAAGCCCACGAAGACATGCTCGCGCGCGCACGCCGCAGCACCGGAAAGGAGGCAGCGTGAGCGAGCCCATCGCCGAACCGGCGCCCAAGCTCCGCGTCGTGCGGCTGCCACGCAACATCCACGGCGGACACCTCGGCATGGCCGAACGGTTCATCGAGCAGCACGCCGACCACCTGCGCCACGTCCACGGCATCGGCTGGCACTACTGGGATGGCGCCCGCTGGAAACTCGACGAGGAACGCGTCGACGTCGAAGCGGCTATCGCCACCACCAAGAAGGCGCTGCAGGACGTCCTCAGGATGGACAAGGGCGAGGACCGCGACGCCCTGTACGCGGACGTCAAGAAGGCGGAAAGCGCCTCTGGCGTTGAGGGGATGCTGAAGTTGGCCGGAGCTCTTAAGCCGGTCTCCGCAGCCTCGCGTGCGCTGGACGCCGACCCGTACCTGTTCAACACCCCGGACGGCACGGTCGACCTCACGGAAGGCACGATCAAGGACAACGATCGCGCCGACATGATCACAAAGGTTGCCGGGGCACCGGTCGGCGAAGAACCCAACGAGGAGTTCGGACTCTTCCTCGAACGGATCCTTCCAGACCCTGACGTGCGGGCCTTCGTACAGAGACTGTTCGGCTACGCGATGCTCGGCAAGCAAACCGAGCACGTGATGCCGATCTTCACCGGCACCGGAGCCAACGGCAAAGGCACCCTGCGCGACGCCATCGCCGCAGCCCTCGGGGACTACTGCATCGAAGTCGACCCGTCGCTGCTCATGGAGTCCAAGCACGAGAAGCACGGCGCTTTCAAGATGCGGCTCCGCGGCGCCCGGCTGGCGTTCTGCTCCGAGACGGAGAAGGGCCGCAAGTTCGCCGAGGCCACCATGAAGCGACTCGTCGGCGGCGACCCCATCGAAGCCAACTACATGCACAAGAACCCGATCACCTTCGACCCCTCGCACACCCTGGTCATGCTGACCAACCACCTGCCCGCCGTGAGCGGCGACGACCCGGCCGTGTGGCGGCGCATCCTCGTCGTCCCCTTCGACGTCGTCATCCCCGAGGACGAGCGGGACGGCGAGCTGCCCGAGCGGCTCAAGCAGGCCGCGCCTGCCGTCCTCGCCTGGTGCTACGCCGGATGGCTCGACTACCAGAAGCAGGGGCTCAACCCGCCCGACGCCGTCAGGGTGCGCACCGAGCAGTACCGCGAGGAGAGCGACACCCTTGCCCGCTTCCTCAAGGAGCGCACCCTGGCTACTCCCCACGGGGTTGTGCGGTCCTCGGAGCTGTTCGCGGCCTGGTCCGGCTGGTGCCTCAAAAGCGGCATCAAGGAGGAGACCGGCAGCACGGTCACGTTCGCTGCCTCCATGCAGGCGCGCGGCTTCGAGAAGACCGACCGGAGCGTGGGGCGCGTCTGGCTCGGCCTGATGCTCAACGGCACCGACGACGAGGAGGAGGAAAGCCCCTGACCTGCGCGGGTGGAGGGTTGTGGAGGGTTTCCCCAAAACCTTCCATGCGTGTACGCGTAGCGACTTTCGGAAAACCCTCCACAACCCTCCACCCTCCATCAAACGGAACCCCCAACTCACCCCCGTTGCTGCCGCTTTTGAGGACCTCAACCGCGATCAAGGAGCACCGTGACATCTCACGTCGAACAGCAGATAGCGGCCCGTATCGCCGCGGCGAAGTCCAAGCGGCGCCAACGGCGGGAACAGCGCGCCGAGTTCGTCGAGAACCGCACGCACGGCCTTCAGGCCCGCATGGCTGCCAAGGTGCGCCGCTGGGCTGATGAGGACGACGCCACCGTGCCACGGCCGGCCGTCGACGAGGACGAGGACGAGACGTGACCGCGCGCCGCCGCTGCGCCGTCTGCGACCGGCCACTTACTGGGAAACGCGGATGCCCGTGTGTGCGCGGCTGCGGCGCCCACCTCTGCCGAGCCCCCCACACCCCCCCATGCAACGACGTACACGGCGGGCAGTGCCCCCGCCTACAACCCCCCGAGGAGGAACAGCCCGTGCCAACAGGACGAGATGACCAAGACGCCAGCATCAACGCCCCCGCAGAGCTCGCGGCCGGAGTCGCCCTGATCGCCGCCACACACCAGATGCTCGATGGCCAACTGACCGGACCGCAGTACGCCGCCCTCATCGACGACACCACCGCCGAGCAGTGGGCTGACCGCCCCGTCGACGCTGTCCGCGCCGTCGCCTACCTCGGCGTCCGCATCGCATCCCTGTTCGCCACAGCCACCGACACCGACGTCGAAACCGTCCTCGGCTTCCTCGGCGCCGAGGTCGCCTCACTCCCCGAGCAGTAGCAGCATCGGCCCGCAGCAACTCGTGTTGCTTCGCGGGCCTTTATGGCACAATGCGATCAACTCCCCCTGATGGGAATGGTGCTGGGTCGCACCAACAACAGAAGAGGCGGCACACGGCCGCCACCGGTACGCCGGAGCCCACGCCGGAGCCTGAAGTCGAGGCCACCACCTGGGCCACCACCTACCGGGATTGAGTCCCGACGCCCCGCCCGAGGCTGGCAGCGTCGCCCTTCCCGAGAGGCGTATCCCATGAACTCCAGCGTGTCCGTTCCACACCTCCGAGCCACCCGCTCCCAGCTCAAGGCCGACCTTGACGGCATCCTCGCCGACGTGCAGGCGGCCGGCCGGAAGAACCTCACCGCCGACGAAGAACAGCGGTTCAACGCCAAGATGGACGAGGTCCACAGCATCGACCGTCAACTCGAAGAGGCCGAGGAGGTCGAGCGTCGCGGCCATCGAGCCACCGAGATCCGCGCCCGCTACAGCCCCAACGCCGCGCAGAGCACCGGCTTCACCGTCACCAGCAACGAGAGCACCTACCGCAAGGGCGACGTCCACGGTCACTCGTGGGTCAAGGACATGTCCGCGGTCGCGCTCCGAGCCGACGCCGACGCGGCCGACCGGCTCCGCCGCAACACTCGCGAAGTCGCACTGGAGACCCGGGCCCTGTCCACCACCGACGGCGCCGGCGGTGAGTTCGTCCCCCCGATGTGGCTCATCAACGAAGCCGTCGCGCTCGCCCGAGCCGCCCGCGTCATCGCCGACCAGCTGCGGCCCCAGCCGCTCCCCCCGGGCACCGACTCCATCAGCCTGCCCCGCGTCGCCACCGGCACCGCCACAGCCCAGCAGGCCACCCAGAACAGCGCGGTGCAGAACACCGACGCGACCACGGACAGCGTGACCGCGAACGTCGCCACCATCGCCGGACAGCAGGTCATCTCTCAGCAGATGATCGACCAGTCCCCCGTCAACATGGACGACGTCCTGCTCGCCGACCTCACCGCCGACTATGCGGTCAAGCTCGACCAGTTCGTCATCAGCAACAACGCCACCGGCAAGCGCGGCCTGCTCAACGTGTCCGGGATCAACTCCGTGACGTACACCGACGCGACGCCCACCGTCGGCGAGCTGTACTCCAAGGGCGCGGACGCCATCCAGCAGATCCACACCGGGCGGTACCTCCCGCCCGACAAGGTGTTCATGCACCCCCGCCGCTGGGCCTGGTTCACCGCGGCCCTCGACACCGCCGGCCGCCCCCTCGTCGTGCCCACCGCGAACATGCCGCAGAACGTCCTCGCCGCCATGGGCGACGTCGTGTCCGAAGGCTTCGTGGGCACGTGGCAAGGTCTGCCGGTCTACGTCGACCCGAACATCCCCACCAACCTCGGGACCGGCACCAACGAGGACCGCATCATCACGCTACGCTCCTCGGACTTTCTGCTCTACGAGAGCGTGCTCCGAGCCGAAGCCTTCCGCGAGACCAAGGCCGACACGCTTTCCGTGCTGCTGCGCGTGTTCAACTACACGGCGCTGCACAGCGAGCGGTACCCCAAGGCCCTCAGCGTCATCGGAGGCACGGGCCTCATCACCCCGACATTCTGAACCAGGTGGGGCGTCACCCCGCGGGACGGCATCCCCGGCAAGGCAGCGAGGGGCACCTCCACACCCGATGACCTGCCTGCGCCCCACCTCCACCCACCAACGGCCCGCCACCACACGTGGCGGGCCGTTGGCTTGCTCGCCCTCGGCCGCAGCCAGACCGACGACCGGGCCGGGTCCATTTTTAAATGCGCAGGTGGGCGACCCAAACGCCCTTCTCGCCCGATTTTTTGCGCGGGCCGAATCACTCGCTGATCCGCTGGCTCCAACGCCAGCGATTTAGCTGGATGATCTTGCGTGGGGCTAATCGTGCGACCCAGACTCCAACGAATTAGCAGGGCGCCGTTGGTCCGCAGCAGGCTCCGCCGCGCCCCCTCTGAACGCTGATGCCGATGGCCGGGAGGAGTTCCAGCGGACCCGGCGGGACGAGCCGCATCTCATCTTCCGTCAGCCGAGCTTCCTGTCGCCGCCTGAGGGCTGATCGGAGCGCCCTCGGACCCTGCCCGCCACCCTGCCCAGAACGGGGCACTGTCGCGGCGACAGTGCCCTCACGCGGGGCAGTGTCCGGGGCAATGTTGACCTGCGGCGCGGACAGGGTCCGGGCACTGTCCGGGGCACCCAATACGTGCCACTTTGCCACCCTGACTTTGACCTGACTTGATCCACCAAACCGCACGTCGCTGAACTGACGGCAGCCTGACGCCGGGTGACGCCGGGTCGGAATCCGTCAGCCCTTGTCAGCCCAACGTCAGTACAGCGACCTGGGGTTATCCACTCGGCGTCAGGTCAAAGTCAGGGTGGCATACCGGGGCGTTTCGGTCGGACAGAGGTAGGACACGATCAAGGGACGCGCAGGACCGAGGTCGGACAGAGGTCGGACACCGGCGGACAGAACCATGGTCATCCGTCCGAGCCTGTCCTACCTCTGTCCGACCCCGCCGACGCTGCGACCTGCGCCGCCGCCCGGCCTGTCCGACTTCCGTCCGAGCCGCATAGCGGGGCAAAGCGATCGCCGCCCGTACCGCTGCCGTACCGGTGAGCCGCAGGTCAGGGCCGTGAGGGGTACCGCTATGAACCGCTGCTCGCTAGCGGTTGGGGAGATCGACTAGCGGTTGCTCTCACGGCTGTGACCTGCGGCCTAGCGGTTGGCCTTGCCGTGACGCTTGCTGTGGCCTGCCGTGACGCCGCAGGTCACAGCCGTGGCCCTACCCGTGACGACCCGTGATGCCGTAACGGGTCGGAGGGCGAAAATCACGGCCAATCACGGGTCCGTCACGGCATACATAACGGACAAAGCAACCGTTACGCGTACCGTGACGCCACCGTTGCGCCGCAGGTCAGGACCGTGACGCCAACCGTTATGGATCGTGATGGCGTAACGGTCACGGCCTGGGAATCACGGTCCATCACAGTCGAGTCGCGGTTGCCGTAACGGTCGAACCGGTCGTGATTCTGGTCGTGATTCTGGTCGTGATTCTGGTCGTGATGAGGTCGTGATAGGTCGTTACCGTCGTAACGACGAGAAGCCGGAAATCACGACCAATCACGACCGGCATCACGACCTCGACCTGCGGCGTCACGACCTCATCACGACCCCTTTTGCCCCGTCTTGTGGCCCGTCTTGAGGCCGTCTTACCCCCGTCTTTGGCCCGTCTTCTGCCCGTCTAGATCTTGGCCTCCCGTCTCGGCAAGACGGGCTCAAGACGGGCAGAAGACGGGCCAAAGACGGGGTCTAGACGGGTCCAAGACGGGCGTCCAACCCCCGTCCAGAGGGCGTCCAGCACTCATCCGGTGGACAGCTACTGGACGGGGTCGGGACGGGCCCTGGACGGGGGGTGGACGGGGGTTGGACGGGGGGATGGACAGCACCTCACCGGGTCACCGAACAGCCCTTTCCGCAGGTCGCTACCGGTGACCCTGCCCGGTGACCCGCCCGGTGGGAAGTCACCGGGTCACCGGCACCCCACCGGGGCGCCTCACCGGGCGAACGACGGGTGTACGTTCGCCGGCCGCGAGCCTCGTGCGCGCACGTGCGCGCGTAGCAAGAGACGAGTACACCCGGCAAGAGGCCGGGTGTACGAGTGAACGCCGCCACTTGCCGGGGCTAACCCCTCGATCGCGTGACGTGACGTCGACGGCGCATGGGAAGACCTGCGCCGTGACACGAAAGCGCGGTTCAGAGAGTCCCTGCGCGTGCGGCCCGAATGCGGAGTCGACGACCGGGCCCCCGGTGGGGTCCCCCCTGATGACCCTGGCCGAGATCGCCGCCTACACGAGACGGTCCCCTAGTGCGCTCAGGACTCTGCGCCACCGTGGCCGCGGGCCCCGCATATGGATCCTGGTCGGGAGGCTCGTCAGCACCAAGCGGTTCCTCGACGCCTGGTTCGCCGAAGCCGCGGCCGCAGACCCCCGCTTCAACCGGGACGACCCAGTGAACCGGCCTGTCGAGCGACGCATCGCCCGCTGACGGCCGGGCCGTTTAGCCATCCGTCACGCAGGCCGTGACACCCGTGACAGCAGCCGTGACCATGATCTTGCGCCGGGCCGTGACCTGCGTGCCCCCGAGGGGCACGGCCGTGACCAAACGGGACGCACACGACGCGGGTCCCGGCCATACGGGGAGCGGGCTCCAGTGGGCCCGGACCCCTTGGGGGTAAAGGGCTGTGGCGCTTCCCGGGACGCACCCGAGTTGTCGCCAAGTGCGCCCCGAAGTTGTCGACGGGACGCACCCGAAGCTGTCGCCAGAACGCGCTCAGAGTTGGCGCCACATGGCGCCCGTTCCTGTCGCCAACTCGGCGCCCTCGTGGCGCCCAAGCTGGCGACAGAACGAGCGCCATGGGCGCGCTCACCGTGGCGCCGCCAACGGCCGCTACGTCGCAGGTCATTTCCCTAATCCCCCCACCCCGGCGAGCGCCAACTTGAGCGCCCTGGCAGGCGCCCTCGGAGCGGGGGGTAGATGGGATCCGACGTGGTGTTTTTGAGCGCCAAAAGGGGGCGCTCCGAGAGCGCCCCCTCATTGGGATTTGACGTGCTACTTCACGGCGCTCCGGTGGGCGCGCTCGAAGTGCTCCAGGGCGTCCCCCACGACCTCCTCGGCGTCGACCGCTACGGCCGTCCATGAGCAGCCGATGCACGCCACCGAACGCCTCTCGGCGCCGCCGAATACACGCACGGCGGCCGGCTGCGGCGGGTACGCCCGATCGACCGCCCGGTACACCGCCTGCACGACCCGAAGCACCGACGTGTCCGGCCCCTCCTCGTCGAGGAGCTTCTGCAGCGCCTCGGCGTCCTGGGACAGGTCCAGCATCGTGCAGTGCGCCAGGCTCACCTCGACGAGGAACCGCGTGTAGTCCACAGACCACGTGTCGGGGTTGGGATAGCCGCTGTCCTGCGCGGACAGATCGGCCGCCGCGGCGAGATGATCGCGGCTCAGGGCCACCCGCGCCGTCACGACGGCGCGCACGTCGTCGCCGTCCTCCATAGCAACGCGCTGGCTCGGCGCGGGCGCGGGAAGCTCCGTTACCGCCTGGCCGTCGTCGAAGAGGGGGCGTTCCATGGAGATGGTCATGACGTCACCAGCCAGTTCTCTACGAGGTTCTTCGTGTGGTCCGTCACGGCCTTGTCGACGGCCTTGTGGAGGCTTCGGCCCGCGCGGGCGGTCTCGCCCTTCACGGCCCGCTCGACGGCCTTCATGCCGTCGTCGTGGGATACGGAGCCAGCGAAGGTGCCGGCGTGCTCGACGTGGGCGCGGATCGCGGACACGGCCAGGCGCTCGAAGTCGGGCACCGCCGGGTTCTTCCCGAGCCGCTTCGCCTTCAGGTAGCGGGCAGTCGACCGGGCTACGTCCTCGAACCCACCCGAGCGCGGGGTGCCGGGCGGCTCCTCGTTGACGTCGATGAGCGGGTGCATCCCAGGCGGGCCCCACTCCATCACCTCGAAGACGAGCGGCATGCGGTCCCGGTACAGCTCGAGCACCTTCGCGTGCTCCTCGGGGATCTCGACGAGCTTGCCGTCTTCCTGCGGGTAGAACATCGGCGGCGTGGTCATGACTGCTGCTCCTTCAGCTGCGTCTGCAGCTCGTCGATACGGGCCTGCATGAGCGTCATCTCGGCGGCCATCACGACCGGCGATGTCGTCTCGCGGGACTGTCCGCTGTCCAGCACGTGCAGGAAGCGGCGCACGCGATGCGGGTCGTCGGTCATCCGCCGGTATGCGGCGTCCAGGACGTCCTGGAGTTCGTTCGTGGGGACGATGGAGGGCTTGGCCTTCCATGCGGCCACGGTCCGCACGGCGACGCCCAGGTGGGCGGCGAAGCCGTCGTTCGTCATGCGGAGGGCGACCTGCAGCGCGATCGCCTCGCGGCCGGTCCACGAGAAGATGAATGGGGCCTCGATGGCGGTCACGAGATCACTCCTCGGGTGGTCTTGCGGACGATGGCGCAGGCGAACAGCTGCATCCCGTACCGGTCGTTGACGGCGCGGGCGCTGCAGAATCCGACGTGCAGGACGGGCAACGACGGCAATGGCCTGACGTGCTTGCTGCTTATCGCCGCGTTCTCCGTCGGCCGGCGCACGGTCATGGTGCTCATGCGGTCAGCTCCCATCGGTCTTGCCGGTACTCGGCGAGCAGCAGCCAGACGAGCGGCCACGGCAGGCGGTCAGCCTTGGAGAAGTTGCAGCGCTCGCAGGCCAGGACGAGGTTCGCGACCTCGTAGCCGGGCCATAGGCACCACGGGATGTAGTGGTCGACGGTCTTGCGACGCATCGGCCGCTTCTTGAAGTTGCGGGCGCAGTAGAAGCAGCGCTTGCCGTCCCGGGCCTTGATGCTGCAGTCCAGGAACGCCCGGATCTCCTCGGGCATCCGCTCCCGGCTCACGACTGCCCCCTGAGGCGGATCGCCTCGGCGGCCAGACGCTCCAGGCGGCCGATAGCCGTGCGCAACTCCCCGACAAGGGCCGGGATCTCCTCGGCCTCGTAGTCGGCGGCCACGTCGAGCTCGACGGCCACCCGCGGCGCCTCCTCGATGAACGGCGCCCAGCTGATCCGCGCCGTCAGCGGGCCCGCCTTGACCCGGGTCGCGTTGTGCGTGATGTCGACCCGGTGCGGGTTCGGCTGCCACGCGTGCCCGATGCACCACACTGGCTCGTCGACGAGCAGCGCGCCCGCGTCGTGGGTGACGAGCATGACCTGACCCTCCACGTACTGGGGGCCGGGCAAGGGCGGCAGGATCGGCGGCGGCGGGTAAGCGTTCTCGAGCGCCGTCGTGAACTGGCGGTACCGGGCGAGGTGTTCCTGCTCGAACCGGACGGCCCATCCGTCGGCCAGAGTCCGGTCGACGTCGGCGAGCATCTGCACCGCCAACTCCGACTCGACCTCCGTGCGGATCTGCTCCGGGGTCAGCGTGGCGGGGTCGGTCTCCGGCATGTTCGTGAAGGCCAGGGCGACCGCGGCAAGCAGCTGCTCGCGGGAGACAGCCGCCGCGACCCGGATGACCAGATCGGCGGCGACTCCCTCCACCTCGAACACCTGCGACGGCCCGAAGGCCGGAAGGCGCTCGCTCATGCTGACTGCCCCTCGCGGACGCGGCGCAGGGCCCCATCCATGTCCGGGTCGGAGTCGCCGTTGCGGGCCAGGCGGGCGCTGCGGGCCGCGGTGCGCAGCTTGGCCGCTAGCTTGATCAGGTCGTCGGCCGTCTGCTCCGCCATCGTCGGTGTCAGGTGGGCGTCCGCGCCCGCCAGACCCTCGACGAGGACGTGCGCCTCACGCAGCCGGACGTCCTGGGAGGTCGGGTCGGCGAACAGTCGGGCCGACAGTTCGAGCACCGGGCCCTCGGCGGTCAGCGACGGGATACCGGCGCCGTAGTAGTCCCCCCAGTGGGAGACGTCGTCGACGGAGTGCTGCCACTCGTTGACGTGGTCCTCGGTGCACCAGTTCGGGCACTCGATGTACACGATCTGCTGGCCGGTGGCCGGGGTGCCGATAACGGCCGGCACCAGCTTGAAGCCGGGGCGGATCGCGGGGAAGGCGCGGACGGTGGTGGTCACAGCGCCACCGCCACTTCCGCGGCGGGGATGCCACGCTCGTCGAGGTACCGCGTGAAGGCGGCACGGGAGACGCGGATGGTGCCGCGGCCGACGCCGACCCGGTAGGACGGCAGGCGGCCGGACGCGATCTCCTGATAGATCGTCGCCTTGGTGACGTGGTGCGGACGGAGGGCGATGGCGATGTCCCGGACGCGGAGCGACTCGGCGCGCTCGGGGTCTCGGGTCGGCGGTACCGTGGTGCTCATGGATCGGACTCCCACTCTCTGAGGGGACGCTCCTAGGCCTCGTCCAGGTGCTGATGACACCAGGGCGGGGCCGCTCTGCTCTGGTCGAGCAGTAGCGATACAGTGAGACTCCCGGACTTCGGGAGATCTGTCAACAGTATCGATACTGTTAATTCTGTTCAGAGGGAGAACGCATGGGGACCAAGTACGAAGAAGTCGCCGCTGACCTGCGGCGGCGCATCAACTCAGGCGAGTTCCCCGCCGGAAGCACGCTCCCCGGATACTCGGAACTCAAGGAGCAGTACGGCGCCGACGGCGGCCAGGCGAGCCAGGCCACCATCCGGGCCGCGCTCGACCTGCTCGAAGGCGAGGGCCTGGTACGGCCCGTCAAGCGCCTCGGCATCGTCGTGCGTGACCCCGGCGAGCGGCGGCGCATCCAGCGCGGCAGCCAAGTCACCCGCAACCCAGCAAGCGGCTACGTCTTCCCTGCCGCGAAAGGGCCAGACGAGAAGTGGGCGCCGCATGGCCGCCCGCACGCAGCCCACACCGCGATCCCGGACGCCGTCGCCGAACGGCTGGGTATCGAGCCGGGGACCATGGTCATGCGCCGGCGCCGGGTGATGAGTCCAGTCGGCGAGCCGCCCTTCCAGATCGCCGATGCCTGGATCCACCCCGACGTACTCGCCGAGGCACCCCAAGCCGGCGAGCCCAGCACCGGACCTGGCGGGTACCTCGACCGCATCGAGGAGGCCGGACACGGGCCGCTGGAGTGGGAGGAAGTGACGCGTGCCCGCATGCCCAGCCGCGAAGAAGCCAAGCTGCTGGAAATGCCCACGTCCATGCCCGTCCTGGAGACGACCACGACAGGCACCTCGGCCCGGACCGGGCAGGCCGTCGAGGTGTCCGTCCGCGTCATCCCCGCCGACCGGGCGGAGATCGTGTCCAAGCTCCAGCGCGGCGCAGGCGCCCGCTGGCCCGTACAACCCGCACAGCCTGCGCAGTAGCCGCACCCGCCTAGTGGAGTTAGGCGGAACGAGGAAGCCCCCCTGCCCGGTGGAGTCGGTCAGGGGGGCGTTTGCGCCCGCGTCACGTCATGCGAGGCTGCGTGACGCCTGGCGGTCGCTGCTACGGACGTCTCACATCCGTCTCACATGCTCGCGCACGAGTGGCGGATCGGACACCCTCTGACCTGTGCGTTCCTACATCACATGGACGGGGCGGAACCTGTACGGACTGCTGATAGGCTCCGTACACGTGACTGCGCCTGCCAAGCCCCGTATCCCGAACGTTCTCGCCGGACGCTATGCCTCCACCGAGCTCGCCACCCTCTGGTCGCCGGAGGAGAAGGTGAAGCTGGAGCGCCGCCTCTGGCTCGCCGTACTGAAGGCCCAGAAGGACCTCGGGATCGAGGTGCCGGACGGCGCGATCGCCGACTACGAGCGGGTGCTCGACCAGGTCGACCTGGCGTCGATCGCCGAGCGCGAGAAAGTCACGCGGCACGACGTGAAGGCCCGTATCGAGGAGTTCAACGCCCTCGCCGGGCACGAGCAGGTCCACAAGGGCATGACGTCCCGCGACCTGACGGAGAACGTGGAGCAGCTGCAGATCCGGCTCTCCCTCGAGCTGGTGCGCGACCGCAGCGTGGCCGTCCTCGCCCGCCTCGCCAAGCTGGCCGGCGAGTACGGCGAGCTGGTCATGGCGGGCCGCTCGCACAACGTCGCCGCGCAGGCCACCACCCTCGGCAAGCGCTTCGCGACGGCCACCGACGAGCTGCTCGTCGCGTACGGCCGGGTCGAGGAGCTGCTGAACCGCTACCCGCTGCGCGGCATCAAGGGCCCGGTCGGCACCGCGCAGGACATGCTCGACCTGCTCGGCGGCGGCGCGGAAGGTGCGGACAAGCTCGCCGATCTGGAGCAGCGGATCGCCGCTCACCTGGGCTTCTCGCAGGCGTTCACGTCCGTCGGCCAGGTCTACCCGCGCTCGCTCGACTACGAGGTCGTCACCGCGCTGGTGCAGCTGGCCGCGGCGCCCTCCTCGACCGCCAAGACGATCCGTCTGATGGCCGGGCACGAGCTGGTCACCGAGGGCTTCAAGCCGGGCCAGGTCGGCTCGTCGGCGATGCCGCACAAGATGAACACCCGTTCCTGCGAGCGCGTCAACGGCCTGATGGTGATCCTGCGCGGCTACGCGTCGATGACCGGCGAGCTGGCGGGCGACCAGTGGAACGAGGGTGACGTGTCCTGCTCGGTGGTGCGTCGCGTCGCGCTGCCCGACGCGTTCTTCGCGCTCGACGGCCTTCTGGAGACGTTCCTGACGGTGCTCGACGAATTCGGCGCGTTCCCCGCCGTCGTCGCCCGTGAGCTCGACCGCTACCTGCCGTTCCTCGCCACCACCAAGGTGCTGATGGCGTCGGTGCGCGCGGGCGTGGGTCGCGAAGAGGCGCACGAGGCCATCAAGGAGAACGCGGTCGCCTCCGCTCTCGCGATGCGCGAGCAGGGCGCCGAGCGCAATGAGCTGCTCGACAAGCTCGCCGCCGACGCCCGCATTCCGCTGGACCGCGCGCAGCTCGACGAGCTGATGGCGGACAAGCTGTCGTTCACGGGTGCGGCCGCCGGTCAGGTGGCGCAGATCGTGACCCGCGTCGAGGAGATCGTGAAGCAGCACCCGCAGGCCGCCGGCTACACGCCCGGGTCGATCCTCTGACCCGGCCGACCCCCGCGGAGCTGGAGGCCGCTCGCGACCGTCTGGTTCCGGACATCGTCGCGAGCGGCCTTTCGGTGCTCTTCTGCGGCATCAACCCGGGGCTGACGACGGCAGTGACGGGGCATCACTTCGCGCGGCCCGGCAACCGCTTCTGGCCGGTGCTGCAGCTGTCCGGGTTCACGCCCCGGCAGCTGAAGCCCGCCGAGCAGGAGGAGCTTCTGTCGTACGGACTCGGCATCACGAACGTGGTCGCGCGGGCCACGGCGCGGGCCGACGAGCTGAGCACCGAGGAGTACCGGGAGGGCGGGCGCCTCCTCGCGGAGAAGGTCGCGCGATTGCGGCCCCGCTGGCTCGCGGTGGTGGGCGTGACCGCGTACCGCGCGGCCTTCCAGGAGCCCAAGGCGCGCATCGGCCCGCAGGAGCGGACGATCGGCGGCGCCCGGGTGTGGGCGCTGCCCAACCCCAGTGGTCTGAACGCGCATTGGACGGCGGCGACGATGGCGGAGGAGTTCGCCAGGCTGCGCGCCGCCGCGTCCTCCCCCGACGGGCCGGAGCAGTAGCAGCAGTTACGGCTTGCGGGCCACGACCCCGAACTGGGCGACCTGCGGGCCCTCTTCAGGACCTGCGGTACGCCAGCGGGCGCACGAGACGAGGCCCGGCTCGATGATGTCGAGGCCATCGAGGAACGCCGCGACCTCGGCGCCGGTACGGGCGGTGATCGGGGGCGTCGCGTTCTCGTTCCAGAACTTCATCGCCGCCTCGTTGCCCTCCCCGCCCAGTTCCAGCGTCGGGTGGGTCAGGACGACATAGCTGCCCGGCGGGAGCGCCTCGACGAGGCGGCGCACGATGGAGGTGGCCTCCTCGGTATCAAGGACGAAGTTCAGAATGCCGAGGAGCATGACCGCGACCGGCTGCGCGAAGTCGAGGGTCCCGGACGCCGCCTCGATGATCGCGCGTGGGTCGCGCGCGTCGGCGTCCACGTAACTGGTGGCGCCCTCACTGGAGCTGGTGAGCAGCGCGCGGGCGTGGGTGAGCACGATCGGGTCGTTGTCGACGTACACGATGCGGGCGTCGGGCGCGATGCGCTGGGCGACCTCGTGCGTGTTGTTCACGGTCGGCAGGCCGGTGCCGATGTCGAGGAACTGGCGGATGCCGGCCTCGCCGGCGAGGAAGCCGACGACTCTGCCCAGGAAGTCACGGTCGGCGCGGGCGACTTCGCCGATGCTCGGGTACATGGACGTGACCATGTCGCCGACCCGCTCGTCCACCTCGTAATGGTCCTTGCCGCCCAGCCAGTAGTTCCACACACGGGCGTTGTGCGCGATGTGGCCGGGGGTCCGCTCCTCCGGCTGCTGCGCGCTGTCGTCGCTCATGTGCTCTCCTTCGTGCGGTGTGCGGTTGCGGTGTGCGGCGGTGGTGAGACCTGAACGAAACCTGATGAGACCTGATGAGAACTGATGAGACCTGATGAGGTCGGGTTCAGGGGCAATATCCCATGGCGGCGCGCGAGTTCCGCACAGGTGGGCCGCGGGCGCGCTACGGAGGGGGGACATCGGTGATCACGGCGAGGAGTTGGTAGGGCTGCTCGTCGCCCTGGCGGGCGACGGCGAGAGCCACCCATCGCTCGCCGACGCTCCACAGGTGGAGGTCCTGGGCGCAGGCGCTGAGCCAGCCCCAGGGCTCGGGTATGTCCTCACCGCGCTCCAGTGCGCGGGTGTGCACGCTCCACAGGCTGAGCCGGTACGGCTCTCCCCAGCGGGCGGTGAGCAGCGCGGACAGGCCGTCCCGGTCGGCGTCCGCCTGGGCCTCCGCGAGGTCACGGATCCCGCCCCGCTCGGTCAGCTCCGCCATGACGAACCCGGGGCCGCCCCAGCCCGCGGCCGATCTGCCGTGGTCGGCCGGGAAAGGGCCGGTCCACAGCAGGTCGATCGTCGCGAGTTGCTCCGCGATGTCCATGCCTCCAGTAAAGCGGCCGCCACTGACAACGGGCCGACCGACCGTCAGGCCCCCTTTGCCGTCAGGCGTCCCTGCGGCGCACCGTCCACCAGCCGGCGAGGACGGCGGCCGCGGCCCACAGCGCGGTCACCGCCAGTCCGGTCCACGGGCCGAGGGAGCCCACCGCGTCGTGGCGCAGGACCTGTTGACCGGCGCGGTCGGGCAGGAAGTCGGCGGCCGCCCCCGCTACGTCCCCGACGACGAACGACACGATCAACAGAAACGGGACGAGAATGCTCAACACGGCCACGGCGCTGCGCAGTACAGCGGTGAGCCCCGCCGCGAGCAGCGCCATCAGCGCGAGGTACACACCGCCGCCGGCACAGGCCCGCAGCGCACCCGGGTCGCCGAGGCCGAGCGCGTCGGGCCCCATGAACGCCTGTCCGGCGAGGAACGCGGTGAAGGTCGTGACCGTCCCGACGACGAGGGCGCAGGCACCGATGGCCGCCACCTTCGCCCCGTAGAAGAGCGTGCGGTCGGGCACAGCGGCGAGGGACGTCCGCAACGCACCGTTGAGGTACTCGCCGGAGACGGCGGTGGCGCCGAAGGCCAGGGCCGCGATCTGCCCGAAGTTGAGGGCATAGAAGGCGCCGAAGAGGGCGTCTTCGCCGTTGTCGGCCTCGGCGCGGCCGACGGTGGCGAACACGAGGGTCGTGATCGCGACGGTGGCCACGAAGACGGCGAGGAGTGAGCCGAGAGTCCCGCGCAGCGACCTGATCTTGATCCACTCGGAGTGCAGTACGGCGGTGGTGGACACGGTCAGGCCTCCTGGAGGGGGTTGGCGCCGAACTCGGTGTCGGCCGCGGTCAGAGCGAGATAGGCCTGTTCCAAGGAGGCCTGTTCGTCGGCGAGTTCGAGTACGGGGATACCGTCGGCCGCGGCCAGGGCGCCCACCTCGGCGGCGGTGGCGCCGGCCACGTTGCAGCGGCCGTCGCCGGTGGGCGTGATCGGGCGGCCCGCGCGCGCCAGTGCGGCACGCAGCCGTTCGGGTTCGGTGGTGCGCACCCGCACGCTGCGGGTGCTGTGCGCGGCGATGAAGTCCGGCATCGAGGTGTCGGCGAGCAGGCGTCCGCGGCCGAGGACGACAAGGTGGTCGGCGAAGGTCGCGGTCTCGTTCATCAGGTGGCTGGAGACCAGGACGGTACGTCCCTCGCGCGCGAGGTCGCGCATCAACTCCCTTATCCAGACGATGCCTTCGGGGTCGAGTCCGTTGGACGGCTCGTCGAGCAGGACCACGGCGGGGTCGCCGAGCAGGGCCGCCGCGATGCCGAGGCGCTGGCGCATCCCGAGCGAGAACGTCTTGACGCGGCGCCCGGCCACCGCCGCGATCCCGGCGTGCTCCAGCACCTCGTCGACGCGCCGTACAGGGATGCGGTTCGCGGCGGCGAGCACCAAGAGGTGGTTGCGCGCCGTGCGGGCCCCGTGCGCGGCTTGCGGGTCGAGCAACGCCCCTACCAGGCGCAGCGGTTCGCCGTACGTCGCATACGGGCGGCCCGCGATGAGGGCGCTCCCGGAGGTGGGGCGGTCGAGGCCGAGAGCGAGGCGCATGGTGGTGGACTTGCCGGCGCCGTTCGGCCCGAGGAAACCGGTGACGCGGCCGGGCTCGACGCGGAAGGTCAGCCGGTCCACTGCGCGCGTCGTGCCGTACTCCTTGGTGAGGTCCTTGACGTCGATACTGGTCATGCCCGAAGCCTGGCCCGCGGGCGGGGCCTCGGTCCTCCCCCGCCGGTGGGGATCGTCTCCCCCGCACGGGGGAACCGTCCGCCTCGGCGCGGCTGGCACGATGGCCGCATGCCCCGCCTGTTGAGACCGCTGACCCGTACGGTCACGTATACCCGCTGGCTGCATCTGCTGTGCGCCGCGGTACTCGCCTTCGTGTGCGGCGCGATCTACCCGGGCCTCTCATCCCCCTCCCTACAGGACTGGGCGCTCATCTACGTCGTTCCCCTACCGCTTCTCGTACTGGCGGGCATGCTGCCGGGTGCCCGGCGCGCGGAGGGGCTGCAGGCGCGCCTGATGCTGTTTTCCGGCGGGCACGCGCGCGTGGCGAGCGGCGGCGCGGAGAGCGGGGTCTCGGTCGCCCCTTCGGCGTCCTGGCAGGACCGGGGCAGAACGGCGGTGTGGCTGGTACTGCGGCTGCTCCTTGGGCTCTCCGTGGCGCTCCTTACGGGCCAACTGATGGCGGTCGTCCTGGAATTGGTGGGCGTCGCGGCAGGTCAGCCGGTGGGCACGGTGTCACCACTGCCGCTGCCCGGACAGGGCTGGTGGTGCGCACTGCTCATTCCCGTCGTACTGCTCACCCTGTTGTACGTGGTGGAGGGTTCGGGCCGACTGATGGCGCGGGCCGCTCTCCTACTGCTCGGTCCGTCCGCGGCCGAGCGTCTGGCCGCCTTGGAGGAGCGCACCGAGCAACTACTGGAGCGCAATCGCATCGCGCGGGAACTGCACGACTCCATAGGTCACGCGCTGACGGTCGCGGTGGTGCAGGCGGGTGCGGCGCGGGCGGCGGGCGACCCGGCGTTCACGGACCGGGCGTTGGGCGCCATCGAGGAGACCGGCAGGGCCGCCCTGGAGGACCTGGAGCGGGTGCTGGTGGTGTTGCGGGAGGCGGAGCAGCCGGTGAGCGCCCGTCCCACGCTGCGGGACGCGGACCGGCTGCTCGATTCGGCGCGGGCCTCGGGAACGAAGGTGGACGTGGCGGTGTCCGGGCCGCTGGAGACGGTACCGGGGCCCGTCTCCAGGGAGGGCTACCGCATCCTTCAGGAAGCGCTCACGAACGTTCTGCGGCACTGCGGCACCGTCCCGGTCCGGGTCGCCCTCACCGTCACCGACGGGCAGCTGAGCCTGGACGTGCGCAATGACCTGCCTACAAAGGCGGCGACCGGGACCGGGGGCACGGGGAGCGGGCTGCGCGGGATGCGGGAGCGGGCCGCTCTGCTGGGCGGTCGGGCGCGCACCGGGCCGGTCGCCGACGAGTGGCAGGTGCACGTGGACCTGCCGATGGCGTGACCAAGGGGCCTCAGAGCCTGTCTAAGCTGGTCGCGTGCCGCTCACTGTGCTCCTCGTCGATGACGAACCCCTGGTCCGCGCCGGTCTGCGCGCCGTGCTCGAGGCGCAGCCGGACATCGAGGTGGTCGGTGAGGCGGCCGACGGCGCGGCGGTGGTCCCCCTGGTGCGCGAGCTGTGTCCCGATGTCGTCGCCATGGACGTACGGATGCCGCTGCTCGACGGGATCGAGGCCACGCGCGCGGTGCTGCGCGCCGTGCCGCGGCCACCGAAGATCCTTGTCATCACCACTTTCGAGAACGACGAGTACGTGTACGGGGCGCTGCGCGCGGGCGCCGACGGGTTTCTGCTGAAGCGGGCACGGCCCGCCGAGATCGTGCACGCGGTGCGGCTCGTAGCGGCGGGTGAGTCGCTCCTCTTTCCGGCGGCGGTGCGCAAGCTGGCCGCCGAGTACGGCAACGCGTCGGCGCGGGCCGCGATGGTGCGGGCCGCGCTGACCGAGCGTGAGGGGGCGGTGCTGCGGCTGATGGCTCGGGGCCTGTCGAACGCGGAGATCGCCGCGGATCTCGTTGTCGGCACGGAGACGGTGAAGTCGCACGTGAGCGCCGTGCTGGCCAAGCTCGGGGCCCGCGACAGGACCCAAGCGGTGATCGCCGCCTACGAATCCGGTTTCGTCGCGCCGACCTGACGCCCGATCTGCCCTTTTCGCGGATCGCCCGGGTGAGCGGTCGCCCTCACAGGAGTGCACCCGACTCTCGCCGGTAGCGACGACGGCGAGTACCATCCGGCGAACACGCGCAACTGCTGGGAGGACGGACGTTGGGGCAGCTGACCGGCGGAGATCCCTCTCTGCTCAGGCGGATCAATTCCGCAGTGGTGCTGCACGCGCTGCGGTCCACGGATTTCGCGACGCTCACCGAGATCACGCGGGTGACGGGCCTGTCACGGCCGACCGTGGAAGGTGTCGTCGAGGGGCTCATCGAGGGCGGACTCGTCGTGGAGACGACCGTCGAGGAACCGGGCGCGCGGCGCCAGGGGCGGCCCGCACGGAAGTTCCGCTTCCGGGCCGAGGCGGGGCATCTGCTGGGCCTGGAGATCGGAGCACACCGGGTCACGGCGGTGCTGTCGGCGCTCGACGGCAGGATCCTCGGCTCGGCATCCAAGGACGTCGCCGAGACCGCGCCCGCGGAGGACCGCATCGAGCGGCTGCGCGGGACCGTCGCGGATCTGCTGCGGCGCGCCGGGGTGCCGCGCGGGTCGCTGCGCGCGGTCGGCGTGGGCAGCCCGGGGATCGTCGAGGCCGACGGCACGGTGCGGCTCGGTACGGCGCTGCCGGGGTGGACCGGGTTGCCACTCGGCGAGCGGCTGCAGCGCTCCTTCAAGTGTCCGGTGATCGTGGAGAACGACGCCAACACCGCGGCCGTGGCCGAGCACTGGAAGGGCGCCGGGGTCGACTCGGACGACATGGTGTTCGTGATGGTCGGGCTCAGTCCCGGGGCCGGCGCGCTGATCGGCGGTCGGCTGCACCGGGGGTACGGGGGCGCCGCCGGGGAGATCGGCGCGCTGCACCTGCTGGGCCGTGAGGTGCGGCCGGAGACGCTGCTGTCGACGACGGGCGAGCCGCTGCATCCGCTGGACGAGCAGGCAGTGGCCGAGGTGTTCGCGCTGGCCCGGGAGGGCGACGAGCGGGCCGGGGCGGCGATGGAGCGGTTCATTCAGCGGCTCGTGCACGATGTCGCCGCGCTCGTGCTGGCGTTGGACCCGGAGCTGGTCGTCGTCGGCGGGTGGGCCGCAGGGCTGGATGGTGTGCTCGATCCCCTGCGGCGCGAACTGGAGCGGTATTGCCTTCGGCCGCCTCGGGTTGCCCTGTCTGTGCTGGGGGAAGCGGCTGTGGCCACCGGGGCGTTGCGGCTCGCGTTGGATCATGTGGAGGAGCAGTTGTTCGTCACGGACGCGACGGTTTCCGCCCGGCGGTGAACGGGGGGCGCCTTGTGGGGTGCCTCGGTTCGCATCTCCGCGGCTGGGCGTTGTACGTGGCTGGGCGCGCCGCTCCCCGCGCCCCTTGAGGAGTTGGCCTTGGCCGGGGCGCCCTTGTGGGAGGCGCGCGCGGTCCGTTTGCTAGTGACCGTTGTGTGTGGCTGAGCGCGCCGCTCCCCGCGCCCCCTCAGCGGCGCTGACGCGTGTCGGCACGCCCATGCAAGAGGCGCCCGTGCAAGGGGCGCCCATGCAGCGTGCCGGTCCTCGCGCCCCCTAGCGGCGCGTCTGCGTCAGGACGCCTGGGTTTCGGGGGTGTGGTGTATTTCGACGCTCGGCGTGTCGCCGAAGGTGAGGCGGCAGGTGTCCGCTCGGTACGTGGCCAGGGAGACCGCTGCCGTGACGCCGTCGCTGAAGTAGCGGGTCGTGACGACGAGGACCGGGGCGCCGGGGAGGCGGTCCAGTTCCTTCGCGTCGTCGGCGCGGGCCGAGCCGAGCTCGACTGCTCGGTCCTGACCGTCCAGGCCGAGGCGCTGCAGCTCCCGCAGGACCGCACGCGCGCGTGCGGCGCCGGAGGGGGTGTCTATGGCGGTCAGATCGGGCACGGAGGCCGAGGGGACGTAGAGCAGCTCGGCCGCGACCGACTGGCCGTGCGAGACGCGCGTACGGCGCAGCACGTGCACCGTCTCACCCGGGGCGGTGCACAGCATGTCGGCGACCGCGGCCGGCGGCACGTCCGGAGTGCAGTCGACTGCCTGCCACGCGTCCCCGCCGGCGCCCGGCCAGTCGTGGTCGGTGGAGGCGACGGCGACGCCCATCCGAGGCGGCGCGACAGTGGTGCCGACGCCGCGGCGGCGCTGCAGCCGTCCTTCGAGCTCGAGCTGCTCGAGGGCCTGGCGGAGCGTGGCACGGGCGACGCCGAAGCGAGCCGCCAGATCACGCTCGTTCGGCAGGATCTCCCCGACGGCGAACTCGGAGTCGAGTGCCTCGCTGAGCACGGTCTTGAGGTGCCAGTACTTCGGCTCCGGTGCCGCTTCCAACTGCGTGGTCCCCACCCTGTCCTCCGCAACAGCCGTGCCCCGGCGGCTTTTAGCGCCCTTGTTTATTAAAGGTTCCTGCACTATCTCTGCGAGCGTAGGGCCGCCCCCGAGCTTGGTCAAGACCAATCCTCGATCGGTTACTGCCCGCACAGGGGCGTTACCGCAGAGCGTTCATGGAAGGCCGCACTCCGTTCACGCGGCGTTCGTAAGGCAGGCATGAGACAGGCAAGAGGCGGGTGTGAGACGGGCGTGAGCCACGCATGCGACACGTATGCGACACATATGCAGGGCCGCCAACCCGCGCTCGCGCGAAGGGCGGGTCCCACAAGTCCGCGTGATGCCTCGCCTACAGGAGCGACTGGAGCTTGTCCGGGTTGCGCACGATGTAGACGTACTGGACCTTGCCGTCGGAGATGCCGAGCTGGAAGGCGGCGTCGACCTTTCCCTCGGAGAGGGCGAGCAGACCCGGGCCGCCGTTGATCTCCACGGTGCGGAACTCGAACCCCTCGGCGTTCCCCTGTCCCGCGGCTCCCGTAAGGAAGCGGCCTACCTTGTCGGCGGTCTCGATGACGCGCAGCGGCGCCTTCGACTTGCCGCCGCTGTCACCGACGAGGCGCACGTCCGGGGCGAGCAGCGACATGAGCCCGTCGAGGTCGCCCTCGGTCGCGGCGGCGAGGAACCGCTGGGTGAGGTCGCGCTGTTGCGCCGGGTCGACGTCGAAGCGGGGGCGCCGCTCCTCGACGTGCTTGCGGGCCCGGGCGGCGAGCTGGCGCACCGCGGCCTCGCCGCGCTCCAGGGTGGCCGCGATCTCCGCGAACGGCAGCCCGAACGCCTCGCGCAGTACGAACACGGCGCGCTCCAGCGGCGAGAGCGACTCCAGGACGACGAGGACGGCGAAGGACACGGAGTCGGCGAGCACGGCCCGTTCGGCGGTGTCGGGCACGGTGGGGCCGAAGTCGGTGACGAGCGGTTCGGGAAGCCATGGTCCTACGTAGGATTCACGCCTGCTCTGCGCCTGGCGCAGCCGGTCGACGGCGAGGCGGGTGGTGATGCGCACCAAGTAGGCGCGTGGTTCGCGCACCTCGGTCCGGTCGGCCTGGGACCAGCGCAACCACGCGTCCTGGACCACGTCCTCGGCGTCGGCGACGCGGCCCAGCATGCGGTAGGCGACGCCCATCAGGACGGGCCGGTGCTCTTCGAAGACGTCGATCGCGGTATCGGTGGCCACGCCCCCATCCCAACCGACGAAGCACCCGCTGTCCAGGCGGCACCGGCACCTTTGCCGCTCTCCCTCTTGAACTGAACGCTACTGAGCGGTAATTGTTGCTGACAAGGAGTCTAAGGAACCGTCGAGGCGTGGCGGGGACAGGGAGCGAGCGACATGGCGGCACAGGCGTCCTTCAGCATCGACGGCCCCGGCGGATCGCGCACGGCGACCGTCACGTACGAGCGGGCGGGCGTCGGCGAACCCCTGCTTCTGCTGCACGGGATAGGACACCACTGGCAGGCCTGGCAGCCGGTGCTGCAGATTTTGGCGGCCGAGCGCGACGTGATCGCCGTCGACCTTCCGGGATTCGGGACGTCGCCCGCACTGCCGGCGGGGTTCGCCTACGACTTGTCGAGCGTGGTGCCCGTCCTGGCCGCGTTCTGCCGCGAGCTCGGGATCGACCGGCCCCACGTGGCGGGCAACTCGCTCGGCGGGCTGCTCGCCCTGGAGATGGGCCGCGAAAAGCTCGCCCGGTCCGTGACGGCGCTCTCCCCCGCCGGGTTCTGGACCGAGGCCGAGCGCCGCTACGCCTTCGGGACGCTGCTCGCGATGCGCCAGGGCGCGCGGGCGATGCCGCTGCCGCTGGTCGAGCGGTTGTCCCGGTCCGCCGTCGGCCGGGCCGCGCTCACCGGGACCATCTACGCGCGGCCCGGCCGCCGTTCACCCGAGGCGGTCGTCGCCGAGACGGTGGCGCTGCGCGACGCGACCGGGTTCCGCGAGACGCTCGAGGCGGGCCGTGCCGTGCTCTTCCGCGACGACGTCCCGGAGGTCCCGGTCACCATCGCCTGGGGCTCGCGCGACCGGCTCCTCGTACGCCGCCAGGGCGTCCGCGCCAAGCAGGTCCTCCCCGGGGCGCGGCTCGTGAAGCTGCCCGGCTGCGGCCATGTGCCGATGAACGACGACCCCGCCCTCGTGGCGCGCGTCATCCTCGACACGAGCCGGTGACCGGCGGCTGAACGCCCCTGACCCCAGGGCGACCCCGGCGCCCACCAACGCGCTGCCGACGCCCTGGGCGAGGCCGTACGACCCCGCGCCGACCAGGGGTGCGGTGCAGGCCGCCGCGACGGGGATGAGCCCGGAGAAGAGCGTGGCGCGCTCCGCGCCGATCCGCTGCATGCCCATGTACCAGCACACGAAGCCGATCACGGTGACGATCACGGCCTGCCACACCAGGGCCGCCGTCTCCGGACCATCGGGAACCCGCAGCCAGGAGGCGCCGTCGACGACGACGCCCACAACGGCCGCTTCCAGCGCGGCGATCGCGCAGACGACGCACGACAGGAGCCGGGGGCCGAGCGGCCGCAGCACCGGTACGGCGAGCACCGCGAACCCGACCTCCCCCGCGAGGGCGCATACGGAGAAAACGATGCCCGCGGCGTCCGTACGCCCCCACCCCTGCACGGTGATCGCTCCGGCAGCGACGAGCAACGCACCGTAGAGCACGATCCGTCGCGGCCGACGCCCGGACAGCAGGGGCACCAGGACTGCGACGACAACAGGGGCGCATCCTACGAAGACGCCGGGTACCGCCGGTTCGGCGGTCCGTTCCGCGGCGAGGATCGCGAGGTTGAAGCCGACCATGCCGACGGCCGAGAGCAGGGCGAGCCGGGCCCAGCGGCGCCACCCCAGGCGGCGGAGCGGACCCGCGCCACCGCGGCCGGCCAGCGGCAGGAGCAGCAGGCAGGCGAGTCCGTAGCGCAGGAACTGGCCGCCCGCGTACGGATAGTGGCCCAGGACGCTGTTGGCGGTGAAGGAGCCGCCCACCAAGACGCAGGCGAGGGCGGCGAGCAGAGAGCCCCGGAGGGACGTGGCGTTCATGGCGCCGACGCTATGAGGGGTGGTGGTCCTGTTCGAGGTCCACTCAGGGTGCTGCATCGGAGACCAATATCGCTGTCCAAGGGCTCTGGCCAATGTCGCTGACCGATAGCGGAGACCAATTAAGGTCCCTTCGTATGACGTCGCCGCCGTATCCGCCGTCCGCCGCCTGGGAGTTGCTGCTGCCGGCCGCCTGCGCGCCCGCTCGCGCGCGTGGTCGTTCCTTGCAGTCGGCGCTGCGCGCGGCGGTGCGTTCGGGGCGGCTCGCGCCCGGGACCCGATTGCCGTCGAGCCGGGATCTGGCGGGCGATCTCGGGGTGTCGCGCGGTCTGATCACCGAGGCGTACGAGCAGTTGACCGCCGAGGGCTATCTGCGCAGCGGGCGGGGCGCCGGGACGTGGGTGGGCGAGGCGGTACGGGCCGCCGCGCCGGGGGCCCGGGACCTGGCGCCGGGCTCCTCCCCCGGCGTGCGGGCCGACTTCGTGGCGGGCAGCCCGGATCTGTCGCTGTTCCCGCGGGCCGCGTGGGCGGCGGCGCAGCGCGGCGTGCTGTCCGAACTGCCGCACCAGACCTTGGGGTATCCGGATCCGCGGGGCCTGCCCCGGCTGCGTACGGCCCTCGCCGAACTGCTCGCCCGGCGCCGCGGCGTGGTGACGGACCCGGAGCGGATCATCGTCTGTTCCGGGGTGACGCAGGCGGTGACGCTCCTTGCGGCGGTGCTTCACGCGCGCGGGGAGAGCGCTGTCGGCGTGGAGAGCCCCGGCAGCCCACAGTACGAGGAGCTCTTCGCGACAGCGGGGCCGCGTGCGGCGCGGCTGCCCATGGACGACGAAGGCCTCGCCATGGCGTCCCTGCGCGGCTCCGGGGTGCGTACCGTGATCACGACGCCGTCGCATCACTTCCCTTCCGGCATCGCGTACTCGGCACCGCGCAGGGCTCAACTCCTGGAGTGGGCGCGGGAAGTGAACGGTCTGATCGTGGAGGACGACTACGACGGGGACTTCCGTTACGACCGCGCTCCTGTAGGCGCTCTGCAAGGCCTCGATCCGGAACACGTCGCCTATACGGGCTCGGTGAGCAAGGCGTTGGCGCCGGGCCTCCGGCTGGGCTGGCTGGTCGTGCCCGAAGCGCTGGCCGACGGGATCGTGACGCGCAAGCGGTACATGGATCTCGGTAACCCGGCGCTCGACCAGGCGGTGTTGGCCCACTTCATCGAGCGCGGCGACCACGACAGGCATCTGCGGCGCTGCCAACGTGCCTACAAGGAGCGCAGGGACGCGCTGGTGGCCGCCTTGGAGGAGTACCTTCCCGGCACCGAGGTGGCGGGCATCGCTGCGGGTCTGCACGCCATCGCCACCCTGCCCGCGCGGTGCGGCCCGCAGGCCGCTCTCCTGGCCCGTCTGGCCGCGTCCGGAGTGGCCGTCCGTCCGCTGAGCCACTATGGAGGCGACGCGGCGGACGACGGCGTCCCCCTGGTGATCGGGTACGCGCATCAGACGCCGGCCCGCATCACCGAAGGCGTACGCCTGCTGGCGCGCGCCGCTCAGGAACCGGACCGGTGACGCTCTCCTCCCGTCGGCCGCGGGGACCCCACGAGAGCGGCGCGCCCGGTTCCCCTGACGCAGGAGGTAGTTGTTCACTTGAGGTTCGCGCGTGCGCCGTGGTGAAGCAGTAGGTCTGGCTCCGCGGCGTCGCGCACAGTCCCAGGCACCGCACCGTTGTCGGAACCGTCTCTGGAGGCGCCCATGTCACACCGTCCGCCGAGTCCCCTGCCCGGTCGCCGTGGAGTGCTGCGGGGTTCGCTCGCCGCGTCGGCGGCGCTCGCGCTGCCCTCGATCGCCGGCGCGGCCGCCCCCGCGTTCGCCCTGTCGGGGCGCCCGGAGGCGGGCTGGGGTGTGCAGGTCGGTGACGTCGGCGCACACTCGGGCCTGGTGTGGGTGCGCTCGGACCGTCCCGCGCGGATGATCGTCGAGACGTCGGCCACCGAGTCGTTCAAGCGGACGACCCGCTGGCGCGGCCCGCTGGTCGGCCCGGACACCGACTTCACGGGCACGACCCGGCTGCGCGGCCTGCCGCCCGGCGAACAGATCCACTACCGGGTGCTGCTCGCCGACCCGGACGATCCGCGCCGCACCGGCGCGCCGGTCCCGGGAACGTTCCGCACCGCGCCCGTGGGGCGCCGTGGCGGGGTGCGGTTCCTCTGGTCGGGGGACATCGCGGGCCAGGGCTGGGGCATCAACCCCGACCGCGGCGGCTACCGCGTATACGAGGACATGCGCGCCCTGGACCCGGACTTCTTCCTGTGCAGCGGCGACAACATCTACGCGGACGGGCCGATCCTGCCCAGCGTGACGCTGCCGGACGGGCGGGTGTGGCGCAATGTGACGACCGAGGAGAAGTCGAAGGTCGCCGAGACGCTCGCGGAGTTCCGTGGCGCGTTCCGCTACAACCTGCTCGACGAGAACGCGCGCCGGTTCAACGCCCAGGTGCCCACCATCACGCAGTGGGACGACCACGAGGTGCACAACAACTGGTACCCGGGGCAGATCCTGGACGACGCCCGCTACACCGAGAAGAGCACGGACGTGCTGTCGGCCAGGTCGCTGCGCGCGTTCAGCGAGTACTTCCCCGTCTCGACGCTGCCGCCGGGCGACGCGGACGGGCGGGTGTACCGGGTGCTGAAGCAGGGGCCGCTGCTCGACGTGTTCGTCCTCGACATGCGCACGTACCGCGACGCGAACTCGCCAAACCGGCAGGCCGACGACACCACGGGCATTCTCGGGGCCGAGCAACTCCGCTGGCTCAAGCGGGAGTTGTCGCGCTCTCGTGCCGTGTGGAAGGTGATCGCCTCCGATATGCCGCTGGGCCTCGTGGTGGCGGACGGAGCGGTGAACTTCGAGGCGGTGGCGCAGGGCGACCCGGGCGCGCCGCTCGGCCGGGAGCTGCAGATCGCCGAGTTGCTGCGGCACATCAAGCACCAGAAGATCACCGGCACGCTGTGGCTCACGACCGACGTGCACTACACCTCGGCGCAGCACTACGAACCGTCGGGCGCCGCGTTCAAGGACTTCGCGCCGTTCTGGGAGTTCGTCTCGGGCCCGCTGGCCGCGGGCGGATTCCAGGCGGCGAAGCTCGACGGGACGTTCGGCCCGCGGCAGGTGTTCATCAAGGCCCCGACGCGGGCGAACACCTCACCGGCGGAGACCCCGCCGTACTTCGGGGAGGTCGACATCGACGGCGGCAGCGGGGAACTGACCGTACGGCTCCGGCAGGAGGGCGGTGACGTGCTGTTCTCCCGGACACTGCAGCCGGGGCGCGTCGGGCAGTGATGACAGGGCCCACCCGAGAACAGGTCAAACAATAAACAAACGGGCATAGGCACTCTTTACCCATCGGTCACAAACCGTTCGCGATCACGCAACACCGTTCCTTCACGATGGACGCATGAGTCGAGACATGTCTGATGTGACCCACGTGAAGAACGACCGCCCCGTCCGCCGCAGGCGCGGGGTCTTGAGGGAACGGGCCACTCAATGGTGGTCACGCCGTCAGGGCCATGCGCCTCCGGCTCCGGAGGACACCGGCGCGCAGGGCCTCGGTGCGGCGGCTCTCGGTGCGCCCCTGGATCCCGCGCGGAGCACCTTGTGGCGGATGCGCACCACGGTGCGGGACGAGCCGGGTTCCCTCGCCGCGCTGTGCACGTCCCTGGCCCGCCTCCGGGTGGACATCCTCAGCCTGCAGACCCACCCGCTGGCCGAGGGCACCGTGGACGAGTTCCTGCTGCGCGCCCCCGAGGAACTGCCTGCCGCCGAACTGACCCGGTCGGCGGCCGCGGCCGGCGGCTCCGGCACCTGGACCGAGCGGGCCGACGCCCACGACCTGGTGGACGCCCCCACCCGCATCCTGGGCCTGGCCACGCGCACGGCCCTGGACGCGGCCGAACTGCCTCTGGCGCTACGTCAGTTGCTGGGCCGGTGCACCATCAGGTCGCTGCCCGCGACGGCCGGGGCGAACGACGCGCGCACCGTCGAGGGCGGCTTCGACGAGAACACGATGCGGCTGCGGACACCGGACGGCGGGGTCATCACCGTGGAACGGCCGTATCTGCCGTTCACCCCGACCGAGTTCGCGCGGGCCCGCGCCCTTGTGGAGCTCGACGCGCGCCTCGGCCCACGGGTGCCGCGCGGCCAGGACATCCTCACGCTGCCCGAGGGCAACGACATCACGGTGCGGCGCGCGCACGCCGCGGACCTGACGGCGTCGAAGGCGATGCACGACCGGTGCTCGCAGCGGACGCTCGGCATGCGCTACCACGGCCCCGTCGGCGACGCCGACCGCTACCTCGACCACCTGCTCAGCCCCCGCTTCGGCCGCACCCTCGCCGCGCAGACCACCTCCGGGCGCATCGTCGCCCTCGGTCATCTGCTGTGGGACGGTGACGAGACCGAGATCGCGCTGCTCGTGGAGGACGACTGGCAGCGCCGGGGCATCGGCGCCGAACTGCTCGGCCGGCTGGTCGCGCTGGCGGTCGAGGCGGGCTGCGAGAGCGTGTACGCGGTCACCCAGGCGTCCAACACCGGCATGGTCGCGGCGATGCGCGGCCTCGATCTGCCGCTCGACTACCAGATCGAGGAAGGCACCCTGGTGATCACCGCACGGCTCGACGCGACTCCGGTGGCGTCCCCTCCGCCGTACGAGCAGGCCGAGCGGCACTGAGTTCGTCGGCCATACGATGCTCGGCGCCCAGGGCCCGATCGAGGTCGGCCCACAGGTCCTCGACGTCCTCCAGACCGACCGACAGGCGCAGCAGCCGGTCGCCGACGCCTGCCGCCCTGCGGTCGTCGGCCGGCACGACGCGATGGCTGATCGAAGCCGGATGCTGGATCAGCGAGTCGACGCTGCCGAGGCTGACCGCCGGGGTGACGAGTTCGACCCCGGCGATCACCGCGTGCGGATCCCCCGCGATCTCGAAGGCCACCATGGCGCCGCCGATCCGCGGATAGTGGACGCGGGTCACGCGCGGGTCGGCGGCGAGGCGCCGGACCAGCTCCGCGGCGGTCGACGAGGCCGCACGGACCCGCACCGGCAGGGTAGACAGGCCGCGCAGCAGCAGATATCCGGCGAGCGGATGCAGCACCCCGCCCGTCGCGAACCGGACCTTGCGCAGCTCGCGTGCGAACAGCTCGTCGCACGCCACCACCCCGCCCAGCACATCCCCGTGGCCACCGAGATACTTGGTCGCGCTGTGCAGCACGAGCCGGGCCCCGCTCTCAACGGGCCGTTGCAGTACGGGTGTGGCGAAGGTGTTGTCGACGAGCAGCGGCACGGAGCCGCAGGCGTGGGCGACGGCGCGCAGGTCGACCTCCGCGAGGGTCGGGTTGGCGGGCGACTCGACCAGCACCAGGCCGGTGTCGGGCCGGATCGCGTCCGCGATGCCCGCCGGATCGACCCAGCTGACCTCCGAGCCGAGCGCGCCCGCCGTCAGCAGATGGTCGCTGCACCCGTAGAGCGGGCGGACCGCGACGACATGACGCAGACCCGCTGAGAGACGTACGAGGAGAACCGCGGTCAACGCCGCCATGCCACTCGCGAACGCGACCGCGCTGTCCGTCCCTTCGAGGCGGGCGAGGGCCGTCTCGAAGCGGGCGACGGTCGGGTTGCCGAGGCGGCCGTAGACCGGTGGCCCGTCGTCGAGGACGCCGTAGGCCGCGAACGTGTCGATACGGGCGGCCTCGGCGCGGCTGTCGGCGGACGGATACGTGGTGGACAGGTCGATGGGCGCGGCGTGCAGCCCGAGGGCCGCGAGGTCGTCGCGGCCCGCGTGCACGGCTTCGGTGGCGAGGGCCCTGGGGCGGGAGGTGTCGTCCATGCGTCCCAGGCTGAACAGCGGACGGGGTGGAGGGGCCAACTCCCGTGTTACGTTCGGCGGATGGCCGATTCCGTCGTACTCGATCCGATCGACCTGGAGATACTGCGGCTGCTGCAGAACGATGCCCGCACCACGTACCGTGACCTGGCCTCGCAGGTCGGGGTCGCGCCCTCGACGTGCCTGGACCGGGTGGGCCGACTGCGCCGCTCGGGGGTGATCCTGGGGCATGTGCTGCGGCTCGACCCGGCCAGGCTGGGCCGGGGACTGCAGGCGCTGCTGTCGGTGCAGGTGCGGCCGCACCGCAGGGAGCTGGTCGGCCCGTTCGTGGACCGGATCCGGGCGCTGCCCGAGGCCCGTACGGTGTTCCATCTCACCGGCCCCGACGACTACTTGGTGCATGTGGCCGTCCGTGACACGGCGGATCTGCAGCGGCTCGTCCTCGATGAGTTCACGGCCCGGCGCGAGGTGGCGCGCGTCGAGACCCGGCTGATCTTCCAGCAGTGGGAGTGCGGTCCGCTGCTCCCACCGGGTGGTGACGCGGCCCCCTGACGCGTACGAGGATGTGCGCATGCCAGACACGTCTCACACCCAGAGTCAGCTGCCCCGCCAGGTCGCCGACGCCTATGTCGACGCCCTCGTCGACCTCGACCCCGTCGAGGGTACGTATCTCGGCGTCCGCGCGTCCCACAGCAAGCTGCCCGACCTCTCGCCCGCGGGGATCGAGGCCGTGGCCGGGCTGGCCCGCGAGACGCTCGCGCGGCTCGACGAGGCGGAGCGGGCGCCGGGTGCCGCAGCCGATGTCGAGCGGCGGTGCGCGCGGCTGCTGCGCGAACGGCTGACGGCCGAACTCGCCGTGCACGACGCCGAGGAGCCGCTGCGTGCCGTCACCAACCTCGGTTCTCCGGTCCACCACGTGCGCGACGTCTTCACCATCACACCGACCGACACCGACGAGGACTGGGCGGCGGTCGCCGAGCGACTGCGGGCGGTGCCGACGGCGTTCGGGGGGTACCGCGAGAGGCTCGAACTCGGCCTAAGTCGAAAGCTGCACGCGGGGCCGCGGCCGACGGCGACGTTCGTCGAGCAGCTCACCGAGTGGGCGGGGCAGGAGCGCGGCTGGTTCGAGGAGTTCGCCGCCGCCGGACCCGAGGCGCTGCGCGCGGAGCTCACCCAGGCGGCGCAGGCGGCGGACTCGGCGACCGTCGGGCTGCGCGACTGGATGCGCGACGTGTACACGCCCGCGATCGAGGGCTCCCCCGACGTGGTGGGCCGTGAGCGCTACGCGCGCTGGTCGCGCTACTACACCGGTGCGGACCTCGACCTGGACGAGGCGTACGCGTACGGCTGGAGCGAGTTCCACCGGCTGCTCGCCGAGATGCGCGGCGAGGCGGAGAAGATCCTGCCGGGCGCCGCGACGCCGTGGGTGGCCCTCGCCCACCTCGACGAGCACGGACGGCACATCGAGGGTGTCGACGAGGTGCGGAAGTGGCTGCAGGGCGTCATGGACGAGGCCATCGACGCGCTCGACGGCACGCACTTCGACCTCGCCGAGCGGGTACGGAGGGTGGAGTCCCGCATCGCACCGCCCGGTGGTGCGGCAGCCCCCTACTACACGGCGCCGTCCGTCGACTTCGCACGGCCGGGACGTACGTGGCTGCCCACGATGGGCGCGACCCGCTTCCCGGTCTACGACCTGCTCTCCACCTGGTACCACGAGGGCGTCCCCGGCCACCATCTGCAGCTGGCGCAGTGGGTGCACGTCGCACAGGACCTCTCTCGCTACCAGGCGACACTCGGCTGCGTCTCCGCCAATGCCGAGGGCTGGGCGCTGTACGCGGAGCGCCTGATGGACGAACTGGGCTTCCTCACCGACGCCGAGACGCGGCTCGGCTACCTGGACGCGCAGATGATGCGGGCGGCGCGCGTCATCGTCGACATCGGCATGCACCTGGAGCTGGAGATTCCGGCGGACTCGCCGTTCCATCCGGGTGAGCGCTGGACCCCCGACCTGGCGCAGGAGTTCTTCGGGGCACACAGCAGCCGTCCCGCGGAGTTCGTGGAGAGCGAGCTGACCCGGTATCTGTCGATCCCCGGCCAGGCGATCGGCTACAAGCTGGGCGAACGGGCGTGGCTGCTCGGCCGGGCCAACGCGCAGGCGGCGCACGGCGATTCCTTCGACGCCAAGGCGTGGCACATGGCCGCGCTGTCGCAGGGGTCGCTGGGCCTGGACGACCTGGTGGACGAGTTGTCGGCGTTGTAGGCCTTTCGCGGGGCGCGATCCGCGCGGGGCAGGGGGCCGAGGGGCCCAAGGGAGCGGAAATCCGCTGGCCTCGGAGCCCTCGCTCGGCCCATCCTCACCTCATGAGCACGTCCCGTACCCTCTTCCTCTCCCCCCGTCTCACGGCCACCGGCCAGGCTCTGTCAGGTGCCGCCCGACGGCGCGGACTGCACGTCGAGACGTTGATGACGTGGCGCGCGCCGGACGCCTCGCAGCGGCTCCCGGGTGCGTCCCTGTACGCGGGGCCGCTCTTCGCGGACGCGGTCTCCCGCGGGCTGGGGCTCGGGCTGCTGGAGGCGGCGCCCGGCTGGCTGGCCGGCCTGCCGCCCGAACTCACGCACCGGGGAATCGAGTTGATGACCGTGTCCGAGGCTCGCGGTCTGCGTCGTCCGGCGTTCGTGAAGCCGCCGAACGACAAGAGTTTCCCGGCCCGCGTCTACCCGGACGGAAGTCGGCTGCCGGGCCCCGACGCGGTCGACGACACCACACCTGTGCTGGTCAGCGACATCGTGGCGTTCGACGTGGAGTACCGGTTGTTCCTGCTCGACGGGGAGGTGCGTACCGCGTCCCGATACGCGAGGCGCGGCGCCCTGGACGTGGCGGCGCTCGACGACGATCCGCTGCGCGGCGAGGTCCTGGCGTTCGCGGCGCGGTTGCCGATGGCTACGCTGCCGAGCGCGGTGGTCGTCGACGTGGGCCGACTCTCCGGCGGCGGCGAGTGGGCGGTGGTGGAGGCCAACGCGGCCTGGGCGAGCGGGCATTACGCGGGTGATGCGGATGCCGCCCTCGACGTGGTGCTGCGAGCGGCGTGTCCGGCGGACGCCGTCGGCCACCGGGACGCACGGTTCCTCCGCGCGTCGCCTCACCGGGTCGACTGAACCGCTGCCCGGGGCCGGGTTCTCCTGTACCGCGCCGGGGCGTGGCCCTGGTCCCAGGACGCGGTGGAGCGCGCGTCGAGCACCACGAATCCGGTGGCGCCGTCGGCGGCGGGCGCGGCGGCGGCATCGGACACGTCGGCTACAAGAATGCGCCGGCGATGCAGCGCCGTGGGTCCCCTACGGGCGCGTGGCCCGTGCATCTACGTATGATCAGGCGCCGTCGACCAAAGGGGTGGGATGCATGGTGTGGAGTACACGAAGACACGCGGCAGGTCGTGTCGCGACGGCGGTAGCAGCAGCGGGGGTGCTGCTCGCCGGGTGCGGGTCCGGCCAGGACGCACAGGACAAGCCGGCGGCCAAGCCGGTGTCCATGCTGAAGGCCCGCGACGTGAAGGCTGCTCTGGCGGACAAGGCATCGCTACCGGGCTGGACGCAGGCCAACCGGATTGTGGACACGAGCATCTACACCTGCAAGATCCTCATTGAGGACAACACGTGCAGCGACACAACCGCCAGCGGTACCGCGAACTTTGTGCGTGGGCCGCAGATGACCACCAAGTGGGTCCGCTTCAGCTTCAACGTCTACTCGTTCCACAAGGTGAGCAGTGCGCGCCGCCTGTACGACGCGTTGCCGGTCTACGACCCGCTGCCCGCAGGCACAAAGATGCCATCGCTCGGCGACGCGAGCAGCGCGTCCAGCCAAGTGCTGAACGGCGCCCACAAGACCGCGTACATCCACAGCAGGGTGCGGGTGGGGAACACCGTGGTGTGGACCTACGTGACGGGGGCCCCGAAGGCGGTCACGGGCGAGCGAGCCGAGATGGCCGCCAAGCTCCAGGTCGCCCGCGTTCAGCAGGCATACAAGGGGCTGAAACCCACGGGCCGGGTAGACGTTCCCTGACAGCCGTCCGCTCACCGAGGTCGATGGACCACCGGTAGGTGAGCGGGCCGCCCCGGAGGCGGAGAGGAGAGGCGAGGTCAGGCGGAGGCTTGCCCCCTCTCGGCCACGAGCGCCCGGCGCGCCGGCTCTCGGATGCGGGCCCATTCGGGGTCCACGGCGGGAGTTTCGCGGGTCCACAGATCCGGGCTCCCTGTGTCAGCCACCGGCCCCGCGCTGGCGCACCACCGACCCGGCCCGCCCCTTCACGATCTCCAGCTGCGCGTGCACCCGGCGGCGCAGATCGCCGACGTGGCTGACGATGCCGACGCTGCGGTCCCGCTCACGCAGGGAGTCGAGGACGTCGAGGACCTCGTCGAGGGTCTGGTCGTCGAGGCTGCCGAAGCCCTCGTCGATGAAGAGGGTGTCGAGACGGACACCGCCGGCCTCGTCCGTGACCACGTCGGCGAGGCCGAGCGCGAGGGCGAGGGAGGCGAAGAACGTCTCGCCGCCGGAGAGGGTCGCCGTGTCGCGCTCGCGCCCCGTCCAGGCGTCGACGACGTGCAGCCCGAGGCCCGAACGGCCGCGCCCGGCAAGGGAGTCGGAGTGGACCAGGGTGTACCGACCGGACGACATCCGGCGCAACCGTGCGGTCGCCGCGGCCGCCACCTGCTCGAGGCGGGCGGCCAGAACGTAGGACTCCAGGCGCATCTTGCGCTCGTTGTCGGCGGAGGTGCCGGCCGCGAGGGAGGCGAGCCGGGCGATCCGGTTGTAGGTCGCGCGCAGCGGGCCGAGGCGGCGGGCCTCGGTGGCGGCGCGCCGGGACAGCCGGTCGAGTTCGTCGCAGCGGCGGGCTGCCGCGTCCCGTGCGGAAGCGGCAGCCTGGACGCGCGCGTCGGCGGCGTCGGCCGCGGCGCGGGCGGCGCCGACATCGGCCTCGGGCCTGCGCGAGGCCCTGGCGGCGTCCTCCTCCGCGAGCATCGCGCGCACCGCGGCCTGCTCCGACTGCCAGGCGTCCAGGCGGTGTTGGAGCTCCCGGTACCGGGCGTCGTCGAGGAGGCCGGCGGCCGCGGCCCGCGGCGTGTCGAACCCGGCGCGGAACGCGGCGTCGGCGAGTCGCGCGTCCGCGGCCTTGAGCCGGGTCGCGGTGTCCTCGACGGCGCGGGCCGCCTCGGCGGCCCCGGCGAGCAGGTGCGCGTAAGCCTCCAGCTGGGCCGCGCGCTCCTCGACGCTCTCAGCGCTGCCACGCGCCTGCGCCAACTCACTTTCCAGTCCCGCCTGTTCACGTGCCAGCGCCTCGCGCAGGGATGAGCGGGCGGCGGTTCGGGTGGCGGCGTCCTGTCGGTCCGTGAGCCGTCGGTCGTGCTCGCTCTCGGCGCGGGCGAGGGTCTCGCGGGCCGCGTGCAGCCCGGTCGCGACGGCGCGGGCGTCGGCGTGTCGCGTCTCCAGTTCGCGGACGGTCTCGGCGAGTTGCGAGGCCGGCTGGTCTCCGGCGGCGGCTTTGGCAGCGGCCAGTTCTTCCCGGAGGGCGCCCAGGGCGCGCTCGGTGTCGGCACGGCGCACGTCGGCTCTGCGGTACGCGTCGAGGGCGCTCTCCTCGGCGGCCCGGTCGACGTGGCTCGCGGATTTGGCGATGGGCGCGGGGTGTTCGGTCGCTCCGCACACGGTGCAGGGTGCGCCGTCGACGAGGCTCTCGGCGAGTTCGGCGGCGACGTCGCGCAGCCGCTGCTCCTTCAGACCGAGCCAGTTCTCGTGTGCGGCGGCCGCGTCCTCGCGGGCCCGCAGCACCGCGTCCTGGGCGCCTTCGGCGTGCGTGGCGAGCCGGTCCCGCTCGACCGCGGCGCGGGCCTGGCGGCGCGCGGGGTCCAGCTGTCCGGCGAGGTGTTCGGCGCGGGTGGCCGCCTCTTGTGCGTCGTCGACGCCGGACTGGAGCGCGGAGCGGCGGGTGTCCCATGCGCCGAGCCAGGCTCCTGCCTCGTCGAGGAGTTCGGCGTCGGCGCGCTCCTCGCGGTCGAGTCCTGCGCGCGCGCGCGCGAGCGCGTCGAGTCTGCGCTCGGCGCGGCGCGCCGCGTCGAGGCCACCGAGCTCCTGGGCGACACGCCGTGCGGCCGCGGCGAGGGCGGCGGGCCCCGCGTCGGCGAGCGGCTCCGGGACGAGGGCGCCGCCGGGCTGCTCCGGCGCGAGGGCGTCACCGGACCGCTCCGGCGCGAGGGCGTCACCGGACCGCTCCGGCGCGAGGGCGTCACCGGACCCCTCCAGCGCGAGGGCGTCACCGGACCGCTCCGGGGCGAAGGCGTCACCGGACCGCTCCGGGGCGAAGGCGTCACCAGACCCCTCCAGCGCGAAGCCGTCACCAGACCGCCCCGGCGCGAAGCCGTCACCAGACCGCCCCACACCGCCCCCGCCAGCACCCTGCCCGGTCGGCGACCAGGCCCGTAGCTCGCCGCGCGCCCGCTCCTCCTCCCGCAGTGCGGATCCGTGCTCCTCCTCCGCCGCCTCGCGCAGAGAGAGCGCGGGCGCGACCGTCTCCGCCTTGCGGGCCCGGTCCATGCGCTCCTCGACGGCCCGGTGCTCCTCGGTGCGGTCCGCCAGGGCGGCCGACCGCGCCCGCGCCTCCGCGAAGCGGCGCTGCAGGCGCTCCGTCTCGGTGGCGTCGGCCAGCGCGTGCTGCGCCGCCACGCGGGCCGACTCGGCGGCGGCGAGGGCGAGATGGGTGTGCGTGAAGTGTTCGCGGGCGGTGGAGCGGGCGGTCGCGGCCCAGGCCAGTACGGCGTCCGCGAGACCGGGGTCGCCGGGGGCCGCGTCGACCGGGGGCAGCTCCACGATGCCGCCCGCGGCCTGCTGCATGCGGTGCGCGTCGGCGAGCAACTCGGCGTCCCCGGCGGTCACTTGCTTCTCGGCGCCGCGCCGGTCGTCGGCGAGTCGCTGCTCGACGGCGGCGAACCGGTGCGTGTCGAAGAGGCGGCCGAGGAGCTTGCCGCGGGCCTCGGCGTCGGCGCGCAGGAAGCGGGCGAAGTCGCCCTGCGGCAACAGCACCACCTGACAGAACTGGTCCTTGCTCATGCCGAGCAGCTGCGTGATCTCCTCGCCGATCTCCTGGTGGGAGCGGCTGAGGTCCTTCCACTCCCCCACCACGGCGTCGTACTCACGCAGCCAGCTCTGCGCCTTCTCCGTCGTGAAACCCGTGCCACGCTTCTTGGGGCGGGCGAAGGGCGGCTGCCTGGTGAGCCCCAGGCGGCGGCCCGCGACGGTCAGGTCGAGGGCGACCTCCGTACGTACGCCCGGTCCGGCGTGGTCGCTGCGCAGGTTCTGTCCTTGGCCGCCGCCGATCTGCCGGGCGCCGGGCACGGATCCGTACAGGGCGAAGCAGACCGCGTCGAGGACGGAGGTCTTGCCGGCGCCGGTCGGGCCGTGCAGCAGGAAGAGGCCCGCGGACGACAGCGCGTCGAAGTCGATCTCCTGCGTCCCGCCGAAGGGGCCGAACGCGGTGACGCGAAGGGTGTGCAGTCTCACCGGGCGACCTCGCGCACCACGTCGTCGGTACGCACCGTGTCGAACGCGGCCCGCAGCAGCGCCCGCTCGCCCTCGTCGGGCTCCGCGCCCCGGACATGGGTCACGAAGTCCTCCGCGATCTCGTGGTCGTCACGCCCCTTGAGGCGCTCGGCGTACGTGGCGTCGGGCCGGGTGTCGGTGCGGCGCGGTTCGAAGAGCAGGCTGAGGGTGTGCGGGAAGCGGTCGACGAGCTTGGCCATGGGGTCGTCGGGCCGGATCTCGTCGGTGAGCGTGGCCTCGACCCAGGACTCCTCGTGGACGGTGAGGTCCGGGTCGGCGAGGAGGTCGTCGAGGTCGCCGCGGATCCGGGCGAGCGGCCGGGGCACGGGGCAGTCGATCCGCTCGGCGGCGACGGCACCGTCACCGTCGAGGTCGATGAGCCACATGCTCTTGCGGTGGTCGGCCTCGGAGAAGGAGTACGGCAGCGGCGAGCCGGAGTAGCGGACGCGCTCGGAGATGACCTGGCTGCCGTGCAGATGCCCGAGCGCCACGTAGTCGACGCCGTCGAAGACACCGGAGGGGACGGCGGCGACGCCGCCCACCGTGATGTCGCGTTCGCTGTCGCTGGGCGCGCCGCCGGTCACGAAGGCGTGCGCGAGGACCACGGACCGGGTGCCGAGGGCGCGCCCCGCCAGATCGGCGCGGACCCGCTCCATGGCGGCGGCGAGCACCTGCTCGTGACCGGCCTTCGCGACCCCGAACTCGTCCTTGACCAGGGCAGGTTCGAGATACGGCAGCCCGTAGAAGGCGACGTCGCCGTGGGTGTCCGGCAGGACGACGGGGTCTCCGCAGCGGCTCGCCTCCGTCCGCAGATGGATGCCGGCGCGGCCGATCAGTCCCGCGCCGACACCGAGGCGGCGGGCCGAGTCGTGGTTCCCGGAGATCATCACCGTGGGCACACCCAGCTCGGCGAGCCGGTGCAGCGCGTCGTCGTACAGCTCGACCGCGGAGAGCGGCGGGACCGCCCGGTCGTACACGTCGCCCGACACGAGCACCGCGTCCACGTCACGCTCGCGCACGGTGGCGACGAGGTGGCCGATGAACGCGGCCTGGGCATCGAGCATGCTCACGCGGTGGAACGCGCGGCCCAGATGCCAGTCGGACGTGTGCAGCAGTCTCATGACACACGAGGCTAACCGGTGGGTCGGACATCACGGCCGGAACGCCCGGACCAGCCACCACGCCCGGACCAGCCACCACGCCCGCGCCGCGCCCCGCCTGCGCGCGGAGCCGCCCGGCGCGGGCTGACCCCTGACACCGACTCAGCCGTAGGCCTCGCCGCCGAGTTCGAACCCGGCGGTCCCTGCGCTCACATCCGCCAGCCACCCCCGGAACCGCTCCACGTCCCCCTCCGGAAGCCCGATCTCGATGACGACCGCTTCGCCGTAGCGGACATCCCGGACATCTTTGCCGGTGGCCCGCAGATCGTTCTCCATCTTCCCGGCCCGCGCGTGCTCGACGGTCACCGTGGCCAGCCGGAACCGGCGGCGCGTCACGGTGCCCAGGGTGTCGAGTGCCTCGCCGACCGCACCCCCGTACGCCCGGATCAGTCCGCCTGCGCCCAGTTTCACGCCTCCGAAGTACCGCGTGACGACCGCGACGACGTAGCGCATCTCGCGCCGCGTGAGCATCTGGAGCATCGGCACCCCCGCGGTGCCGCCCGGCTCGCCGTCGTCGCTCGCCTTCTGTACGGAGGCGTCGGCGCCGATGACGTACGCGTAGCAGTTGTGGCCGGCTGTGGGGTGTTCCTTACGGATGCGGGCGATGAAGGCCTGCGCCTCCTCCTCCGTAGCGGCGGGCGCGAGCGCGCACAGGAACCGGGACCGGTTGATCTCTGTCTCGTGCACGCCTTCATGGGGCACGGTGCGGTACTCGTCCTGCATCGGACCAGCGTATGCGCAGGCGCCGCCGGGCTCGCCCCCGCCCGAGGTGCGGGCGAGGATGTGGTGGATACTCGCACGTCGTCACAGAGAGCCCGAGCCGTCCGACAGGAAGCATCCCCACATGACCGGCACCCCGGCCGAGAGCCCAGCCGTCACGCCCGCACCCGCGCACCGTTGGCGCAGCTGGCTGCTGGAGGGTCTGTCCGAGCGGACGGCCCAGCATCAGGGGCCGCACGGGCATGTTCCGCCGGAGCACCAGGGCCACACGTGGTGGCGGGTGATGTGTCTGACCGGTGTGGACTACTTCTCCACGCTCGGCTACCAGCCCGGCATCGCGGCTCTGGCCGCCGGTCTGCTGTCGCCGCTGGCGACGCTGGTACTGATCGCGCTCACCCTGCTGGGCGCCCTGCCGGTGTACCGCAGGGTCGCCAAGGAGTCACCGCACGGCGAGGGGTCGATCGCCATGCTGGAGCGCCTCCTCCCCTGGTGGGCGGGGAAGCTGTTCGTGCTCGTGCTGTTGGGGTTCGCCGCCACCGACTTCATGATCACCATGACGCTCTCGGCGGCGGACGCGGCGGCCCACGTCGTGGAGAACCCGTTCGCGCCCGCGGCGCTGCACGGCGCCAACACCTGGATCACGCTGGTACTGCTCGCGGCGCTCGGCGCGGTCTTCCTGAAGGGGTTCCAGGAGGCGATCCGGGTCGCGGTGGTGCTCGTCGCCGCGTACCTCGCCCTGAACATCGTCGTCCTCGTCACCGCCGCGGTCCACGTCATGACCCAGCCGGTCAAGATCGGCAACTGGTGGGACGCCATGACGGCCGAGCACTCCTCGCCGTTCGTGATGGTCGGCGTCGCCCTGCTCGTCTTCCCGAAACTGGCGCTCGGCATGTCCGGCTTCGAGACCGGCGTGGCGGTGATGCCACAGGTGCGCGGCGGCGCCGACGACACGTACGAGAAGCCGACCGCGCGCATCCGTGACACCCGCAAACTGCTCACCACGGCCGCGCTGATCATGAGCGGTTTCCTGCTGCTTTCGAGTCTGGCCACGACGATCCTGATCCCGCAGGACAAGTTCGAGGCGGGCGGTCCGGCGAACGGGCGGGCGCTCGCCTATCTCGCGCACACGTATCTGGGCGAGGGCTTCGGCACCGTCTACGACGTCTCGACGATCTGCATCCTGTGGTTCGCGGGCGCGTCCGCCATGGCGGGTCTGCTCAACCTGGTCCCCCGCTATCTGCCGCGCTACGGCATGGCCCCGGAGTGGACGCGGGCCGTGCGTCCCCTGGTCCTGACGTTCATGGGGACGGCGGTCGCCATCACCCTGTGGTTCGACGCGAACGTCGACGACCAGTCCGGCGCCTACGCCACCGGCGTCCTGGTGCTGATGCTGTCGGCGTCGTTCGCCTCGACCGTCGCCGTGCACCGGCGCGGTCGCCGCCGGGCCGCGCTCGGCTTCGGCGCGATCACCGCGGTCTTCGCCTACACGCTCGTCACGAACGTCGTGGAACGCCCCGACGGCATCAAGATCGCCGCGATCTTCATCGTGGCGATCCTGGTCTCCTCCTTCGCCTCCCGGGTGCACCGCGCCTTCGAACTGCGCGCGGGCGCGGTCACGTTCGACGAGGCGGCCCAGCGGATCGTCGACGAGGCGGCGGCGCGGGGCCCGCTGCGGATCATCGCGAACGAACCGCAGGAGCACACCACCGCCGAGTACCGCGACAAGGAGCACTGCCAGCGCGAGGACACGCACATCCCCGAGGGCCGGCCGGTGATCTTCCTGGAGGTCTTCATCCAGGACTCGTCGGACTTCACCGAGGACCTGACCGTGCACGGTGACGAGAAGCACGGGGTGCGCCGCCTACGGGTGCACGGCCCCGGCGTCCCGAACACCGTCGCCGCGGTCCTGATGAACCTGCGCGACCGCACGGGCGAGGTCCCGCACGCGTACTTCAACTGGACCGAGGGCCACCCCGTCAGCCATCTGCTGCGCTTCCTCGTCTTCGGTGACGGCGAGGTGGCCCCGGTCACGCGTGAGGTGCTGCGCCGCGCGGAACGCGACCCGCAGCGGCGGCCGCGCGTGCACGTCGGCTGAGCGCCTTCCTTTGAACGTCAGTACGCGACGGGCCAACCACTGCTCCAGTCAAGGAGGTTGACGCCGAGCTTCGGCGTGCCGTTGTCGTTGCCGTCGTAGTAGTGATAGACGATCAGGTCGCCGTCCGAGTCGTTCATGATGGACTGCCCGCCAGGGCCGATGACGCTGCCGTGCGACTCCAGGACCGGGGTGCCACCGTTGTTCGTCAGAGCGACGCCGCTCTTGTCGTAGTACGGCCCGGTGACACTGCTCGCGCGTCCCACCTTCACCTTGTACGTGGAGGAGGTGCCGGAGCAGCACACGTCGTACGAGGCGAACAGGTAGTAGTAACTGCCGTGTTTGACGATGTACGGCGCCTCGACGGCCTTGGTCCCGGTCGGGCGGGAGGCGAGCGAGCGGCGGGCGGTGTCGCCCGCGTACTGCTTGCCGGTGGACGGGTCGATCCGGATCATCTTGATGCCCGTCCACCAACTCCCGAACGACAGCCACCACTTGCCGTCGCTGTCGACGAAGAGGTTCGGGTCGATGGCGTTGTAGTCGCTCGACGTGGTGGAGGTGTAGACGACGCCGTAGTCCGTCCACGAGCCGGGCAGCCCGGTGCTCGAACCGGCAACGCCGATCGCGGACCTGTTGGAGCCGAACGTCGAAACGGCGTAGTACATCAGGTACTTGCCGCCGTGGTACGAGATGTCGGGCGCCCACGCCTCGGACGCGTAGGACGACCACCACGAGGGTTTGCTCGTGAAGGCGTCGCTGCCGGCCTTGAACGCGGTCCGGTCCGTGGACGAACGGAACCCGAGCCCGCCGCCGGTCGCGTAGAGCAGATACTGCCCGGCCGACGTGCGGATCATGGTCGGGTCGTGCACGACGGTGTCGCCGGTGACGTACCCGGGGTTCGGGTACGCGGACGCGGCGGACGGGACCAGAGCGAGGACCAGGGCGGCGGGTACGGCCAGCAGCGCGGTTCTGGTGCGGCGGGAGATACGTCCGGAGGTACGGCTCACGCGGGGCTCCTTGGCTCTACGGGGGCAGACGGCTCTACGGGCGAGCACGACAGTCCAAGATTGTCCGACATATCGAACGACGGTCGCGACTTCGGACGGGACCGTAGAATCGAACCCTTCTTGCGTCAACGGTTTGCACAGACGGCATCCGGCAAAAGACGGTCAGGAATCCACGGCAGACCCCACGGGTTGACCGCAGGACAGGGAGTTCCGCGCCGGCAGGGAGTCAGCATGTACGCCGATCAGGGCACCATCCGGAAGATCCTCACGGAGTCCGGCGACACCTGGGCCGTCGTCGGCCTCTCGTCGAACCGGGCACGGGCCGCGTACGGAGTCGCCGAGGTCCTGCAACGCTTCGGCAAGCGGGTCGTCCCCGTACACCCGAAGGCCGAGACGGTCCACGGGGAGCAAGGCTATCCCTCGCTCGACGCCATCCCCTTCCCGGTCGACGTCGTCGACGTCTTCGTCAACAGCGACCTCGCGGGCCCCGTCGCCGACGAAGCCGCCACCATCGGCGCCAAGGCCGTCTGGTTCCAGCTCGGCGTCGTCGACGAAGCCGCGTACGAGCGCACCCGCGCGGCGGGTCTGGACATGGTGATGGACCGGTGCCCGGCTATCGAGATCCCGCGCCTGGGCTGAGCCCTCCGCGTCACCGCCCGGAGCCGCCCGTGTCCTCCTCGAACGACGCGAAATACGCGGCGGCCATGTCCTCGCCGCCGTGGCCCTGTTCGGCGGCTCGGGTGAGGCGGGCCGCACTTGCCTCGGCGACGTCCAGGCGGACACCGTGTTCGCGGCCGGCCGCGACGATGAGGCGGGCGTCCTTCGCTGCCGTGGCCACCGAGAACTGGGCCGGGGTGAGCCGGTCCTCCAGGACGAGGCCCGCCTTGAGCCGCAGGTAGGGCAGGTCGAGGCCGCCGCCCGCGATGGCGTCGAAGAAGTTCTGCGGGTCCACGCCGAGCGCCTTGGACAGGGCGAGCACCTCGCCGGCCGCGTTGGTGGTGGCCAGCACCCAGCTGTTGGCCACCAGTTTCAGCCGGGTGGCGGAGCCGGCCGCGCCGTCCTCTCCGGTCCACACGATGCGCGCGGCGACGGCGTCCAGGACCGGCGTCACGGCGTCGCGGTGCGCGCTCGGGCCCGCGGCGAGTACCAGCAGCTCACCGGCCTCGGCGGGCTGGCGGGTGCCGAGGACCGGCGCGTCGAACAGGACCAGGTCGTGGGCGCCCGCGAAGTCGGCCAGATCCCTCAGCCCGTCCAGGCCCGCGGTGGTCGACTGCAGCCAGGCGGCGCCGGGCCGCAAGCCGTCGGCGGCCTGCCGCATGACGTCCAGGGCGGCGGGCCCGTCGTAGAGCATCGTCAGGATGATGTCGGCGTCCGCCACGGCCTCGGCCGGGGTATCGACGACGCGCACGCCGTCGGCGGCCAGCGGCTCGGCCTTGCTGCGACTGCGGTTCCAGGCGCGGACGGTGTGTCCGGCCCGCGCGATGTTGCGGGCCATCGCCGCGCCCATGATTCCGGTGCCCAGGACACTCACGGTCAGCTGGTCGCTCATGACGTCGTCAACTCTCTTTCGGTTGGGTGCGGGGCGAGCTTAGGCGCGCGCGACCGGTGCATCAGTGAGCGAGGCGGGCCAGCCGGAGTTCCGTCATGTAGCGCTTGGTGATCCGGCCGCCGTGCCGTCCGTCGACGAGTCCTGCGAGGGAGTCGTACAGGCCGGCGCGGGCCGCGGGGTCGAGGTCGCGGTGGCCCGAGTAGGTGGACAGCAGGTCGAGGTACTGCCGCGTGGTGTACGTCGCGTCCCATTCGTAGCGACGGAAGACGGCGGGTTCGAAGCGGCCGGAAGCGGTCAACTCGGCCTCGTCCTTGGGGACATGGGAAGCCGGCTGCAAGGTGATGCCGGGCGGCGTCGTCGGGTCGAAGTGCTCGTAGCAGCGCTGGGACGCGGCGAAGAACGCTTCCGTGCCGCCCTTGATGTGGTGGGTCGACACCGTCGCGATGCTGCCGCCCGGACGGAGCGCGGCGACGGCCTTGGCGACACGGATCTCCGGGGCGATCCAGTGCCAGGACGTCGCCGCGAGCACCAGGTCGAACGGGTGCGGCGGCAGCGGCCAGGTCTCGAACTCGGCCACGACGACCTCCGCGCCCGGGTGGTCCGCGAGCCGGCGCCGGGCCACCGTCGCCATCGCGTGGCCGAGCTCCACCGCGACGATCCGGCAGCCGCGCGCGGCCAGTTGGACGGTCGCCTTGCCCGTGCCCGCGCCCACTTCGAGGACCCGGCAGCCGGGCCCCGACCCGGCGAGGTCCGCCAGGTCGTCGTACATGCGCGGCGGATAGCCCGGCCGCATGCGGTCGTAGAGTTCGGCGTCCTCGGTGAAGGTACGGCGCAGCCGCTCACGGTCCTGATCGGACGGGTGGGTCTGGTCTGCGACTCGGCTCGGATCGGTCATCCGGCCCAGGTTACGAGCCCGCACCGCGGGTCCTCAGTCGCTGAGCTCGCCGAGGCGCACGGACAGCGCCTTCGCGATCACCTCCACGTGGTCGTCGCGCAGCAACTCCGGGTGCGTACAGGGCAGATCATGGTTCGTCACGTCGCCGCTCACGTGCGGGCGCCACGCCTCGCGGGTCAGCCAGCTCTCCGGGCGGGGCGCCGCCGCGGTGAAGAACAGGACGTCGCCTTCGTAGCGGCGGTGGGTGTGGGCGCGCATCAGGCGGGCGTGGTTGGGAACGATGTCGACGATGCGGGAGAGCGTGGCGTCGGTGAGGCCCGCCAGAGGGCTGCCCGCCTTGCGGAGGGTGGCGAGGACGTCGTCACGGGTGCGTTCGGTGCCGCGTTCGAAGCCCGCCATGCGCAGGACCGCGGTGAGCGCGTCGCCCTCCTCCGGTGCCGGGCGCTCGCGCCACTGTTCCGCGGGGAAGGCGTCCAGGAGCGCGAGGAAGTCGACCCGCTCCCCCGCTTCCTGGAGCAGGACGGCGACGGTGTGCGCGAGGATGCCGCCGACGGACCAGCCGAGCAGCCGGTACGGGCCGTGCGGCCGGATCGCGCGGATGCGGGTCACGTAGTCGGCGGCCTGCTCCCACAGCGTGGCCGGGAGCGGCCCGTCCGCCGTCAGGCCGCGGGCCTGGATGCCGTGGACCGGCTGATCCCGGTCCAGGCGGGCGGTGAGTCCCGCGTAGCACCAGGAGATGCCGCCCGCCGGGTGGATCGCGAACAGGGGCGGGCGCTCGCCCCCTGGGCGCAGCGGCAGGAGTACGTCCAGGGCGTCGCCCGAGACGGGGGCCGCGGAGCCGATGCGGGTGGCGAGCGCGGCCGGGGTGGGGGCTTCGAAGAGGGAGCCGATGGTCAGCTCCGCGCCGAGTTCCTCGCGGATCCGGGCGACCAGGCGTACCGCGAGGAGCGAGGTGCCGCCCAGGTCGAAGAAGGCGTCGTCCGGGCCGGCTCGGGTGACGCCGAGGACGTCGACGAAGAGGCGGGTCAGTGTCTCCTCGCGGGTGCCGGACGGGCGCCCGGCGGTGCCGCTGCCCGCGAAGACCGGGGCGGGGAGTGCGCCGCGATCCAGCTTGCCGTTGGGGGTCAACGGGAACGCGGGCAGGGGCACGATCGCCGAGGGGACCATGTGTTCGGGGAGTTCGCGGGCCAGGGCGGCGCGGATCGCGGCGGGGTCCGCGTCACCGGTCACGTAGCCGATCAGGCGGTCGTCGCGGACCAGCGCGCAGGCGCCGTCGACTCCGTCCCGTTCCGTCAACCGGGCCTCGATCTCGCCGAGTTCGATGCGCTGGCCGCGCAGCTTCACCTGGTGGTCGGTGCGGCCGAGGTACTCGACCTCGCCGCGGTCGGTCCAGCGTGCCAGGTCTCCGGTGCGGTACATCCGGCTGCCGGGCCCGCCGAACGGGTCGGTGACGAAGCGCTCGGCGGTCAGCTCGTCGCGGTTGAGGTAGCAGTCGGCCAACTGGCGGCCCGCCAGATGGAGTTCGCCCACGACGCCCGGTGGGCACGGCTGTCCGGCCGGGTCGAGGACGTAGAGGCGGGTGTTCCAGACGGGCCGGCCGATGGGCACGGGGCCTGTGCCCTCCGGTTCGCACGCGTGGTAGGTGACGTCTACGGCGGCCTCCGTCGGCCCGTACAGGTTGTGCAGCTCGACGCCGGGCAGCGCCCGGGCGAACGCGGTCGCCGTCTCGCGCGGCAACGCCTCCCCGCTGCAGAACACGCGGCGCAGCGCCCCGCCGCACGCGAAGTACTGCGCGGCGTCGGCCTCGGCCAGGAACACCTGGAGCATCGACGGTACGAAGTGGCAGGTGGTGATGGACTGTTCGGCGATGATCCTTGACAGGTAGGCCGGATCCTTGTGGCCGCCGGGCTCGGCCACCACCAGGGTCGCGCCCTGGCGCAGCGGCCAGAAGAACTCCCACACGGACACGTCGAACGACGACGGCGTCTTCTGCAGCACGCGGTCGTCAGGACCGATCGGATAGGCGTGCTGCATCCAGCGCAGCCGGTTGTCGATCGCCGAGTGCGCCACGACGACGCCCTTGGGGCGGCCGGTCGAACCGGAGGTGTAGATGACGTACGCGGGATGCGCGGGCGTGAGGGCCCGGCCCGGGTCGACCGTGGCGTACGAGGAGACGTCGAGCCCGTCCAGGACCACGAGCGGCGCGCCCGCCCCGGCGGGCAGGCGGCCCGCGCGGTCGGTGACGGCGCACACGGGCCGGGCGTCCTGGAGCATGTAGGTGAGACGCTGCTCGGGATAGTCCGGGTCGAGCGGCAGATACGCGGCGCCCGCCTTCAGCACAGCGAGCAGGGCCACGATCAGCTCGACGGAGCGCGGTACGGAGACGGCCACGATTTGACCCGGGCGGGCGCCGAGGCTCTGCAGGTGGCGGGCCAACCGGTTGGCGCGGCCGTCGAGTTCGGCGTACGTCAGTGAGGTGTCGCCGTATACGAGGGCCACCGCGTCCGGAGTGCGGGCGGCCTGCGCGACGATGGGGCCGATGAGGGTGGTCGGCGGCAGTGCGCGTTCCGTGCGGTTGAACTCGTCCAGGACCAACGAGAGTTCGGCGGGGGTCGCGATGGAGTGGGCGTCGAGCGGGGCGTCGGGGTCGGTCTCCGCGAGGCGGTGCAGGAGATGGACGAAGCGCGTCTGGTGCGCGGCGAGTTCGGCGTCCTCGTACAGCGCGGGGTTGCCGTCGTGGTCGATGCGCAGGCCCCGGCCGTCGGCGCGGTCGTAGATGTTGACGGTGAGGTCGTCGACCGGGCCCGCGGAGAGGTTGTGGGCCCGCGCGAAAGCGCCCGCGAAGTCGGCGGCGTAGTCGAACGGCATGACGTTCACGAGGGGCCCGACGAGGCCGCGCTGCTCGCCGAGGAGACCGAGGTCGCGGCGGATGTCCTCGTAGCGGTACCGCTGATGGCGTCTCACCTCCCGTACGCCCAGCACCACTTGGCGTATTAGCTGGGCGAAGGTCGCGTCCGGTGCGACGGTGAGGCGCAGCGGCAGCACGTTCATGACCATGCCGGGGACGCGCAGCGCGACCGAGCCCATGCGGCCCATCATCGGAAGGCCGAGGACGACGTCGGCGCGGCCGGTGGCGCGTGCGGTGTACAGGGCCTGCGCGGCGATGAGCACGTCGGGCCAGGTGGCGCGGGTGGCCGCGGCGAGTTCGCGCAGCCGCTCCGTCGTCTCCGGCGGCAGCTGTGCCGTACGGCGGCGGAACGTGTGCGACGGGAGCGCGCCACGGCCGGCGAGGCGCGGCGACTCCGGGCGGTCCGCGAACGCGGCGCCCCAGTGCGCGCGGTCGGCCTCGAAGGCGTCCGACGCCCGGTACTCGGCGTCGAGCGCGAGCAGGTCGGCGAGGGTCGCGAAGGGGCGGGGGCCGGGGTCCGCGCCGCTGACCAGCGCCGTGTAGACCTCGGCGGTGCGGCGGACGAGGAGGGAGTGGCCGAAGCCGTCGATGACGAGGTGGTGGACGCGCTGGTACCAGAGCCAGCGCCGCTCCCCCACCCGGAAGAGGGCGTGCGCGAACAGCGGCCCGTCGGCGAGGTCGCAGGGCCGGGCGAGGTCCTCGCGCATCCAGGCGACGGCCTCGTCCGTGCTCAGGCCCCGGCGCACGGTGAGCGGCAACTCGGCGGTGGCGCACACCCGTTGGCGCGGCCCGTCGGGGGTGTCCTCGACGCGGACGCGCAGGGTGTCGGCCTCGGTGACGATGTGGCGCAGCGCGGCGGCGAACACGTCCGGGTCGAGCTCCCCGTCGATCTCCAGGTACTCGGCGGTGTTCTGCGCGGGGCTGAGCGGGTCGAGTGCCTGCGCGAACCACATGCCCGACTGGGCGGCGGTGAGCGGCAGGACGCAGTCGCGCGTGGCAGTGTCCTCGCTGGTGACGACGGTCATGAGGCGGCCACCCCGAGGAGAGTGGCCCAGGCGTCGACGGCGGGCTTCTCGGCGAGGTCGACGAAGGAGGCGTCGACCGCGTGGTCGCGGCGCCAGCGTTCCAGGAGGGTCATGATGCGGACGGAGTCGAGGCCGTGGTCGACGAGGTTCTCGTCGACGGGGATGTCGGCGGGGTCCTCGCCGAGGCAGTCGGCGACGTCGGCGCGGATCTGTTCCACGGTGAGACCGGTGAGACTCATGCGGCCCGTACCTCCTCGATGAGCGCGTCGGTGGTGGTGACGACCGCGCAGCGGCCCGCGGCCCAGCGCAGGGCCATGTCGTGGTCGTCGCGGGTGAAGTCGGCGACGGCGTCGGCGACGACGAAGGCCTGGATGTCCCGCATCCACGCGTCGGCGGCGCTGATGAGCACGCCGATGTGGGCGTAGACGCCGACGATGACCAGTTGGTCGCGGCCCGACCCCCGCATCAGCGCTTCGAGTTCGGTGCGGACGAACGCGCTGTACTTCCATTTGGTGAGGACCGTGTCCCCGTCCTCGGGGGCGACGGCCGCGGGCATGGCGAGGGCCTCGGGGTCGTCGGCGGCGCCGGGCCCCCAGAAGTCGAGCTGGAGTCCGCGCTCCTCGGGGGTCTGGCCGCCGCGCTGCGCCGAGTAGTAGACGGGGATGCCGAGGCCGCGGCTCGTGTCGAGGAGTCGGGCCGTGTTGTCGAGCAGGCCGGTCAACGGCGCTGCGTTCTGCGGGTACTTGGCGAGGAAGTGGTGCTGCAGGTCGTGGACGAGCAGCACGGCGCGCGCGGGGTCCACGGTCCAGGCGACGCGGTTCGCCGGCAGTTCGCCGGGGCGCGGCAGGGGGTAGGCGGCGATGGCGGGCAGTGCCATGGTGGGGGAAACCTCTCAGTGCTGCTCGGCGGCGGACCGCTGCTGCTTCTTGCTGACCTTGCCGATGCCGGTCTGCGGGAAGACATCGACGAACTGGACGAGATCGGGCACCTTGTACGCGGCCACGCCACGCTCCCGCACGAACCGTTTCACGGCGACGGGCTTCAGGGGTTCGGCGTCCGCGCGCAGGACGACGTACGCCAGCGAACGCTCCCCGAGGTACTCGTCGGGAACCGCGACGAGGGAGACGTCATGGACGGCGGGGTGGGCGAGGATGATGTTCTCGATCTCCTCCGGGGCGATCTTCTCGCCGCCGCGGTTGATCTGGTCCTTGGCCCGGCCCTCGACGACGAGGTGGCCGCTCGGGGTGCGGCGCACGATGTCGCCGGTGCGGTAGAAGCCGTCCTCGGTGAAGGCGCGGGCGTTGTGCTCGGGCGCCTTCCAGTAGCCGCGGATGGTGTACGGGCCGCGGGTCAGCAGGTGCCCGAAGGCGCCCTCGGCGACCTCCTTGTCGGCGTCGTCGACGACACGGATCTCGTCGTGCGGGGAGATCGGCAGGCCCTGCGTGGTGACGACGGTCTCCGGATCGTCGTCCAGACGCGTGTAGTTGACGAGGCCCTCGGCCATGCCGAAGACCTGCGTCAGTTTGCAGCCGAGCGCGGGTTCGAGCCGCCGGGCGGCCGCCTCGCTGTACTTGGCGCCACCGACCAGGATCAGCTCCAGGGTGCTCAGGTCGTACCGGGTGTCGGGTCCGGCCTGCGTCCATACGAGGGCGAGCGGCGGGACGAGCCCGGTCATCGTGACGCGTTCCCCGGCGACGATCGGGAACGCCGTGTCGGGATCGGTGCCCGGCGACATGACCACGGTGCCGCCCGCGTAGAGCACACCGAGCCAACCCGGGCTGCTCATCGGGAAGTTGTGGGCGGCGGGCAGCACGACGAGGAAGCGGGTGTCGGCGTCGACCCCGCAGATCTCGTTCGAGCCCCACAGCGAGTACAGGTAGTCGTCGTGGGTGCGCGGGATCAGTTTCGGCCGCCCTGTGGTGCCACCGGACAACTGGAGGAAGGCCACTTCGTGCGGCTCGGGACCGATCATGTCCAGGGGTTCGCCGTCCACGTCGGCCAGTGCGGTGTGCTCCCCCGGATCGCCCACCACGAAGACGTGTTCCAGGCTCGGGGTGTCCTTCTTGACCCTGGCCGCGAGGTCGCGGTGGTCGAAGCCGGCGTGCCGGTCCGGGATGACGTAGGCGACGGCCTCGGCGAACGAGCAGAAGTACGCGATCTCCGTGTCGCGGTGCGCGGGCAGCGCGTACACCGGCAGCGCGCCGATGCGGAACAGCGCGAAGACGACCTCGATGAACTCGCCGATGTTCGGGAGCTGGACGACGACGCGGTCGCCCTTGCCGATGCCGCGCTCGGCGAACCCGGCGGCCAACCGGTCGGCGCGCACGTCGAGTTGGCGGTACGTCCAGGTGCGCCGGTTCGGCGCCGGGTCGACGAGGGCGATCCGGTCGGGGTGCGTCTCCGCGCGTTCGCGCAGCACACCCCCGAAGGTCTCGCCGCGCCAGTAACCGGCCGCCCGGTAACGCTCGGCGAACTCGGCGGGCCAGGTGGGTGCGAACACGCCCGGGGTCGTGGCGGCGGCGGTCACAGGGTGGCTCCCACGGCGTTCAGGAACGTGGCGAACTTGGCGCCGGTCTCTGCGGTCTCCGCCTCGGGCGACGACGCGGCGACGACCCCGGCTCCGGCGAACAGGCGCAGCAGGCCGCCCTCGGCCTCGGCGCAGCGGATGGTGACGACCCACTCGCCGTCGCCGTCCGCGTTCTGCCAGCCGACCATGCCGGTGTAGGCGCCGCGGTCGAACGGCTCGGACTCCGCGATGACTTGGCGGGCCAGGTCCGTCGGGCTGCCGCAGACGGCCGGGGTCGGGTGCAGGGCGGACGCCAGGTCGAGGGCGGTGGTGGTGTCGGGCCGGGCGAGTTCGCCGGTGACCGTGGTCGACAGGTGCCACATCGCGGCCGTACGTACGAGGGTGGGGCGCTCGGGGACGTCGAGGCGGGTGCAGAACGGGGCGAGGGCCGCGCGCACGGCGGCCACGACGACGGCGTGTTCGTGCAGGTCCTTCGGCGATTCCAGGAGGGCCGCGGCGCGCCGGACGTCCTCGGCGAGGTCGGCGCTGCGGGGCGCGGAGCCGGCCAGCGGATTGGCGGTGAGGCGCGATCCGTCCCGGGCGACGAGGAGTTCGGGGCTCGCGCCGATCAGCGTACGGCCGGGGCCGCTGGGCACGGCGAACGTGTAGCCGGCCGGGTCACGGCGGGCCAGGCGGCGCAGCATCGCGGGCAGGTCGGGGGCGCTCGGCCCGGTCAGTTCGAGGGTGCGGGCGAGGACGACCTTGTCGAACTCACCGGCCCGCATGCGGGCGACGGCGGCGGCGACCGCGGCCCCGTACTCCTCGGCGGCGGGCACCTCCCGCACCTGCCAGTCGGCGGCGTCCCGGGCGGGCGGCACGGGCAGCGCGATCAGCGGGTCCTCCCGCAGCGGCGGCGCCCAGCGCACTCCCTCCGGTACGGCGAGGGCGGGCGCGGCGGCGGGGTCGAACGGCAGGGCGCCCATGACGACGGCGTCGGCGTGCCCCGCACGGCGGCGCCCGTCGAGGAGCGCCCGCACGCGCTCGCTCAACGACCCGTCGCCGTGCGGGAGTTCGGCGGTGGTGCCGTGACCGAGGAGAGTGCGGTGCGGGGTGGCGAGGAACCGGTCGGAGCCCGGACGGTAGTCGTCGAGGAGGGCGGTCGCCGTACCGGTCACCTCCGGTGGGGTGGTGACGGGTTCGTGGACGGACGTGGTCATCGTTGCCTCCTGGGTGTGGGGGGGGTGAGGTCGTGCGGGGGGATGGGGCGGCCACTTCGCCGTGGCGGGTGCGCCTGTTCTTTGGCCGCGGGTGCGTGGGGCTTCTCGCGCAGTTCCCCGCGCCCCTGAAGGCTGCGGCTTCGCCGTTCGCCTTCATCGGAGGAGATGGCGCACGAAGTGCGCATCTCCAGGGGCGCGGGGAACTGCGCGACCAGCCACAACGCACCCGCGGCCAAAGAACAGGCGCAACCGGCACACGAGAAGGCAAACCCCGCTACCCCCGAAGCGTGGCGCCGCCATCCACGTACAGGTCGTGGAGCGTGATGTGCCGGGCCCGGTCGGAGGCGAGGAAAGCCACCGCCTCGGCGATGTCGCCCGGGTCCGCGATCCGGCCGAGCGGGATGCCGGTGCGGTGGGCGTCGAGGTCGCCCTCGATGACGGAGCGCCGGGCGGCTTCGATGTCGGCGCCCGACTCCTCCCACATGCCGCGCTGCATGTCGGTGAGGGTCGAGCCGGGGCAGACGGTGTTGCAGCGCACGCCCCGCTCGGCGACTTCGAGTCCGAGACATTTGGTGAACATCGCGGTGGCGGCCTTCGACGCGGCGTACGCGGACATGCCCGCGCGGGGGATGCCGGCCGCGTTGGAGGCGACGGTGACGATGCTGCCCGCGCCGCGTGCGCTCATCCGGCGGGCGACGGAGCGGCAGACGTGGAAGACGCCGTTGGTGTTGACCGCGAAGGTGGCGGCCCAGTCCTCGTCGCTGAGGTCGATCGCGGGTGAACTGCGCAGGATTCCGGCGACGTTGACGGCGACGGAGAGGGGGCCGATGGTGGACTCGGCGTCCGCGACGAGGGCTTCGACGGCCGCCGCGTCGGTGACGTCGAGCGGGCGGGCGACCACCTGGCCTCCCTCGTACTGTGCCGCGACCTTCTCGACGGTGTCGGCGTCGAGGTCGGTGGCCAGGACGCGGGCGCCGCGCGCGGCGAGCGCGGCGACCACCGCCTCGCCGATCCCCCGGCCCGCCCCTGTGACAAGGGCGAACCGGCCGCTCAGTTCTCCCGCACCACCGGTGGAGATATCGGCGTGTGCCTGACCGGATAGCACTTGCTGACCGGATATCACTTGGCGAGCGCCCCCTTGAGGTCGTCGAGGACGACCCGCGCGGAGAGCGGGCCGCCGGCGCTGTTCCACGCGGAGCCCTGGACGACCACGACGTGCTTGTTCTTCTCCGCCTTCAACTTGCTGAAGTTGGTGACCTTCTGGGCCTCGCCGTACGCCTTCTCGCCATCGGCCCGGTCGGCGAGCGTCCCGAAGAACATCCAGTCGCCGTCGATGGTGTCCAGCTTCTCCAGGGAGACCGGCTCGCTGTGTCCGGTGCTCGCGCCCTGCTGGTCCTTCGGCCGGGTGGCGCCGAGCGCCTTCAAGGTGGAGGCGACGACGCCGTCGCCCTTGCCGACGACCGAGGGCGCGCCGTCCTGCCAGCGGATCACGGAGACCGACGTACCGGCGTTGTCGCCGAGCTTCTTCTTGACGTCGGCGACCTCGGCGTCGAAGTCCGTCAGCCACTTCTCGGCGTCGGCCTTCTTGTTGAGGGCGTCGGCGGTGTCGGTGAAGGACTTCTTCCAGTCCTCGTTGAGCTTTGCGGTGACCACGGTCGGCGCGATCTTCTGGAGCTTGTCGACCGTCTTCTTCGCGCCGGTCGTCTCGTCGAGCAGGATCAGGTCGGGCTGCAGCGCGGCCAGCTTCTCCATGTCGGCCTCGGCGACGGTGGCGACGACCTGCGCCGTGGACGCCTTGTCCGCGAGGTAGGTGGACACGCCCTTCTGGCCGCGTCCCGCGGTCACGCCGACCGGCTTCATGCCGAGGGCGAGCGTGGCGTCGGTGGTCGGCTCGCTGAGCGTGACGACCTTCTTCGGGTCGCTCGGCACCGTGACCTTGCGGCCCTGGGCGTCGGTGATCCGGCGCGTGGTGGCCGCCGCCTTCTCCTTGCCGTCGCCGCTGTCGCCGTCGTCGCCGCTGTCGCTGCCACAGCCACTGAGAAGCAGGGCTCCTGTGACGGCGGCGGTGCAGGACAGCAGGACCGCGCGGCGGGAGGTTCTGTTGGAGGACATGTTCGTGATGCTCCTAAGGGCAAGAAGAGTGGAACGGTGCTGCGTGGGGGCTAGGGCCTGTCTTCAAACTCCCTCCCCCAGCTAACGCTGGGAGGTGCCCCCAGCCCGAAGGGCGGCCCCGCGGCGTCTGGTGCGTGCTCTGGGGTCCCCCCGGCCGAAGGCTGGGGGAGGGAGTTTGAAGACAGGCCCTAGGGGGTCCGGTGCGTTCCGCCGGGCGCGGGGCCCAGCAGGCGGATCAGGGTGTCGGCGAGGGCGACGTGCCAACAGGCGTAGTCGTGCCCGCCGTTGAACTCGCGCCGGGTGACCTCGTAGCGGGCCGAGTGCAAGGTGTCGTAGAGGGCACCGCAGTGGTCGACCATCGCGCCTTCGTGCAGGCCGACGTCGAGGTGGACGGTGATGGGGCGCGGTGCGGCGGCCGCGTACCGGCCGACGAGCCAGGGCACCCCGTAGACATGCTTCTGCGGCTTGTCCGGCGCGAGTCCTGGCCGCCACCACAGGGACGGCGACTGGGCGACGACGTGGCCGAAGCGGTCGGGGCGCAGATGGCCGGCGTGCAGCGCGGCCATGCCCCCGAGGCTCTGGCCCGCGACGACGGTGCGGGCCGGGTCCGCGGTGACGGGCCAGCGGCCGGCCGCCCAGGGCAGGAGTTCGTCGGCGAGAAACTCCACGAAGGCGTCCCGCGCGCCGAGTTCGCGTCCGCGGGTGAGGCGGTCGACGGCGTCGGGCGCGAGCACGGCGACCGGCGGCAGCTTCCCCTGCGCGATCAGCGCGTCGAGGGTGTGCTGCAGCCCGATGCGGCCGAGCCACATGTCGCCGTCGCAGAGCACCAGGACGGGCAGCCGGTCCTCGTCGCGGGGACGCCCTGGCGGCAGGTACACCCAGACGTCGCGGTGGCCGCCTAGGGCGGCGGCAGGCGTGCGATGCCGTTCGACGCGGCCCGCGGGCTTCTCGCTCCCCTCACCTCTCGCATCCCCCTCACTTTTCTCGCTTCCCTCTCTGCGCGGCCACGCCCACGGCTCGGCGGGCGCGTCCGGGAGGGCGAAGACCGACGCGTCGGCGGCGTCCCAACGGGTCGGCAGCGAACGGGCGTTGAGCGGGTCGCGGGAGGCGTGCACGGCGAGGGAGCGAAGGCGCGCCTGGAGGACACCGGGGTCGGCGGGCGGTTCCTTCGCGGAGACGTCGGCGGCGATGCGATAGGAGCCGCGGTGGTCGGCGCGCAGCCGGAGTCCGAGGTGCCAGATGTCGGTGCCGGGGGCGCGCTCCAGGAGCGAGCCGGCCAGGTGCTCGCGGTCGATGAGCCGGTTGGCCATGAGCAGCACCTGCCGGGTGGCCCGGTGGCCGCGCCACAGGAAGGTGACGGCCCGGTGGTCCGGCTCGCCGTCGATCTCCTCGACGAGCGGGGTGCCGAGGCCCGCCACGTCCTGCCAGAACTCCGCGGCGACGCGCGCCCGTTGTGCGTCGTCGGCATCGGCCAGGCGCTCCAGGAAGTGCGTGACGCGCGGTCCGGTGACGCGGACGGGCCGGTGGTCCGACAGGGCTGCGGGCCGGGCGGCGGGGGCCGCGGTCTGGACGCGCATGTCTCCTCTTCCTGCATCCGTGAAGTACCGGGCTCACCCGTGAACTACCAGGCACCTGTGAAGTACGAGGCCTCGTGAATTACGAGGCACCCGTGAACGACCGGGGTTTTCGTCAACGTAATTGTTAGCAGACTTGGTTAGGTTAGCCTAAGCTAATCACATGCTCACAGGAACGCGTTCCCGCCCGGGAGAGACGCCGCGACTATCGGCCACGAGCCGCAACCGCCCCCCGAGGGCCACCGGCCTGGTCATCGGCGTGGCCCTCCTGGTCGTGGCCGCCGCGTTGTCGCTGGCCGTGGGTACGGAGCACATTCCGCTCGGCGACGTGTGGTCCGGCTTGTTCTCGCCCTCGGGATCCCGGTTCGACAACATCGTTCGCGAGTTGCGGCTGCCGCGGACCCTGATCGGCATCGCCATCGGCGCCGCGCTCGGTCTGGCCGGCGGCGTGATGCAGGTCCTGACCCGCAACCCCCTCGCCGACCCGGGGCTGCTCGGCGTGAACGCGGGGTCGTCGGCCGCCGTCGTCACCGCGATCAGCGTGTTCGGCATCACGTCGTTCACCGGATACCTGTGGTTCGCACTCGTCGGCGCCTGCGTCGCCGCCGTCGCCGTGAACGCGCTCGGCGGCACCCGCGCGGCGACCCCCGTCCGACTCGCCCTCGCGGGCACCGCCGTCAACGCGGCGCTGTTCGGGTACGTCAACGGCCTGCAGCTGTGGGACCTCAGCACCCTCGACTCGATGCGCTACTGGTCCGTCGGCACGCTCGAGAAACGCGACCCCGAACTCCTGCTCACCGCACTGCCGTTGCTGATCGCGGGCGCCCTGCTGGCGTTCTCCCTGGCGCGGCCGCTCGGGGCGCTCTCCCTCGGCGAGGACCATGCCCGCGCGCTCGGCACCTCGGTGCGGCGCACCCGGGTCCTGTCCATTGTGGCCATCACGCTGCTGTGCGGCAGCGCCACCGCCGTGTGCGGGCCGATCGGTTTCGTCGGCCTGATGATTCCGCACGCGGTGCGCGCGTTCACCGGTCCCGACCCGCGCTGGATGCTCCCCTACTGCGCCCTCTTCGCGCCCACCCTGCTGCTCGTGGCCGACGTGATCGGGCGGGTCGCCGTCGCGCCGTCCGAGATCCAGGCGGACATCGTCACCTCGTTCCTCGGCGGTCTGCTCTTCATCCATCTCGTACGTCAGCGGAAGGTGGCCCAACTGTGACGGCGCCGGTCAAGAACAGACAGCGCGAGACCGACGAGACCGAACAGCGCCCCGTTCGCGCCGAGTTGCGTCGTGGACGGCTGCGCGCGGGCCGCTACTCGCTCCGCTTCGACCCGCGCACGGTGCTCGTCTGCCTCGTGCTGATCGTGGTCACGGCGTGCCTGGTGGTGCTCTCCGTCGGCACCGGCACGTACGAGGTGTCACCCGTGGAGGCGCTGCGCACGTTCGCCGGGAACGGGCCGCCCGGCGCCGAGTTCATCGTGCTCGACCTGCGGCTGCCCCGCGCCCTGGTGGCCGTCCTGGTCGGCTTCGGAACGGGCCTGGCCGGCGCCGTCTTCCAGTCGCTCACCCGCAATCCGCTGGGCAGCCCGGACATCATCGGGTTCGGCAACGGCGCGTCGGCGGGGGCGCTCGTCGCGATCATCTTCCTCGACGCGGGCGCGCCGCAGACCGCGCTCGGCGCACTGGTCGGCGGTTTCGCGACGGCCACGGCGGTCTATCTGCTGGCCTGGCGCAGGGGCGTGCACGGCTACCGGCTCGTGCTCGTCGGGATCGGTGTGTCCGCGGTGCTCGGCTCCGCGACCAGCTTCCTCTACATCCGTGCCGACATCGGCAAGGCGGCCCAGGCGGCGAGCTGGATGATCGGCTCCCTCAACGACCGCGGCTGGAGCGAGGTCCGGATGGCCGGGCTCGGCCTGCTCGTCTGCGTCCCCGTCATCCTGGTGTTCGGGCGCAGGCTGACCATGCTGGAGATGGGCGACGACACGGCGGGCGCGCTCGGTGTGCCGCCCGAACGCAGCCGACTGATCCTGCTGTGCGCGGGCACCGGCCTGACCGCGATGGCGGTGGCCGCGGCGGGACCGATCCCGTTCCTCGCGATGGCCTCACCGCAGCTGGCCCGTCGCGTCACGCGGGCGGCGGGACCGAACGTGCTGCCCGCCGGATGGACGGGCGCCCTCCTGGTGACCGCCGCCGATCTGGTGACGCAGCGCGTGACCGGTTCGGCGCTGATGCCGGTGGGCGTGGTCACCGGGGTCGGCGGCGGCCTGTTCCTCGCGTGGCTGCTGCTGCGCGAGCGCAAGGCGCAGCACGTGTGACCCCGGGCCCCTTTACGAAGGGGCCCCCTTGGCCTGGCGGACACCTTCCCCCAGGACACCTTCCCCCAGGGCACCGTCGCCGAGAAACGTGTGTCGGTGCCGTGACACACGACCGCGCCCCACGGCACAGGGCCGTGGGGCGCGGGGCCGTGCCAGGTGATCAGGGTGTCAGGTCCGTGACCTGCCACCTCTGGTTCGCCCCGGAGTTGGGCTGATACGTGGTGACGGCCGCGCCATCGCTCGTGGCCTGCCCGCCGACTTCCAGGAGTTTGCCGGTCCCGGCGTTGACCAGGGTGTACGTGCGGTCGCCAGTGGTCGACAGGATCCAGCGCGCGGCCGCGTCCCGCCGCCCCGTGTCCGTCTCGACGACAGGGACTCCGTCGCGTACGGCGAGCCGCTTGCCGCTCGCCGCGCTCGTGAACACGTATTGCTTACGGTTGTCCGCGCCCTTGCCGCTGATCTGCTTCACCTGCCACCGCTGCCCGGCGTCCGCGGCGCCGGTCTTGATGACGAGCTTGCCGCCGTCGGCGGCGACCGTGAGGTCCTTGCCGCTCTGCACACCCGTCAGCTCATACGTGTGCCCCTTGCGCAGCGTCGCCGCGTCCTTCGCCGTGCCGGACACCCCGTCGACCACGAAGGAGGTCACGGACTGGGCGGGGACCGTGAACGTGGCCTTCTTGTCGCCGACCGGGACGGCGGCGTGCCGCTCCAGCTTGCCGTCGGCACTGGTCACGACCGGGGTGACGGTGGCGCCCCGGCCGATCTTCGCGAACTTCGACAGATCGAGCGTGACCGTACGGGCGTCGGTCGTCCTGTTGACGTGGACGACCGTCGCGCTCTTGCCGTTCCGCGAGACGGCGGCCGCGCTGCTGGTGTCGTCCGTCCTGATCAGGCTGTCACCGGGCTGGATGTAATGCGTGAAGTTGCGGGCCGTGTCGAACTTGGTGTTCGTGCGGACCGGGCAGCTTGCGAGGGTGTCCTTGGAGGTGCAGCTGAACGGGAGCTGGATCTCGCCCCAGTTGCCGCCCTTCGCGGACTCGCCGCCGGGCTTCATGTTGTCGTCGTCCTCGACGGGCTGCCAGAACACCCAGGCGGTGGGCTCCAGTTCACGGAGGTCGTCGACCATCTGCTGGGCGAGCCCGAGGCCGGGACGCATGTCGGTGAAGGACTGCCCGTCGCCCCAGTCGCCCTCCACTTCACTCATCCACAACGGCTTGTCGGCCGCCTTGGCGAGATCACGGACCGTGGTACGGCCGCCGGTGCCGTACGTGTGGACGTTCATCTGTCCGACGAGGCTCTTCACATCGGCCGGGTAGCTGTTCCAGTTCGTCGCGAAGGTACCCGGGTTCGTCTCGTCCATCGCGGCGATCTCCGCGCCGGTCCGCGCTTTCTTCAGGGCCGGGGCAAGAGCCTTGATGACCTTCTGCTGGAGCTCGGGACCTATGTGGGCGCCTTCCTGACGGCCACCGGTCGGTTCGCCGTCGGCGCCCAACTGGGTTCCCCAATAGGTGGTGTTGGGCTCATTGAACGGGTCGACGGTGTCGACCTTGATGCCCTCCGCCTTCTCCAGGCGCCTGGTGACTCCGGCGACGTACGCGGCGAAGTCGCCGACCGATTCGGTCCTGAGCTGGTCCTTGCCCGCGTCGAAGTTGCCGGAGACGTAGCCGCTCTCCGTCATGAAGTAGGGCGGGGAGTTGCTGAACGTCTCCCAGTGGTCGATGTCCTTCTTGATGCGCTGCACCCACCAGCGCTGGGTGGCGTCGGCGTCCGGATTCCAGTCCGCCGCGTCGTCCGCGCTCCACCAGTCGGTGTCGGTACGGGTGGTGCCCGCGGGCGCCTTCCACCAGCCCTCGACGGCGCCGCCCGCCCGCAGGTAGTCCTTCACATCGGGGGCGTTGCCGCCGCCGATGTTGTAGCGGGCGATGTTCAGGGCCAGACCGTCGTCGCCGAAGAGCAGGTCGGCGAGCTTCTCCCGGATCTCCTTCGGGTAGCCGCCGGTGACGTTCGCGAACCAGGCGAGGCTGGTGCCCCAGCCCTCGAACCGCTGCTGCTGGTACGAGGGGTCGGGCGTGACCGTGACGGCCGCGGTCGCGGCGGTCGCCGGCGGCGCGGTGGTCAGGGCGGCCCCGGAGACCAGGGCTGCGGTGCCGACGAGGCCGAGGAGGCGTCTTGTGCGGGTACGGCGTGCCAACGTGCTCTCCCAACGCAAGGGTGTGGCCGGACAGTTGGTACTGCTGTGGTGGTGCGGTTCAGCGGGCGGGCTGCCGCAGGACGGCGACCTCGCGCGGGGGCAGGACGAGCCCGTCGTCCAGGGCGGGGCCGATGAGCACGGAGCCGGTGATGCCGGGCAGCGACACCGGCCCGTCGCTCCGGTTGACCAGGAAGAGGTAGCGGTGATCCGCGTCGCGGCGCACGACCGACTCCACCAACCCGTGGGCTTGTGCGGGGAGTTCGGGGCCCACTCCGGCGGGCGCGAGCAGATCGGGCAGCAGGGCGGCGAGGCCGTCGACGCCCAGGCGCGTGGAGACGTACGCGGCCGAACCGCTGCCCGTGCCGCGGCGGGTGACCGCCGGGCGCGCGGCATAGGAACCGGTGCGGTAGCGGGCGATGACCTCGACGTCCGGCCCGGTCACATCGATCCGGTCGCTCCACAGCGTCCCGGCGGTCCCGTTGTCGAGCTCGACGCTGTCGCCGTCGAGCAGCGGGCCGAACTCCTCGACGCGGATGCCGAGCAGCTCCCGCAGCGCGCCCGGGTAGCCGCCGAGCCAGATGTGGTCGTTCTCGTCGACGATTCCGGAGAAGTACGTGGTCACGAGGTGTCCGCCGCCTTCGACGTACCGGGTGAGCTCCTTGCCGAGCGTCTGCGGCACCACGTGCAGCACGGGCGCGATCACGACGTCGTACGAGGAGAGGTCGGCGCCGTGGGCCGGCACGACGTCGGCGCGGACGCCGAGGCGCAGCAGCGCGGAGTACCAGTCGAGGGCCTCGCGGTGGTAGTCGAGGCGCGCGGTGGGGTGGGAGTCGTGCTCACTGGTCCACCACGAGTCCCAGTCGAACAGGACGGCGACGCGGGCGGGTTCGCGCGTCGATCCGGCGATCGGCGCGAGCGCTTCGAGCGTGCTGCCCAGCTCCACCACGGAGCGGAAGAGTTCACTGTCGGCACCGGCATGAGGGAGCATCGCCGAGTGGTACTTCTCGGCGCCGGCCGCCGACTGCCGCCACTGGAAGAAGCAGACGGCGTCGGCGCCGTGGGCGACGTGCAGGAGCGAGTCCCGCGCCAACTCCCCCGGGTTCTTGGCCAGGTTGACCGGCTGCCAGTTCACGGCGCTGGTGGAGTGCTCCATGAGGAACCACGGGCGGTGGCCGGCGATGCCGCTGGTGAGGTTGGCCGCGAAGGACAGCTCGTCGCGGTCCTGCGGGCCCGGCACCACGTAGTGGTCGTTGGCGACGAAGTCCACCTCGGCGGCCCAGTCGGCGTAGTCCATGCCCTTGGTCCCGCCCATCACCATGAAGTTGGTGGTGACGGGCGTGGACGGGGTGAGCTCGCGCAGCACCGCTCGCTCGGCGAGCAGATGCTCCTTCAGGGCGTCCGAGGAGAACCGCTTGAAGTCGAGCTGCTGCGTCGGATTGGGGTGCGAGGCCGCGAGGCGCGGCGGCAGCAGTTCCTCCCAGTCGCTGTAGCGCTGGGACCAAAAGGCCGTGCCCCAGGCGTGGTTGAGGGCATCGAGGGTGGTGTAGCGGCGACGCAGCCAGTCGCGGAAGGCGCGGGCGGCGTCGTCGGAGTAGTCGTAGACGTTGTGGCAGCCCAGCTCGTTGTTGACGTGCCAGGCGATGAGCGCCGGGTGGTCCGCGTACCGGGTCGCGATCTCGCGTACGAGGCGCAGCGCGTGTGCGCGGAACACGGGCGACGTGGGCCGCCAGTGCTGCCGCGCGCCGGGCCAGAGCGTCTCGCCGGTGGCGGTGACCGGCAGGATCTCGGGGTGCGCGGTGGTGAGCCACGGCGGCGGGGACGCGGTGGCGGTGGCCAGGTCGACACCGATGCCACCCGCGTGCAGCAGGTCCATCACCTCGTCGAGCCAGGTGAAGTCCCAGGTGTCGGCGGTGGGTTGGAGTCTCGCCCAGGAGAAGATCGCCAGGGAGACGACGTTCACGCCGGCCTCGCGCATCAGCCGGACGTCCTCCTCCCACACCTCCCGCGGCCACTGCTCGGGGTTGTAGTCGGCGCCGTACCCGAGCCTTCGGGTGCCGTCGGGGCCCTTCGCGTACGGGAAACGGGAGGTGAGGGGGGCGGTCATCAAGGTCCTTCCAAACGTGCGGAGTCGATCGTGCGCGGCGGACTGCTGCCGGACTACTTCTCGACGGTGAAGCCCTGTTCGTTGCCGTACTTGACGGAGGCGTCCTGCCACGACTTCAGGCCCGCGGTCAGCTTCGTGCCGGAGATGTAGGCCTTGCCGACGGTGTCGTTGAAGATCGAGTTGGCGTACACCTGGTAGGGCAGGTACTTCCAGTCGGCGGGAACGTTCTTCGCGGACTCGGCGAAGATCTTGTTGGCCTTCTGGCCGCCGAAGTACGGGAACGCGGTGTCCTGGAACGCCGAGGAGTTCAGGTCCTTCGTGGTCGCGGGAAACGCGCCGTTCTTGATGCGGGTCTGCACGCCCGCACCGGAGTTGGCGTACTCGGTGAAGGCGTAGGCGAGCTCCTTGTTCTTGCCGAGCTCGGGCAGGGCGAGGGAGCTGCCGCCGTTCTCGGAGCTGGCGTCCGCGCCCTTCGTCCACTGCGGCAGCGGGGCCACGCGCCAGTCGCCGGACGCGTTCTTCACGCCGGAGGCGAAGTTGGCGGGCATCCAGGCGCCGATCGGCAGGGTGGCGATGGTGCCGTCGCCGAGGCCCTTGTACCAGTCGTCGCTCCAGCCGACGACCGGCGAGACGAGCTTCTCGTCGATCAGCTTCTGCCAGGTGTCGGTGTACTTCTTCGCACCCGCGTCGGTGAAGTCGATGCCGACCTTGGTGCCGTCGACCTTGTACGGGTGCGAACCCGCCTGCCACAGCAGGCTGGTGGTCATGCCCGCGTCGCCGACATCGCTGGTGATGTACGCCTTCGGATCGGCCTTGTGCAGCTTGCGGCCGGCCTCGACGTACTCGTCCCAGGTCGTCGGGACGGCGATCTTGTACTTGTCGAAGACCTTCTTGTTGTAGAAGAGCGCCATGGGGCCGGAGTCCATGGGCAATCCGTAGACACCGTCGCCGGACTGCACCGAGTTCCACGGGCCGGGCGAGTACGAGTCCGCCAGCTTCTCGGCGCCGTAGGGCTTCAGGTCGCTGATCTGCTTCGTCAGGGCGTACTGGCCGAGCGCGTAGTACTCGATCTGCGCGACGTCCGGGACGCCCTTCTTCGCCGAGATGGCGTTCGACAGGGCCTTGTACTGGTCGTTGTTGGTGCCCGCGTTGACCAGCTTGATGTCGACCTTCGGGTACTTCTTCTCGAAGTCGGCGGCGACCTGCTTCAGGGTGGGCTCCCACGCCCACACCGTGACGGTGCCGCCCTTCTTCAGCGCGGCCTGGATGTCGGCCGAACCCACCTTCTTCTGACCGGAGTTGTCGTCGTCGGAGCCGCCGCAGGCGGTTGCCCCGAGAGCGAGGGCGGCGACGAGACCTATGCCGCGCAGAAGGCGGCGGGTGTGCTTGGGCATGCTGAGGCTTCCACTTCGTCGTGGTTTTCCAGGGGGGATTTCGATACGGCGGGCTTGCGTCTACTCCTTGACGCTTCCGGCGGCGAGCCCGGACTGCCAGTACTTCTGGAGCAGCAGGAAGGCGGCGATCAGCGGCACGATGGTGAGCAGCGAGCCGGTGACGACCAGATTGAAGACGGCCTCGCCGCCGGCCGTCTGCGCCTGCTTGTTCCAGGCGTCGAGGCCGAGGGTGAGCGGATACCAGTCGGGGTCCTTCAGCATGATCAGCGGCAGGAAGTAGTTGTTCCAGGTCGTGACCGTGGTGAAGAGGAGCACGGTGACCGTGCCGGGCGCGAGCAGGGGCAGCGCCACTTGGAAGAAGGTGCGCAGTTCGCTCGCGCCGTCGATGCGGGCGGCCTCCATCAGCTCGGCGGGGATCGCGTCGGTGGCGAACACCCACATCAGATACAGGCCGAACGGGGAGATCAGCGAGGGGATGATGACCGCCCACGGGGTGTCGGTCAGGCCGATCTTGCTGAACATGAGGAACGTCGGGACCGCGAGCGCGGTGGTCGGTACCGCGACCGCGCCGATGACGACCGCGAACACGGCCCGCTTGCCGGGGAAGGTGAACTTGGCGAGGGCGTACCCGCCGAGGACGGCGAGGAAGGTGGCGCCGCCCGCACCCACCACCACGTACAGCAGGGTGTTGAGGAGCCAGCGGCCGAAGACGCCGTCCTGATACGTGAAGGTCTGGCTGATGTTGTCCCACAGGGCGAAGTCCCCGTCGAACCACAGGCCGAACGATCCGGCGAGGCCCGCTTGCGTCTTGGTGGCACTGATCAGCAGCCACAGCAGCGGTACGAGGCTGTAGAGCAGGACGACCGCGGTGAGCACGGTCAGCAGGATGCTGCGTCGGGGGCGGCCCGGTCGGTGCCGGCGCGGGGTGCGCAGCCGGGGGGCGGCGGACTTCAGAGGTGCCGCCGGACGCGTGGCGGTGGCGGTGATCGGTCCGGTCATGGCGCTCACGCTCCCTTGCGCATGCCGCGCAGCTGGACGAGGTAGGCGACGATCATGGTGATGACGCCCATGACGATGGCGACCGTCGCGGAGTAGTTGTGCTGCTGGCCGGAGAAGGACAGCGAGTACGTGTAGTAGTTCGGGGTGTAGTCGGTGGTGATCGCGTTCGGCGCGAGCTTCTGGAGGATCGCGGGCTCGTTGAAGAGCTGGAAGCTGCCGATGATCGAGAAGATCGTGGCGATGACGAGGGCGCCGCGGATCGCCGGGAGCTTGATCGCCGAGATGACCCGCCACTGGCCCGCGCCGTCGATCTCCGCGGCCTCGTAGAGCGAGTGCGGGACGACGCGCAGGGCGGAGTAGAAGATCAGCATGTTGTAGCCGACGAACTCCCACGTCACGATGTTGCCGATGGACGCCAGGATCAGGCCGGAGGAGAGCGGGTCGGGCAGGCTCACGCCGAACGCGTCGTTGATGTCGCCGACCAGGCCGAAGCGCGGGCCGTACATGAAGCCCCACATGAGGGTGGCGACGACGGCGGGTACCGCGTAGGGCAGGAAGACGGAAATCCGGAAGAAGTCCTTGCCGTACAGCCGGCCGCTGTCGATCGCGAGGGCGACCAGCAGCGCGATGCCCAGCATGACCGGCACCTGGATCAGCAGAAAGAGTCCGACGCGGGCGACGCCGTCCCAGAACTGGCCGTCCTGCAAGGCCTGTTGATAGTTGTCGAGGCCCACGAAGGTGGTGCCGCCGATGAGTTGGGTGCGGAACAGGCTCAGGTAGACCGAGTACGCAAGGGGCGCCAGGAAGACCAGCGTGAAGACGAGCACGAAGGGGCCGATGAACCCCCACCCCGTCCAGGAGCGGCGGGCACGGCGCGTGGGTCGCGCCGGTGGCCCGGCCGGGCGGCGACCGGCTGCGGCCGGCGGGTGAAGCGTCGTCATCTCGGGTCCCTCGCTCATACGTCCCTCGCGGGTGGCGCAGCGGATGTTTGCGTAAACATCGCAGCGCGCAGGCGACCGGCACGACAGCCGGTCGTCAGCTGCTATGTTTACGTAAACATTCGGTGGCGGCATGTCTACACTGCCCCGATGACGGCGGTCAAGAGTCGCTGAGAACATCGCGACACAGCGCGGAAACGGGACAACACGGCTGGTGAGGGAGACGGTGGGAGCAACGGACAGCGCCCCGGCGCGCGGCGGGGCCGACGGGCGGCGCCGTCGTACACAGAACGCGTCGATGGCGGATGTCGCCCGGGTCGCGGGGGTCTCCTCACAGACGGTGTCCCGCGTCTCGAACGGCTTCCCCGGCGTGCACGAGGAGACCCGGCAGCGGGTCCGCGCGGCGATGAAAGAGCTCGGCTACCGTCCCAACAGCGCGGCGCGAGCCCTCAAGCGCGGCGATTTCCGCACGATCGGGGTCATCACGTTCACGCTGTCCACGACGGGCAACATGCGCACCCTCGAGGCCATCGCGACGTCGGCCGCGCAGGAGGGCTACGCGGTGACGCTGCTGCCGGTCGCGGTCCCCACGCAGGACGAGGTCCGCGGCGCCTTCTCACGCCTCGGCGAGCTGGCGGTCGACGCGGTCATCGTCATCATGGAGGTCCATCTCCTCGACTCGGCACGCCTGTCGCTGCCGCCGCACGTGAAGGTCGTCGTCGCGGACTCGGACGCCGGCGACCGGTATGCGGTCGTGGACACCGACCAGGCGGGCGGCACCCGGGACGCCGTACGCCACCTCCTCGGCCTGGGTCACCGCACGGTCTGGCACCTGGCGGGGCCGTCCGAGTCGTACGCGGCCCAGCGTCGAACGGACGCCTGGCGCACGGCACTTGAGGAGGCGGGCCGGGTGCCGCCGCAGCTCGTGCGCGGCGACTGGTCGGCGGAGTCCGGCTACCGCGCGGGCCTGCGCCTGGCCGAACAGGCCGACTGCACCGCGGTGTTCGCGGCGAACGACCAGATGGCACTCGGCCTGCTGCGCGCCCTGGACGAGCGCGGCCGCCGGGTCCCCGAGGACGTCTCGGTCATCGGCTTCGACGACATCCCCGACTCGGGCTCGTTCCTGCCCCCGCTGACCACGGTCCACCAGGACTTCGCCGAGGTCGGCCGGCGCTGTGTGCAGAGCGCGCTGCGCCAGGTGCGGGAGAGCGAGGCGGAGCGGGGAACGACACTGGTGCCCACGCGGCTCGTGGTGCGGGAGAGTACGGGGCGGGCGCCGGCCGGCACCTGACCGTACGGCGCCGTGGAGGTACGGGTCCTTCTGACGGACCCTAGACAGCGGCCCCGAGCCCGTCGAGGACCACCGCTCCCGGCAGTTCCGCCAGCGCCTTGCCCGGCACGATCAGCTTGCCGCGGCGGGTGCCGCTGCCGATGAGGACGTACGGGAGGTCGACGACGGCCGCGTCGACCAGGACCGGCCAGTCGGCCGGAAGGCCGATCGGCGTGACGCCGCCGTACTCCATGCCGGTCTCGCCGATGGCGGTGTCCATCGAGGCGAACGAGGCCTTGCGCGCGCCGAGTTGACGGCGCACGACGCCGTTGACGTCGACCTTGGTGGTGGAGAGCACCACGCACGCGGCGAGGCTGCTCTCGCCGCCGCGCTTGCCCGCGACGACGACGCAGTTCGCCGACTGGGCGAGCAGTTCAGGTCCGTAGTGCTCGACGAACGTGGCCGTGTCGGCCCACTCGGGGTCCGTGTCGACGTGGATCAGGTCCTGCGCGGGCACCGCGCCGCGCCAGTGCCGTACGGCGTCGGCGACGGGACGGGTGAGCAGGTCGAGGGCGTCGGGGGCCGGACGGGCGTCGTCGAAGGTGCCGATGGGTGCGCGCATGGCGGCACGCTAACAGCCGCCGCGTGCCCCGGTTCCGGGCATCTCAGCGTTCGAACGGCACCGACACCGCCATCACCATCCGGGCCGGTACACCCCCGTCGTTGCGGTACTCGTGCGGCACGTCGGCCTCGAACGTGACGCTCGCGCCCTCCGGCACGACGTGGGCGACGCCGTCCACGACCAGGGTCAGCTCGCCCTCGGTGACATGGAGCAGCTCGACCGTGCCCTGGGGGTGCGGGTCGGACGGGCTGCCCTCGCCCGGCTGCAGCAGCCAGTCCCACATCTCCAGCGGGCCCGGCGCCTCGGTCCCGGCCAGCAGGCGGTGGTAGCTGCCCGCCTCCGTGGACCACAGTCGCACCGCCTGCTCGGCGGGCACGATCCGCACCTTGGGTCCCTGCTCGTAGTCGAGCAGGGTGGTGATGCTGATGCCGAGCGCGTCGCCGATCTTCACGACCGTGCCGATGCTCGGGTTGGTGCGGGCCTGCTCGATCTGGATGAGCATGCCGCGGCTGACACCGGCCCGGGTGGCGAGCACGTCCAGGGTGAAGCCGCGCTCCGAGCGCCAATGCTTGACGTTACGGGCGAGCGACTGGGTCAGGAGGTCGAGGTCCGACACATTCCGTCCAATATTTTGGATGACAGAGTGCAAGAAACTGAACTACGTTGTGGTGCACCATAACGTTCAGCGAACTGTACTGCGAGGTCGACAGTGGAAGTACCGTCCGCGCTCTTCGCCCTGGCCACGAGCCTCCTGTGGGGGCTGGCCGACTTCGGCGGCGGACTGCTCACCCGCCGGATGCCGGCGCTGACGGTCGTGGTCGTCTCCCAGTCCGTCGCCGTGGTCGTGCTCGGCGCGATCGTGGTCGCGACGGGCGGCTGGAGCGAGGCGGGACCGCAGCTCTGGTTCGCGGTCGGCGCGGGCCTGGTGGGGCCCGTCGCCATGCTTGCCTTCTACAAAGCACTCGCTCTCGGGCCGATGGGCGTCGTCTCCCCGCTCGGCTCGCTCGGCGTCGCCGTGCCGGTCGGCGTCGGTCTGGTGCTCGGCGAGCGCCCCGGGCCGCTCCAGTTGGCGGGGATCCTCGTGGCCGTCGCGGGTGTCGTCCTGGCCGGCGGGCCGCAGTTCCGGGGCGCGCCCGTGCAGCGCCAGGCCGTACTGCTCACCCTGCTCGCGGCGTTCGGCTTCGGCGCGGTGATGGCCCTGATCTCGGCGGCGTCGACCACTCTGACGGGCCTCTTCCTCGCGCTGTTCGTGCAGCGGGTGACGAATGTGGCGGCGGGCGGCACGGCACTCTACGTCTCCGCGAGGCGCGGGGCGCGGGTGCTGCCCGAGGAGGGTGGGGTGGGCCTCATCTGGCTCTCCCTCCCCGCGCTGGCCTTCGTCGGCCTCGCGGACGTCGCCGCCAACGGCACCTACTCGCTGGCCGCCCAGCACGGGCCGGTGACGGTCGCGGCGGTGCTGGCCTCCCTGTACCCGGTCATCACGGCTCTCGCGGCGCGCGGCGTGCTGAGCGAGCGGCTGCGCGGCGTCCAGGCGGCGGGCGCGGGGCTCGCCCTGGTCGGGACGGTGCTGCTGGCGACCGGCTGAGAACCCGCCGACCGGGGGTCAGATGCGGTAGCGGCGCAGCGCCGGTACCGCGAGGGCCAGGCCTCCCATGGCGACGACGACGAGAAGTCCGCCGCCGACGACCGCCGCGCGGGGGCCGAAGGCCGAACCCGCCGCACCGTGCAGGACGTCGGCGAGGCGGGGGCCGCCCGCGACGACGACCGTGAAGACGCCCTGCATGCGGCCGCGCATCTCGTCGGTGGCCGCGGACAGCAGGATCGCGCCGCGGAAGACCATCGAGACCATGTCGGCGACGCCGGCCACCGCCAGGAACACCACCCCGAACCACAGGCTGCCGCTCAGTCCGAACCCGGCGATGGCGACGCCCCAGGCGACGACCGCGCCGATCACCATCCAGCCGTGCCGGCGGGCCCGGGAGAACGTGCCGGAGAACAGTCCGCCGACCACGGCCCCGATGGGGATCGCCGCGAACAGCAGGCCGAGCGCGAGCCCTTCGCCGTACGGGGCGTAGGTCTCGGAGGCGAGCTGCGGGAAGAGGGCGCGGGGCATGCCGAAGACCATGGCGATGATGTCGGCGGAGAACGAGAGCAGCAGCACCTTGTGCGCGGAGATGTAGCGGAACCCGGCCGCTATCTCCCGCACGCCCGCCCGCCGCTTCGTCGCGGAGCCGAGCGGCGGCAGCGAGGGCAGCCGGTAGACCGCCCACACCGTGACGCACAGCGCCAGGGCGTCGATGAGGTACAGCTCGGGCAGGCCGATGACGGGGATGAGGACGCCGGCCAGGAGCGGGCCGATGACCTGGCCGGTCTGCATGACGGTCGAGCCGAGCGCGTTGGCGGCGGCCAGTTCGCCGGCGGGGACGAGGCGGGCGATGGAGGCGTTGCGCGCGGGGGCGTTGAGGCCCCAGAACGCCTGCTGCACCGCGAGCAGGATCATCAGGGCGGCCACCGAGTCGAATCCGGCGGCGGCCTGCACCCAGAACAGCACCGAGGTCACGGCGATGCCGCAGTTGGTGATCAGGAGCAGCTTTCGGCGGTCCATGCTGTCGGCGACCGCCCCGCCCCACAGGGCGAACACGATCAGCGGCAGCAGACCCGCCATGCTCGCCGCGCCGACCCACGCCGACGAGCCGGTGATGTCGTAGATCTGCTTGGGCACGGCGACCGCGGTGAGCTGGCTGCCCACGGCGGTGACGATGGTCGAGGACCACAGGCGGCGGTAGGCGGGGATGCGCAGCGGGCGGGTGTCCATGGCCCAGCGCCGCCATCCGCGCCGCGGCGGCGGCGCCTTCTCGTGCGCGGCCGCTCCCTGCGGGTCGGTGCCGGTGCTGCTCTCGCTGGTGTCCACGGGCTTCCTGGGTGCTCGTTACATCTATCGGATCCGGGGTTCACTATCGCAGCACCGCCAGGGCCTTACGAGAAGGGCCCTAAGGGCTGTCCCGTAATCCCTGGTGGATCAGCGCGCGGCGTCAGATGCGGTGCATCGCAAGGCGGAGGAGCGCCCGCATACTGGATGTATTCGGGCGTTTCGACAACGCGGCGAGGTGCCGTAGCTGTCGTCGTGCGCCCGCCAGGGATTACGGGACAGCCCTTAGCTCTCGTCCAGCTCGCCGAGAGCCACCAACTGCTCCGGTGTCACCCCGGACGGAATCGGTCGTGGGGCGGGGGTGCGCAGGGGCGGCTGCCAGCCCGCGTCCGCGTCCCAGGTGCGGACGACCCGGGCCGGCGCCCCTGCCACCACCGCGTGATCCGGTACGTCGCCGCGCACCACGGCGCCTGCCGCGACGACGACGTTCCGCCCGATCCTGGCGCCGGGCAGGATCACGGCGCCGGTGCCGATCCAGCAGCCGGGACCGATCTCGACGGGTTCCATGCGGGGCCACTGTTTGCCGATGGGCTGGTGCGGATCGTCGTACGAGTGGTTCGTGGACGTGATGTAGACGTACGGCCCCATGTACACGTCGCGCCCGATGGTCACGGTCGTATCCGCGATGACATGGCTCCCGCGTCCGATGACGACCCCGTCGCCGACGGTCAGGATGGGCTCGGGCCCCAGGTCCAGGTCCGGCATCAGGCCGGCGGTCAGGGTGACCTGTTCGCCGATGATGCAGTGCTCGCCGAGCCGGATCCAGGGCTCCCCGAACACCGTGCCCTGCGGGAACGAGAGCTTCGTGCCGTGCCCGATCGCGCCGAACCGGTGTCTCCCCGGTTGCTCCGCGGTGACCGCGCCCGCGCGCTGCATCCAGCGCCAGCCCGCCTGCACGACGCGATGGCCGAGCCTGCCCTTGGCGGACCGCCCATCTGACGAGAACACGTTCCACTTCATCGGCACGGCGCCACGTTACTCATCCGTACCGCCCGCCCCCACCTCGGCGCCCTGTGATCTTCACCCCACGGGTACGGTTCGCTCAGGCGTGACGCACGCAGGCTACGTAGGGAGCGGTACCCGATGGGAAGCACTGGCCACGAGGCACTCGTCACCGGCATCGGCGGCAAGGACCCCAAGGTGGACGCGGCGGCGTTCACGGCGCCGACGTCCGTGGTGATCGGCGAGGTGACGCTGCACGCGGGCGCGAGCGTCTGGTACGGGGCGGTGCTGCGTGCCGACTGCGGCCCGATCGAGCTCGGCGCCGACAGCAACATCCAGGACAACTGCACCGTGCACGTCGACCCCGGCTTCCCGGTGTCGGTCGGCGAGCGGGTCTCGGTCGGTCACAACGCGGTGCTGCACGGCTGCACCGTCGAGGACGACTGCCTGATCGGCATGGGCGCGACCGTCCTCAACGGCGCGGTGATCGGCGCGGGTTCACTCGTCGCGGCCCAGGCACTGGTCCCCCAGGGCATGGTGGTCCCGCCGGGTTCACTGGTGGCCGGCGTCCCCGCCAAGGTCAGGCGCGAACTGACCCAGGAGGAGCGCGAGGGCATCACCCTCAACGGCACGCTGTACGTGGAACTGGCGAAGGCCCACAGCGCGGCCCACGAGTAGAAGCCTGTCTCCGAGGCGGGTGCGATCGGCCGGGGCTCAGTCCCCGGCCACCACGGATTCCGGCTCGGCGGCGGTCTCCGCCGCGACCTTCGCCGCGCGCCGCTTCATGAACAGCATCGACGCGAGACCGAACAGCACGGCCAGGCCGAGACCCACGTACGAGAACCGCTTCAGCCAGTCCTCGGCGACGATCCCTAGGTAGTAGATGACGGCGGTCGTGCCGCCGGCCCAGACCACGCCGCCGAGGAAGTTGGCGATGAGGAACTTCCAGTACGGCATGTGCAGCACACCCGCGAGCGGCCCGGCGAAGATCCGCAGCAGCGCGATGAACCGGCCGATGAAGACGGCCCACATGCCCCACTTCTCGAACGACCGCTCCGCCGTGGCGATATGGGCGGGCCCGAAGTGCTTGGGGAACTTGCGTCCCAGCTTGGCGAGGAGCGGCCGCCCGCCCTTGCGCCCGATCGCGTACCCGATGGAGTCGCCGATGACGGCGCCCGCCGTGGCGCAGATCCCGAGGACGACCGGGTTGACGTCACCGTGCTGCGAGGACAGCAGCGCCGCCGAGACGAGCACGATCTCCCCGGGCAGCGGAATGCCCAGGCTTTCGAGGCCGATGACCCCCGCCACCAGGGCGTAGATGGCGACCGCCGGAATCGTGTCGAGCCATTCCTGGACGTGCAACGCCGTCGCCTCCCGTACCCGAAAATCCTTGTGCCCGGCGTGCGCTCCCCCTCTGGCCGCGCACGCCGGGCAGCCTACCTGCCTTTTAGGACGCCGCCGCGTCCCACAAGGTGCATCGATGGTCGCGGTGAACTGTCGTGGAGCGTGTGATCCCGCCCACGGAAGCGGTCCGCAGCGACAGCGTCCGCCCGGCCGAGCTCCGCTGGTCCGGCATCGCGGGCGCCCCCTCGGCCCGCGGCACAGAACCCCGCACGAACGAACCCCAGTACTGCACCATCCGCCGCGCCAGGACGCGCTGTTCCGCGTTGAGCGGCGTAGCGAGCCCGAAGTGCTTGAAGAGGTACTGCACCTCGTTCACGTGGGTGGCCCCGAAGTCGAACGTCCGGCCCGCTTCCCTGATCGACGCGAAGGGCGGCGAGGTGCGGTCGGCGAACTCGTACGCGTACACGGGCAGGCCGCTGCGCGCGAGCCGCTGGTTCAGGCGCAGCGCGGGGCAGGCCATGAGCTGGTCCCCGGCCGCTGCGGCATACGCGTACGTGGGAGAGGGGTGGCCCGCCAGGGGGTATTCCCCGAGCGCCCGGGTCCCGGCCTCCTGCCCGAAGGCGTCCACCAGCGCCTTCGGGTATGCGGCGGCCGTGAGCGGCGTGCCCTGCCCGTCGTACGCGCCGTACGCGAACAGCCGCCCCTCGTCCTGGTTGGCCCCGTTGAGTACGGGGACCCGCGCGGAGCGCCCGGCGGCGATCGACGCGGCCGGCTGCTCGGGCAGGAAGGCACCGCCCACCACGGGCGCCCAGTCGAATCCGGCCTGCGCCTCGAGGATCTCCTGGGACGACTTGCGCCGCAGACAGCCCACCACGTCGCCGGACGCGCACCCGAGCCGCGCGGCGAACGCGGCGCCGGATGCGCGGGCGTCCTCATGGGTGCGGGCCGCGCAGTCCCCGTACGCGCCGGACTCGACGATTCCGGCCCGGAACAGGCCCCGTCCGGTCGGTGAGGCGAGCTGGGTGCACACGGAGCGGCCGCCCGCGGACTCGCCCGCGACGGTGACCCGGCCCGGGTCGCCGCCGAACCGCCAGATGTTGGCGCGTACCCAGCGCAGTGCCAGCTGTTGGTCCTGCAGCCCGAAGTTGCCCGAGACGCCGTCGGAGGCCTGCCGGTCGAGCCCGGCCGCGGCGAGGAAACCCATGGCTCCCAGGCGGTAGTTGACGGTGACGACCACGGTGCCGGTGGTGCGCGCGAAGGTGTCGGGGACGATGTCGGCGCCCGCGCCCGCGGTGAGCCCGCCGCCGTGCAGCCACACCATCACGGGGCGATCGGCGGATCCGTCGGGCGCGTACACGTTGAGGTCCAGGCAGTCCTCGGTGTACGTCGGGTCTTCGTAACCCGGATCCCAACTCGCCGACTGTACGCACCTGTTGCTGAACTCCGTCGCGTCGCGCACCCCGCGCCAGGGCTCCGCCGGCCGTGGTTCCCGCCAGCGCAGCGCGCCGACGGGTGGCTGCGCATAGGGGATGCCGAGGAACTGCCGCCCCTCACTGGTGTGTTGACCGCGCACCACGCCGGTCCCGGTGCGGACCAGGGTGTCGGCAGGCACGGACGCGCGAGCGGCCGCCGCGGGCAGCAGCGCGGTGGCCAGGGTCGTCACCAGGGCGGCGACGAGGATGCGTGTACGACCGTTCCGCATGGGCTGTCACTCCTTCTCGCGTACGCGTCCCTGCGTACGACCGACCGGCCGGAAAACTAGGGCCGACGTTGACTCGTGTCAATGGAAGGAGCGGAAAACGCCGGAAGCCCCGCCGCGGGTGCGGCGGGGCTTCCAAGACGTGCAGCCCTGTACAGCTCAGTGCCCGCGGGGCGGGCCGGCCGTCACTTCTGGGCCGGTGGTTCCTGCCCGCGGTCGCCGCCGAGCTGGTCCTTCATCTTCTGCTGGGCGGTGTCGACCTGACCGCTGTACTTGTTCTGGGTCCTGCCGTCGACGTAGTCCCCGGCCTTGTCGATGCCCTTGCCGGCCTGATCCTCGTGGCCCTTGAACATCTGCTTGAGCTTGTCCATCACGGACATGGTCGGCCTCCTCGGTTCGAGCCGTTGTCTCCAGCATGGGCGCTCATCGGAGTTGTCGCATCCGCAGAAAAGCGGAGAGGGGCATGCGGGCCTTCCGCACGGGCCGAGGGCCGTGCTATTCCTCGGCCGTGACCGCCTCCGACATGCTCAGCAGCCCCTTCGACGCGGTGCTGTGCGACCTCGACAACGTGATCCGCTTCTACGACATGGCACCGCTGGCCGAGCTGGAACGCGCGGCGGGCCTCCCCGTGGGCACCACGGCACAGGTGGCCTACGCCCCCGAGGTGGACCTGCCGCTGCTCCTCGGCAAGATCACCAAAGCGGAGTGGGTGGACTCCATCGCTTCGGCGCTCACCGGTCGGGTACCAAGGAAAGAGGCCAGGGAGCTGGGCGCGGCGCTCGCCGATGCGCCGTTCCGCGCCGACGCCGAAGTGGTCGCTCTGTTGCGCCGGGCGCGGGCTCGCCTGCCCCTGGTCCTGGTGACCAACGCGACCCTGGAGCTGGAACGCGACCTCGCGGCGATGGGTCTCACGGATCTCGCCGATCACGTCGTCAGCAGCGCCCTGGTCGGGGTGGCCAAGCCGGACCGGGAGATCTACGAGATCGCGGTCGAGCGTGCGGGCGTGGCCGCCCACCGGTGCCTGTTCGTGGACGACCGGCTGGAGAACGTCGAGGCCGCCGTCGCACTCGGAATGACCGGAGTGCACTACCGGGAACGTGCCGACCTCGACGCGATGCTGAGCAACGGATCCCCGTGAACGGGGGCGCCTGTGTGCCGGGTCAGCTGTTGGGGCGCAGGGTCCAGACCACCGTCATCTCGCCGGTCACCGCGCCGTCCTCCCGCTGGATCTCGATGGTCACCGGGAACTCCGGGCGCTCGCCCGCGTCCAGCTCCGCGACCACGTCGGCGGCCGGGCGGCCGAGCGTCGCCGTGGCGGTGACCCGGCCCATGGCCAGCTTCTTGTACGCGATCTCCGCACTGACGGCCAGTGGCACCGCCCGCGAGAGCTGGTCCCCGAAGGCGGCCAGCACGATGGCGCCGCTCGCGGACTCGCCGAGCGTGAACATCGCGCCGGCGTGCGGGCCGCCGACGTGGTTGTGGTAATCCGCCTGGTCGGGCAGTGCGACGACCGCCTTCTCCGGCGTGGTTTCGAGGAAGGCGAGGTTCAGGGTGCGGGCCATCGGCACCGTGGCGGCGAGCATCTCGCCGATCGACATCTGGTCTGCGCTCATGACCCGCATGTTACCCATGGGTAGCAAGCTTGGCCATCCTCCCGTTTGAAGGCGCGTGCGGATCGAACCGTTGCACGTCCGGTACCCGGCGGGGATCCCGGTGGCCCCACGACCCTCTATCGTTTACGGCCATGTGGCCAGGACAGCAGCCGCCCGGGGGCGAGCAGAACCCGCAGGACCCGAACAACCCCAACTACCCCAGCAACCCACCGACGCCGAACCCGTACCAGCAGCCGGGATTCCAGCAGCCGAATCCCTATCAGCAGCAGCCCGGGTATCAGCAGCCGAACCCGTACCAGCAGCAGCCGGGGTACCAGCAGCAGCCTGCGTGGAACGCGCCGACGACGCCGCTCGGCCCGCCGCAGCCGCCGAACAAGGGCGGTGGGGAGAACCGCACGAAGATCGTCGCCATCGTCGCGGCGGTCGCCGTCGTCGTCGCCGCCGGGGTGACCGGGCTCCTGGTGCTCGGCGGAGACAAGGACGACGACGCCGAGGGCAAGGACAAGCAGAGTCCGAGCGCCTCGCGGTCCGCAGGCCAGAAGCCGAGCCCTTCCGCGTCGACCGGCGGCAACCCGCGCGGCGGGGACAGCGCGGTCAAGCCGGTCGTCGCCGGCTGGCAGCCGGTGGTGAACACCAAGCACAAGACCGTGTTCGACGTCCCGCCGGGCTGGGAGGTCAGCCCCGGAGGCGCGGACCAGATCATCGGGTTCGAGTACGACTACAAGGACAAGAAGGGCAAGAAGGACCACGGTATGACCACCGTGTCCGCCCCTGCCGCGTACAAGTCCAAGTGGTGCTCCGACGACTCCGACAAGGACGGGCGCCAGGACGACACCTCGCTCGCCGGCGCCGGGACCCGCGGTGAGGACGGCGCCAAGACCGCGGCGCAGGCCGCCGAGAACCGTGTGCCGTGGTGGATCTACGGCGGGTACACCGAGCCGGACATGAAGTCGGTGAGGCCGGGCAAGCCCAAGGACTTCACCAACGCCCAGGGCGTCGCGGGCAGCCTGATCAAGGCGACGTCCGTGAACTCCCCGCAGAAGGGCAAGTGCGCCAGCGACGGCAAGGCGGTCGTCTTCGCCTTCCAGAACGAGGCCGGGGACTACGTGTCCTGGGACCTGTGGGGCGCGAAGGGCGTCAAGGGCGAACTGGACGACGCGACGATCGACAAGATCCTCGGCTCGGTCCGCTTCTACAAGGACCCGACCGCGTCCTGAGCGGCCCCACCCAACCGGCCCGAGCCCTTCACGAGGGAACGGTTTGGCAAATGGGCGCGCGGCGGCGATAGTCCCTCAGTGACCTCAGCCGCCGCCTCCCCGCCGCCCCCGGCCCCCGCGCCCCCGCGCCGCCGCCCCGCGTGGGCCGGACGCAACTACTCGCTGCTCGCCGTCGCCGCGTTCGTCACGACGCTCGGGGCGCACGGCGCGCTCATCGCGTCCGCCTTCGCCGTGCTCGACGCAGGCGGAGACGGCGGCGACGTGGGTCTGGTGGCCGCGGCGCGCACCCTGTTCCTGGTCGTCTTCCTGCTGGTCGGCGGGGCGGTGGCCGACCGGCTGCCGCGCCACCACGTGATGGTCGCGGCCAACGCCCTCAACTTCCTTTCGCAGGGCGCCTTCGCGCTGCTCATCCTCCAGGGCGACCCGAAGCTGTGGCAGATGATGGCGCTCAGCGCGCTCGGCGGCACGGGCCAGGCGTTCTTCAATCCGGCGGCCGAGGGCATGCTGATGGCGTCGGTCTCCGGGGAGCACGCGAGCCGCGCCTTCGCGATGTTCCGCATGGGCATGTCCGGCGCCGCGGTGGGCGGCGCCGCGCTCGGCGGGGCGATGGTCGCGGCGATCGGCCCCGGCTGGGTCCTCGCGGTCGACGCGGCGGCGTTCGTGGTGGCCGGCGCGCTGCGCATGTTCCTCGACGTGAGCCATATCGCGCCACGCGTTCCGGGCAGCGGGCTGCTCTCCGACATGCGGGACGGCTGGCGGGAGTTCATCGGGCGGCCCTGGCTGTGGACGATCGTCGCCCAGTTCTCGGTGGTCGTCGCGGTGGTGGGCGCCGCCGAGGCGGTGTTCGGGCCGCTGGTCGCGCGCGACGAGCTCGGCGGGGCCGGACCGTGGGGCCTCGCCCTCGGCGCGTTCGGCGTCGGTACGATCCTCGGCGGCCTGCTGATGATGCGCTGGAAACCGCAGCGGCTGCTGTTCGCCGCGACGCTGTCGGTGTTCTCGCTGGCCCTGCCGTCCGCGGCGCTCGCCATCCCCGTGCCGCTGCCGGCCCTGGTCGCCGTGATGTTCGTCAGCGGCGTCACGATCGAGATCTTCGGAGTCTCCTGGATCACCGCCCTGCATCAGGAGATACCGGAGGAGAAACTCTCCCGCGTCTCGGCGTACGACTGGTTCGGCTCGGTGGCGATGGTGCCGCTGGCCACCGCGCTCGCCGGTCCCGCCGAGTCGGCGTTCGGCCGGACGCCGTCCCTGTGGGGGTGTGCGGCCCTCGTCGTCGTGGCCACCACGGCGGTCCTGTTCGTGCCGGACGTACGCAATCTGCGCCGCCGTCCACCGGCCCCGGTCGCGGCGGGGGCGCTGCCCGCCGCACAGAAAGCGGACGCCACCGGGCGCTGAGAACCTGTCCGAGGTCACCCCACGCTGAACGCGCCGCCCGGGGGCTCCGGCGAGGGCACCGCGTCCGCGTCCGCGACGGCCTGCGCGTCGCCGACGAAGCGGCGCAGCCCGTCCCCGTGCTCGACCCGCGCCGGAAACACGTCGCGGGCGGTGCGGCGCGCGAGCTCCGCGACGTCGAGCTCGCTCTGCGAGGCGACGAGCACGGCGTTGCCGAACCGTCGGCCGCGCAGCACCGCGGGCTCCGCGATCAGCGCGATGTGCGCGAACACACCGCGGAACGTGGCCAGTTGGGAGCGCAGGAAGGTGAACGGCGCCCCGTCCGCGAGGTTCGCCGCGTAACTGCCGCCCGGCCGCAGTACCCGGTCCGCCTCGCGTGCGTACGCCTCGGTCGTCAGATGGGCGGGCACCCGCGAACCGCCGAAGACATCGGCCACGAGGACGTCCGCGGACCCGTCCTGCGCCGTCCGCAGCCACTCCCGGGCGTCGTCGCCGTGCACGGCGACATCCGTGCCGGCCGGCAGCGGAAGGTGCTCGGCGACCAGGGCGAGGAGGGCCCGGTCCGCGTCGACGACATGCTGGTGGGACCCGGGCCGCGTCGCGGCGACGTACCGGGGCAGCATGAGGGCCCCGCCGCCCAGGTGCAGCACGTCGAGCGGCAGCCCGTCCTGCGCCGCGCAGTCGAGCACGTGCCCGAGCCGGCGCGCGTACTCGAACTCCAGGTGGGTCGGTTCGTCGAGGTCGACGTACGACTGCGGGGCCCCGTCCACGGTGAGCAGCCAGGCCCGCCGCCGGTCCACGTCGGGCAGCAGCTTGGCGGTGCCGTGGTCGACGACGCGGGTGACGGGTATCGGCTCGGGGTCGGGTGCGTTCACGTGCCCATTGTGCCGGGGGTCCGGGCCCGGTGGCGGACGGCTGTGTGGCCGGGGCCCAAGGGTCCCGGCCACACACCGGCCTGCTCCGCCTACTCGGTCTCGACGGTCGTCACCGTGCCGGCGCCGACGGTCCGCCCGCCCTCGCGGACGGCGAAGCCGAGCCCGGCCTCCAGCGGCACGTCACGGCCGAGCTCGACCGTCATGGTGACGGTGGAGCCGGGCCGGGCGACGGCCGCCGCACCGAGGTCGATGTCGCCGACCACGTCCGCGGTGCGCAGGTAGAACTGCGGACGGTAGCCGGTGGCGACGGGCGTGCTGCGGCCGCCCTCCGCCGCCGACAGGACGTACACCTGCGCGGTGAAGCGCCGGGCGGGCCGTACGCTGCCGGGCTCCGCGACGATGTGCCCGCGCCGCACCGCGTCGCGCGGCACCCCGCGCAGCAGCAGCGCCACGTTGTCCCCGGCCTGCGCCTCGTCCATCGGCTTGCCGAAGGTCTCGAGGCCGGTCACGACGGTCTCCCCTTCCTTGACGGTCTCGGCCCCGTACACCCGCACCCGGTCGCCGACCCGGATCCGCCCGCGCTCCACGGCGCCGGTGACGACGGTGCCGCGCCCGCTGATGGTCATGACGTTCTCGACCGGCATCAGGAACGGCGCGTCCACATACCGCTCCGGCATCGGGACGTAGGTGTCCACCGCGTCGAGCAGCGCCTCGATCGACGCCTCCCACCGCGGGTCCCCCTCCAGGGCCTTGAGCCCGGAGACGCGGACGACGGGCACGGAGTCGCCGCCGTAGCCGTGCGCGGACAGCAGCTCGCGTACCTCCAGCTCGACGAGGTCGGTCAGTTCCTCGTCACCGGCGTCCGCCTTGTTGACGGCCACCACGATGTGGTCGACGCCCACCTGCCGCGCCAGCAGCACGTGTTCGGCGGTCTGCGGCATGATCCCGTCGAGCGCGGACACGACGAGGATCGCCCCGTCGAGCTGGGCCGCGCCGGTGACCATGTTCTTGATGTAGTCGGCGTGGCCCGGCATGTCCACGTGCGCGTAGTGCCGGGTGTCGGTCTCGTACTCGACGTGCGCGATGTTGATGGTGATGCCGCGCTGCGCCTCCTCGGGCGCCTTGTCGATCCGGTCGAACGGCACGAACGTGCTCGCGCCGCGGCCGGCGAGGACCTTGGTGATGGCGGCGGTCAGGGTGGTCTTGCCGTGGTCGACGTGGCCCATGGTGCCGATGTTCAGGTGCGGCTTGGTGCGCACGTATGCCGTCTTGGGCATGGCTGGGGTGGTCCCTTCCGGAACATCTGAGTCATTCAGATACGCGATGGCCTCCTGCGGGAGGCGGGGACCCCTGAGCCGGACCGACCCTCCCCCTGCGGGGTCCGCCGGAATGTCCGGAGAGGGTCAGCTTCGCGCGCCGTCGACGGCTGCTGCGAGGAAGACGGCAGCCTGAGCTGCGTCCGCGACTGCGGACGGAGCTGCGGGGAAGGCGTGCCGGAACATGCTGCTGAGCATCGCCGACGCAACGCCCCACGTCGAATGGTTTTCGGCACCCCGTGCGGTCGCTCGGCCGACCACGGACCTACGTTCCTCAGCGCGTCCCGCACCGGAAAAGTGAGACGTAGCCTACGGCGATCTTATGCGTATGTCGGTTAGTCTCCCCTGATGTTCGAACCAGTAGCCGCCCGTCCCGCCGCGCGCTGCACCAGAGCGCTGTTGTCGCCCTGGTCGAGACTGTCGCTTCTGGTGGTGCTGCTGGCCGCGGGCGCGACGTGTGTGCTGCTCTTCGAACCGCAGCGGTTCCTGTCCGGCGCGTGGATGTCCGAAGTGGGCGGCGCGGTCGCGGTGGTGCTGTTCGCGGTGGCGTACGGGGTGTGCACGGTCGCGTTCCTCCCGCGCCCGCTCCTCAACCTGGCGGCGGGCGCCCTCTTCGGCTCGCAGCTCGGCCTGCTCGGGGCGATCGGCGGAACGGTGCTCGGCGCGGGTCTCGCCTTCGGCCTGGGCCGGATGCTCGGCCAGGACGCGCTGCGCCCGCTGCTGCGCGGCCGCTGGCTCAAGGCGGCGGACGGGCAGTTGAGCCGGCACGGCTTCCGTTCGATGCTGGCGGCCCGCCTCTTCCCCGGCATCCCGTTCTGGGCGGCGAACTACTGCGCTTCGGTCTCCCGCATGAGCTGGCCCGCGTTCCTGCTCGCCACGGCCCTTGGGTCGATCCCGAACACGGCGGCCTACGTGGTGGCGGGCGCGCGGGCGTCGACGCCGACGTCCCCGGTCTTCCTGATCGCGATGGGCTTCATCACGGTCACGGGCGTGGCGGGAGCCCTGGTGGCGTGGCTCAAGCGGCACAAGCTGCGGGGCGGCGCACAGGAACGCGAAGAGGTGCGCCCCACGGAGCACGCGGCGCACCTCTAGGGCCCTGCCCGTTTACGGACTCAGTCGGTCCGGTAGACGTCCAGGCGTCCGCACATCCCGAATTTCCCGCGCGCCGACGGTACTTCGGAGCGCACCACGGCGTCGGCGAGGTGCCCGGCGTCCCCGTCCGCGAGCCGGTCGAGCTGGTGCCCGGTCGCGGCGGACGCGGCGGCGGCCCCCTGCTCCCACCGGGTACGCCACGCGTCGAGCCGGTGCCGTACGAGCGCGGCTGCCGCCTCGTGGAAGGCCGCGAGTTCCTTCGGCTCCTCGCGCAGGCGCAGGTACCCCTCGATCGCGAGGTCGCGCCGGGCCCGTGCCACCCGCTCCTGCTCCGCCTCGGGGGCGTCGGCGGGAATGGCCGTGGCGGCGGCGTACGTGTCGGGGTCGGTCAGGTACGCGGGCGGCAGCGTGAGCACGGCGTCGCCCGCCTCGGGCAGCCCGCTGTTCTGCATGAGGACGACGATGCGCAGGCCGCCGTCCTCGTTGACGAGCCGGTGGATGGTGCCCGGCGTGAACCAGGCGACGGTGCCCGCGTCCAGCGGCGTCTGCTCGAACCCGGAGGCGGTGAGCGTCTGGACGGCGCCGCTTCCCGCGGTGACGACGTACCCCTCGCTGCACGTCAGATGCATGTGCGGGGTGCCGCCGCACAAGCCGTCGGCGGCGGGCCAGTCGTACACCGACAGATGCGAGACGGCGACGCCGCCGGGCAGCCCCTCGAAGGTCACCACGGGTGGTCCTCCAGGTACTTGCTGATCTCGTCGCGTTCCCACGCCCCGTCGGCGACGACCACGCGGTAGCGGCGGGTGAGGGTGGCGCCGGGCTCCAGGACCAGTTCGTCGTAGTAGGCGAAGGAGGGAGCCACGGCGGCGAACGGGTCGTTGCGCACGAACCAGTGCGCCGGATGGGCGCCCCGCTCCCCCGCGTGGTCGTTCTCCACGGCGTGTTCGAAGACGAGCGTGGCGTGCCCGTCGGCCCCGTCGTGCTCCGCGCTGTACGCGAGCCAGGGCGCCTGCGTCCCCATGATCTCCGGTCCCTCGGCGTCGGCCGTCTGGACGCGGCCGCCGCGGAAGCCGCGCGGGCCGCGCCAGAACAGGCCGGTGTAGCCCGCGAGTTCACGGCCATGGGTGGTGGGGCTGCCGAACCGCAGGGGTTCGGCGCGGCGGTTGGTGACGGCGCTGGTCCAGGTCAGCGCATAGGAGCCGGCGGCCGGGTCGACGTCGCGCACCTCGATGCGGCGCGACTCCTCGGCCCACAGTTCACCGTCGTACGGGTGCCAGGTCAGCCGCTCCGCGATGGTCGGCCCGTGCCCGTCCCCCCCTACCGTCCCTACCGTGTCGAAGCCGACGTGGGCCATGGAGCCGACCCGCTCGGGCTGCGCCAGGTAACCCTCGCCGTGCACATAGCAGTTGCCGCCCCACAGGTTCTGGCCCGAGAGGTGCGAGGCGGTCATCTGCAGGCCCTTGTGCCAGCGGTGGTCGTTGGGCCGGTAGTCGGTGACGATGTCGCCGCTCAGCGTCCTGATCGGGTGGAGGTACGGCTTCGGTGCCTCCCACGCCGCTTCGGGCCGGTAGACGTAGGCGAACAGGTCGACGCCTGTGGTGGGTTCGGTGACGGTGATCCGGTCACCGTGGGCGTGGACGACACGCAGGGGTTCACTCATGGGTACCGGCCTCCTGGGTGGGCGCCCAGCCGGGGGCGCCGCCGTGCAGGGCTGTGTAGTACGGGTCGCCCGGGCCGATCTCGCCGGCCCGGACGGTGACGTCGGTGAACGCGGACTTGTACAGGGCGGAGATCAGCTCCAGGCTGGTACGCCCGTCGGGGCCGCTGCTGCGCGGCCGCTCTCCCGCGCGCATAGAGGCGAGAAGTTCGCGCAGCTGGGCGAGGTGGGAGCTGGGCACGTCGGGGCCGAAGTCCCGCCAGGACGCGGCCAGTTCTCCGGGTACGTCGCGCGCCGGGGTGACGGTCCAGTCGGCGTTCCCGTACCCGTACAAGTGGGTCAGTTCCAGGGTGGCGCGCTCGCAGTCGACGCGGATGCGGCTGACCTCGTCGGGGCTGAGGACGCTGTTGACGACGGTGGCCAGAGCCCCGCTCTCGAAGCGCACGAGGGCGGTCGACACGTCCTCGGTCTCCACGTCGTGCACGAGCCGCCCGGCCATGGCCCGCACCTCGGACCACGGGCCGAGGAGGTCGAGCAGCAGATCCGTCTGATGGATCCCGTGCCCCATGGCGGGGCCGCCGCCCTCGGTGGCCCAACGGCCGCGCCAGGGCACGGAGTAGTAGGCGGTGTCCCGGTGCCAGGTGGTCTGGCAGTGGGCGACGAGCGGCCGCCCCACCTCCCCCTTGGCGAGCAGGTCGCGGACGTGCCGCGCGCCCGACCCGAATCGGTGCTGGAACACGATGGCCGCGTACGGGCCGCCCCGCGCGCCCTCGGCCGCCTCGATGGCGTCGAACTCCGCGAGGGACGGCGTGGGCGGTTTCTCGCACCAGACCCAGGCGCCCGACTCCAGGGCGGCGACGGTCTGTTCGCGGTGCAGGGTGGGCGGGGTGCAGACGGTGACGAGGTCGGGCCGCTGCTCGTCGAGCATGCGCTGAAGATCGGTGTACGGGTGCGGGACGCCGCCGTCCGCGCAGAACCGGCGCACGGCGTCGTCGTCGATGTCGACGGCCGCGACGACGTCGAGCTCGCCCTCGGCGGCGAGCTGCTGGAGGGCGGGCAGGTGACTGCCGCGGGCGATGCCGCCGGTGCCGATCACGGCGGCCTTGAGGCGGTGGGTACGGGGGCCGGAGCGAGTCGGTGCGGGTGCGCTGCGCATGGGCGCGATCAACACTCCATCGGGGTGCGGTGACGGGACCTGACGCGAAGGGACGGCGCGCATAGCAAGCGCTTTCCCCTCGTCGACGCTAAGCGCGCGGGGCGACGGGGGTCAACAGGGCGGAGGGAGTTGATCCACTCCGCGGACCTGGTTCACGGAGCGAGCGTCCGGGGTCGCCGGCTCTCCACCGGACGCAGACCGGGGGCGAGCGCGAGCGTGACGGCCAGGGACAGGGCCGCCAGCACCGCCATGGCCGCCGACGGCGACGTGACCTCGGCCAGCGCCCCCGCGATGAGCGCCGCCACCCCTTGCGCCGAGAGCATCCCCGCAGTGTGCAACCCCAGGGCGTGCCCGCTCAGTTCCTCCGGGGTCAGCGCCACGAGGCGTTCCTGCAGCAGCAGGCTCGCCGCGTACCCGACGGAGGCGAGCGCCACCGCGACGGCGGCGACCGGCAGCGCGGGCGTCATCGCGAACACCAGGTACGGCGCGGCCAGCAGCAGCCGCAGGGGCGCACCGAGGCGGGCCCGCCAGCGGGGCGACAGGAAGCGTCCCGCGAGGATGTCCCCGGTGAGCATGCCGAGGGCGGCGCTCGCCAGGAGCAGGCCCGCGTGCCGGGGATCGTAGGGGACGAAGAGGGCCTCGCAGCCGACGATCAGCCCGTTCGGCACCCAGAGGGCCAGGTACACGTACCGGCGCGGTCGCGACGACCACAGCGCTGCGTTGCCGCGCCGCGTCTCGGCGACCGACGGGCGGCCGGTGGCCCGCGCCGGGCGCCGGGTCAGACCGAAGCGGGCGACCGCCGCCGACAGGCCGTACAGGCCCGCCGCGATGAGCAGGGTGCCGCGCGGGGACAGTACCTGGACCAGGACGCCGCCGAGCGCGAACCCGAGGATCTGGCAGGTGCCCGCGCTCATGTTCAAGACCGAGCGGCCCAGCAGGTACCCGTCGCGGTCGAGGATGTGGGTGAGCAGGCCGTAGCGGACACCGCCGCCGAGGGCCGCGGGGACGCCCTGGGCCAGGACGAGGGTGAGCGCGGCCGCTGTGGGCAGACCCGGCGCGGCCTGCGCCGCGGTGGCGAGGCCCAGGAACAGCGGGAGTCCGGTGAGGGCCGCGCGCGCCGGCAGCCGGTCCGCCGCCGACAACAGCGTGAACGCGCCCACGACTTGGGCGAGCGCGGGACCGAACATGGCGAGCGCGGACAGCAGCGCCGAGCCCGTCGAGGCGTAGACGAGTGAACCGAGGGCCAGTCCCGCGACCGTCTGGGCGGCGGTCTGGAGCGAGCAGGCCAGGAAGAACGGCGAATATTCCGGCGTGGTGAACAGGTCCCGGTAAGTGCGCATGGACGCAGGCTCCGGGGCCGCGTGCGAGGGGCGTTAATGTTTCGCGGACCGGCGAAACAAGAGGCGGGACAAAAGGGGGCCGTCCGTGGGGGTCTGGCAGGTCGACGCGGACACGCTCGCGGGCAGCCGCTTCGTGGTGTCGTCGCTGGCCGAGACGACCGCGAGCCTGAAGAAACTGGCGGACCCCGCGGCAGCGCACCCCGGCGAACGGCAGTGGCTGGACACGCACCTGCCCGCCTACCGCGCGCGCCTCACCGCGGACCCCGTGACGGCGCTGCTGGTGGTCGCCGCGTTCGGGGCGACCTGGATCGCCGACTTCGTCACGCCCACCCCGGCCGGCTTGTGCGACCTCGACCTGGACGACGGGCTCGCCCGGATCCGCGCCACCCCGCCACGGGCCGTACGCGCAGATCTCGCGGTCTCCTCCCGGGGCCCGCTGCCCGCCGCCCTGACCCGCGCCGACGACCTCGCGGAGCGCACCGCCGCGCTCCTGGAGTGGGTGTGGCGGGAGACGGTGCGGCCGCAGTGGGCACGGCGGCGCCGGGTCATCGAGGCCGATGTCGTCGCGCGGACCCGGCAGTTGACGGTCGGCGGCTGGACGGCGGCGTTCGGCGGCATGCGTCCCGCCATGCGCTGGCTGGGCGACGGACGCCTGCGGATCAACGCGCACGACTATCCACCGCGCGACATCTCCGGGTCCGCGCTGCTGTTCGTCCCCGTCACCCCGCAGCAGGGCTGGTTCTCCTGGGAGGCTGCCGCCGACCGGTACGCCGTGGTGTACCCGTGCGCGGGCGCGCTGGCCGAAGCGGGCCGGGCGGCACCGCCCTCGGGGCTCGCCGCGCTGATCGGACCGGCCCGCGCCCAGGTCCTCGTCCTCCTCGACCAGCCGCTGACGACGACCCAGCTGGTGGCTCTCACCGGTCAGGGCCTGGGCTCGGTCGGCCGCCATCTCAAGGTGCTGCTCGATGCCCGTCTCGTACGGCGCCGCCGCGCGGGCCGCTCGGTGCTGTACTACCGCGCCCCTGCAGGGGACACGCTCCTGGCGGCGCAGCGGGAGGCCGGGCCGTAGCACCTGTGTCTGTCCCTGCCCCTGGGGCCCCTCGGGCGGACCCTGTCGCGAGCCCGTCACTTTCGGGCGCTACGCTGCCCTCGCACGCGCCCGGGGCTCAGGTCCCGGGGGCTCGCAGAGCCCTGCCCGGACCGCGTTCGCGGCCGGGTCCGCCCGCACCCTGGATCGCGAATCTCCCCATGTCTTGGTTCGAATCATTCATTCTCGGACTCGTCCAGGGGCTGACGGAGTTCCTCCCGATCTCGTCGAGCGCCCACCTCCGCCTCACCGCCGCCTTCGCGGGCTGGAGCGACCCGGGCGCCGCCTTCACGGCGATCACCCAGCTCGGCACGGAGACCGCGGTGGTGATCTTCTTCCGCAAGGACATCGCGCGGATCATCTCCGCCTGGTTCCGCTCACTGACCGACAAGGCCATGCGCGGCGACCACGACGCCCAGATGGGGTGGCTCGTGATCGTGGGCTCGATCCCGATCGGCGTGCTCGGTGTCACGTTCAAGGACCAGATCGAGGGCCCGTTCCGCGACCTGCGGCTGACGGCGACGACGCTCATCGTGATGGGCGTGATCCTCGGCGTCGCCGACCGCCTCGCGGCGCGCGACGAGACGGGCGGCCGGCACCGGGCCATCCGCACCCGCAAGGAGCTCAAGGACCTCTCCGTCAAGGACGGCCTGATCTACGGCGTCTGCCAGGCGATGGCCCTGATCCCCGGCGTCTCCCGCTCCGGCGCGACGATCAGCGGCGGCCTCTTCCTCGGGTACACCCGCGAGTCGGCCGCCCGCTACTCGTTCCTCCTCGCCATCCCCGCGGTACTCGCCTCCGGCGTCTTCGAACTCAAGGACGCGACAGAGGGCGGCCACGTCGCGTGGGGCCCGACGATCTTCGCGACCCTGATCGCCTTCGGTGTGGGCTACGCGGTCATCTCCTGGCTCATGAAGTACATCTCCAGCAAGAGCTTCATGCCGTTCGTCTACTACCGGGTCGCGCTGGGCATCGCCCTGTTCGTGCTGGTCAGCATGGGTGTGCTGAGTCCGCACGCCGCCGAGTCCGCGGGCTGATCCGGCGCGCCCGCGCCGCCGTCACCAGGCCACGGGGCCCTGCGCGTCGAAGTACCCGCCCGTCGGTCCGTCGGGCCCGACCTGGGCCATCCGGACGATGATCTCCGCGCCCTGCTCCACGGTCTGGACGCCCGTGTTGCCGTTGAGGTCGGTCTTGGTGAAGCCCGGCTCGACGGAGTTGATCCGGATCTCGGGGAACGCCTTCGCGTACTGCACCGTGAGCATGTTCACCGCGGTCTTCGACGCCGGGTACGCGATGCCCGGATAGCCGTACGCCGGGGTCGACGGGTCGGTGACCAGGGCCATCGAGCCGAGGCCGCTGCTGACGTTCACGATGACGGGGGCGGTGGAGCGGCGCAGCAGCGGCAGGAACGCGTGGGTGACGCGCAGCGTGCCGTAGAGGTTCGTCTCGAACAGCGGGCGCAGGGTGTCGACGGTCTCCTCGGCGGGGGCGACGATGCCGTTGCCGTCGGTGCGGCCCTCGATGCCGGCGTTGTTGACGAGGATGTCCAGGACACCCCCTGTGTCGGTGTCGATCGTGCGGACCGCTGCGGCGACGGACGCGTCGTCGGTGACGTCGATGACGACGTGGCGTGCGCCGAGCTCCTCGGCGGCGCGGCGGCCGCGCTCCGCGTCGCGGCTGCCGAGGTAGACGGTGTGCCCGGCGGCGAGGAGACGGCGGGCGGTTTCGTGGCCGAGGCCCTTGTTGGCTCCGGTGATGAGTGTCGTGGTCATGGGTCCAGGTTCCGTCCGGCCCGCCGGCTCAGCCAGCCGTCCCGGCTTCCTGGGACTCCCGGTACCAGGAAGATCGGCACAGGACGGTGCACAGTGGGGACATGGTGAGCACGGAGTCCGCGTCCTCTGGTCGGTTCCGGGCCTTCGGGGATGCGGTGCGACGGTGGCGGGACCGGGTCGCGCCCGAGTCGGCGGGGCTCACGGCGGTGGGGCAGCGGCGCGCGGCCGGGCTGCGCCGCGAGGAGCTGGCGCTGCTGGCCGGCATCTCGGCCGACTACGTCACCCGCCTCGAACAGGGCCGGGCCACCCATCCGTCGGACCAGGTCGTGGAGGCGCTCGCCCGTGCGCTGCGGCTCTCCACGGCCGAGCGCGCGCATCTGTTCCGGCTCGCCGGCCTGGCGCCGCCAGGACCCGACCGGGTGCCCGCCACGCTCACGCCGAGCGTCCACCGGCTGCTGGAGCGGCTGACCGGCACGCCCGTCGCGGTGTTCGACGCGGCGTGGACGCTGCTCCTGGCGAACCCGCTGTACACGGCGGTGCTGGGCGAGCGCCCCGAGTGGCGCGGCCACGGGCGCAACGGCGTCTGGTGGACGTTCCTCGGCCCCCCGGGCCGGGTGCGGCAGAGCCCCGAGGCCCGGCACGCGATGGAGGCGGCCCTCGTCTTCGACCTGCGGACGACCGCGGGCCGCTATCCGGCCGCCTCGCGGCTCGGCGAGCTGATCGCCGAACTGCGGGCGGGCAGCCCCCGGTTCGCCGAGCTGTGGGAGTCGGGGGCGGTCGGGCGGCACGAGGCCGCGCGCAAGACGGTCGAGCACCCCGAGGTCGGACCGCTGACGCTGGACTGCGACATCCTGACCGTCGCGGGCGACGATGTGCGCGTCATGGTCTACACGGCCGAGCCCGGTTCCCCGGACGCCGACCGCCTGACGCTGCTGGCCACGACGGTGCCGCCCGCTCTGCCGCGGACCGCCTTGGACGCCAACTCCGGTACGGACCTGATCACTTGACGCAGCCGAGTGCTCGCTCAGGGTTCCCTTTCGGCCGCTCCGGCTTTAGCCTTGGCGCATGCCGCCTGTCACGTATGGTTCCGTGCGGTCTGCCGAAGAGGTGAACGAGCAGATCCGGGGCTTGTGGCTGCGCGCGGGCGGACGACTCTCCGCCGAGCAGCGCGCACAGTACGCGCTGCTCGTGACGGAGTGGGCCGACGCGGTGCGCGCCGAGGGCGCCCGCGAGGCCGCCTGATCCGGCGCCCGGCTCGACCGGCTCTCGGTCGGGCCGACTTCAAGGACGGGCTCTCAGCGACCGCCCGCCACCCTCACCACCGTGCCCGTCGTGTACGCGGCGTCGTCCGAAAGCAGCCAGGAGATCGCCGCGGCGACCTCGTCCGCGGTACCGGCGCGGCGCAGCGGGATGCCGGGGCCGGCCTGCGCGGCCCGGTCGGGCGCGCCGCTCGCCGCGTGGATCTCGGTGTCGATGATGCCCGGCGCCACCGCGTTGACCCGCACGCCCGCCGGGCCGAGCTCTTTGGCGAGGCCGAGGGTGAGCGTGTCGACGGCGGCCTTGGACGCGGCGTAGTGCACGTAGTCGCCGGGGCTGCCGAGGGTGGCTGCGGCGGAGGACAGGTTCACGATGGCGCCCGTTCCGGCGGCGCTCATGTCCCGGGCCGCGCGGCGGCAGCACAGCAGGACACCGAGGACGTTGACGTCGACGACGCGGCGCAGGTCCTCGGTGCTCGCCTCGGCGAGCGGGCCGAGCGCGGAGGTGACGCCCGCGTTGTTCACCAGGCCGGTGAGCGGGCCGAGGCGCTCCACCGCTTCGTCGAACATCCGCTCCACGTCGGCTTCTTGGGACGTGTCCGCGCGGAGGACGACACAGCGGGCACCCGCGGCGACCACGGCTTCGGCGACCCGGTCCGCGGCGTCCTTGTCATGGACGTAGGAGAGCGCCACGTCGTGCCCGTCGCGGGCCAGCCGCAGAGCGGTGGCGGCGCCGATGCCCCGGCTGCCACCGGTGACCAGGGTGACGGGACGGTGGGCGTCCCGGATATCGGCGAAGTGGGTGGCGGAGCTGGTCACGTGGTCCTCCCTGATGGTGATCATGTCGCGCGGGGGGCACCGTACCAGCGCCATTTCCCTACGCGCTCGCGCCCGGGGAGGTCACCGCGACCGGTCAGCCACAGCAGGGCCGACCATGGCTCGGCGCCGTCGGGGGCATCGGGGAAGAGGCGGTGCAGCGTTCGGGCGCAGAGGTCGGCGGGCGGCACGAAGTCCACGCCGAGCCCCTGCGCCAGGTCGTGGGCGTGCAGCAGCGTCTCGACGACACCCATCGCGGCGAAGCCCTCGGGGTCGCTGATCCCGAAGACGTGGTGCGCACGCGCGGTCGCCGGCGTCACCCGCGTGACGGCGGCGAGCAGGCCGCCGCAGGACTCGAGCACCTGGAGCAGCCCGGCCGGTCCGGCCGCCGGGTCCGCCGTGATGGTGTTCGCGGGCCCCTCGGGGCGGCGCCGCGACCAGCCGAAGCACTCCCGCTCGTCCGTCGAGGGCCGCGGCGAACCGATCTTGGCCGCGTACCAGAACAGGTCGTCGGCGAGGTGCTCGCCCGTCTCCCAGCACGTCCACTCCAACGATCCCGCCGGGACGTCCCAGTCGGCGTCGAGGGCGGGGCGCAGCGCGGCCACGGCGAGTTCGACGGCCTGTGTCACGTCGTCGGCGGTGACGGGCCCCGGGTGCGGGGGCGTCGCGGTGTTGAGGTCAGCTGGCATGGGGCGACCGTAACAGCGATCCGTACGGCCGCCCCGGGGATTTTCGCCCCGCCGGTCAGGCCTTGCCCTGGCCCGCCTTCTTGGCGATGCGGCGCCTCTGACGCGGCGTCAGTTCTTTGCGGCCCGTCTGCTTCCCGTACACGGCCTTGCGATCGGCGTTCTTCATCAACTACCCCCACATGGCTCCGAGTTGACCGATCTGCTCACGGCCGGATGCTACCCGCGGAAATCCTGATCGCGCACGCCCCTTGGCTGTGCGCACCGGGGGCTCGACACTTGGCCGATGACGCAGCGTGTGGAACTGGCGACAGTCCTGGACCGGCTCGCGGTCGACGAGTTGGTGACCGGGTACGCGGTGGCCGTGGACGACGGCGACTGGGCGGCCTACCGGGCGCTGTTCGCACCGGACGGCCGCGCCGACTACCGGGACGCCGGCGGTGTGGAGGGCAGCGCGGAGGAGATCGCGGGTTGGCTGACGGCCACCATGGAACTGTTCCCGATGCGGCAGCATCTGATCGTGAACCGGCTGGTGCGGTTCGACTCCGTCGACCGGGACATCGGCGACACGGCCCACGTCCAGGCCGACTACATCAACCCGATGCGCTTCGCGGGCGACGGCACGGCACCGGACTTCGTGTGCGGCGGCCGGTACGCCTTCGCTCTCGTCCGCGCGCACAGCGGCTGGCGGCTGCACCGGGTGACCGTCCACGAGAAGTGGCGGCGCACCCCGGAGCGGTCCGCCGCCGACGCGTGAGAGCCTCCCCCACCTCGCCCGGCGCCCGCCTGTCGTTGATCGTTTCCGGGGCGCACACTGAGGGCACGCGACGGGTGTTGTCGGGTGTCGTACGAACAGGGAGGCGCGGGCCCATGGAGCAGTGGCGGCAGCGGCTCGGCTCATCGTCCTGGTGGCGCGGCGGCGCGGCTCTCCTCGCGGGCGCGCTGCCCGCGCTCGCGTTCCCGGCGCCGTCGCTGTGGTGGCTCGCGTATGTGGCGCTGGTGCCGTGGATGCTGCTGGCGCGCTCGGCGGGCACAGCGCGCCGCGCGGCCCTCGACGGCTGGCTCGGCGGCCTCGGGTTCATGCTGGCGGTGCACCACTGGCTGCTGCCGAGCCTGAACGTGTTCACCGTCCTGATAGCGGCGCTGCTCGGTGTGTTGTGGGCGCCGTGGGGCCTGCTGTTGCGCAGGCTGCTGCACGGTGTGCCCTCGCCGGGCCGGGCGGCGGCCGCGCTCGTGGCCGTCCCCTCGGGCTGGCTGATGGTCGAACTGGTCCGTTCCTGGCAGGGGTTGGGCGGCCCATGGGGTCTGCTCGGCTCCAGCCAGTGGCAGGTGGTGCCGGCGCTGCGGCTCGCCTCGGTGGGCGGCGTGTGGCTGGTGAGCCTGCTCGTGGTGACCGTGAACACCGGGATCACGGTCCTTCTTGTCGCGCGCGGGGCGCGGGCCCCCGCGGTGGCCGGGCTCGTCGCGACCGTCGCCGTCACCGGTGCGGCCTGGGCGTGGGCCCCGCGTCCGCAGACCGACGGACAGCTGCGCGTCGCCGTGGTGCAGCCGGGTGTGATCGATGGCGCCGACAGCGGCACGCGCCGGTTCGACCGCGAGGAGGCGCTGACCCGCCAACTGGCGGGCCGGGACGTCGGCTTGGTGGTGTGGGGCGAGAGCAGCGTCGGCTTCGACCTGGCCGAACGTCCCGACCTCGCGCGCCGGATCGCGGCCCTCTCCCGGGCCGTGGACGCGGACGTCCTGGTCAACGTGGACGCGCGCCGCCCGGCCTCCGGCACGGGCCCACAGGGCCAGGGCATATACAAAAGCTCGGTGCTGGTCGGCCCCGACGGCCCGACGGGCGAGCGCTACGACAAGATGCGGCTCGTCCCCTTCGGCGAGTACGTGCCCGCGCGCTCGCTGCTCGGCTGGGCGACATCGGTCGGCAAGGCGGCGGGTGAGGACCGGATGCGGGGCACGCGCCAGGTCGTCATGGACGTACGGCACGGGAACCGTGATCTGCGGGTCGGGCCACTGGTCTGCTTCGAGTCGGCGTTCCCCGACATGACGCGCAGTCTGACCCGGGACGGGGCGCGGCTGCTCCTCGCGCAGTCGTCGACGTCGACCTTCCAGCACAGCTGGGCGCCCGAGCAGCACGCGTCGCTCGCCGCGATGCGGGCCGCGGAGACCGGCCGTCCGATGGTGCACGCGACACTGACCGGCGTGTCCGCGGTCTACGGCCCGAACGGCGAGCGCGCGGGCGCCTGGCTGCCCACCTCGGCGAGCGCCGCTCGCGTGTACGAGGTGCCGACGGCCCACGGCAGCACGCTGTACGTCCGCTTCGGCGACTGGCCCGTGCACGCGGCGGTGACGATCCTCGCGGTGCTGGCGGCGGCAGAGGCGGCCCGCCTGCTCAGGCGCAGGACAGCGGCGTCCGAGGCGCCGCCCGCCCACGTCGGGCTCTGAGTCAGGCGGTGCGGCGCGCCACCTCACGGACGACGCGCTCGCACAGCTCGTGCGTGGCGAGGGCGTCGCGGGCGCTGAGCACCTTGCCCGCTCCTACGGCGTCGAGGAAGGAGAGCACGACCTGCTCGATACCGCGCTGGCGGGCGACCGGAACCCAGTCGCCGCGGCGGCGCACGGTCGGCTGGCCCTTGTGGTCGACGACGTCGGCGAGGTTGATCACCTGCCGCTTGGTGTCCTGCCCCGACACTTCGAGGATCTCCTCGGTGGAACCGCTGAGCCGGTTCATGACGCCGAGCGCGGTGAAGCCGTCGCCCGCGAGCTGGAGCACGACGTGGTGCAGCAGGCCGTCCTCGACGCGGGCGCGCACGGTGACGTCGTCGACCGTGCCGGGCACGAGGAAGCGCAGGGTGTCGACGACGTGGATGAAGTCGTCGAGGATCATCGGGCGCGGCTCCTCGGGCAGACCGACCCGGTTCTTCTGCAGGAGGATCAGCTCGCGCGGGTGCTCGACACACTGCGCGTACCCGGGCGCGTACCGTCGGTTGAAGCCCACGGCCAGGCTGACGCCGCGCTCCTCCGCCAGCCTCACCAGCCGCTCGGAGTCGGCGAGTTCGTAGGCGAGGGGCTTGTCGACGTACGTGGCGACGCCCGCTTCCAGGAGCCGCGTCACGATCTCGGGGTGCACGGCGGTCGGCGCGTGCACGAACGCCGCGTCGAGGCCCTGCGCGAGCAGCGTGTCAAGGTCGGCATGGCGCTGCGCGTCCGGGATGTGGAACTGGTCGGCGACGCGCGCGAGGGTCGCGGGCGTACGCGTCTGCAGATGCAGTTCCACCCCGGCCCGCGTGGTGAGCACGGGCAGGTACGCCTTCTGCGCGATGTCCCCGAGTCCGATGCAGCCGACCTTCACGTCCTGTACTCCTCTGTAGCCCTGCCCCGTCGCATTCGGCAGCATACGGGGCCGCACCTGCGCTACACCCGCTCGTCGACGTCCACATACGGCCGTTCCTGCGGGGGCCGCCAGTCCGCGATGCCGTCCATGCCGCGCAGCATCAGCGCGGGCCCGACGAGGCCGACGGCGCGGACGGCCGCGTTCCGCAGGGCGATGCCCGGCCGGTTGCCGAGCATGTTCACGCGGCTGACCGTCCTCGCCCGGCGCGCGACCAGCGCCGTGCGCGGCTGTCGCACGCGGGTGTACCCCTCCAGGTCCAACGGGGCGTCCGGAGCGGCATGGTGGGCGAGGACGACCGCGTCCTCGATGGCCTGATTGCCGCCCTGGCCGAGCATGGGGGTCATGGCGTGCGCGGCGTCACCGAGGAGGGCGACGCGGCCCCGGTGGAAGGCGGGCAGCGGTTCGGCGATGTGGTGGACATCGTGCCGCAGCACTCCGCCGGGCTCCACCGCGTCGAGAACAGCGGGGATCGGGTCGTGCCAACTCCCGTACCTGCGCAGGAGTTCCGCTCGCTCGTCGCCGTCCGCGGCGGCCCCTCCGGCGGGGGCCGTCGCGGCGGCGTACGCGTAGACCGTGCCGTCGGCGAAGGGGTGCGTGCCCCAGAGACGGCCGGGTCCCCAGGTCTCGTGCTCCACGAAGGCGCGGCCCAGCGGCGGTACGAGGACGCGCCAGGTGGTGAATCCGGCGTACGCGGTACCGGGATGCGCCGGGAACAGGACCTCGCGCACCCCCGAGTGGATTCCGTCGGCGCCGACGACCAACTCCGCCTCAAGGTCGCCCTCCGGGGTGGAGACCCGGGCGGGACGGCTCGGATCGGCCGGATCACCGGCATCGGCAAGGCGCGCGTCGGACGCGGTGCGCACGACATCGGCGGGGAGCCGGCCCGCCAGTTCGCCGATGAGAGTCGCGCGGTGCAGCAGGACGAGGGAGCCGCCGAACCGCTCGGCCGCGAGGGCCGGATCGGCGCGTGACAGCCAGCGGCCCTTCGGGGTGCGCAGGCCGCCGACGCCCTCCCAGGCGGCGAGGGAACGGACCTCGTCGCCGAGTCCGACCACATCGAGGGCACGCTGCGCGTTCGGCGCGAGCGAGATGCCCGCCCCGACGGGCTTCAGCTCGCGCGCCCTCTCCAGGACGGTCACCCGCCAGCCGCGCAACTGGAGCGCCAGGGCGGCGGTGAGCCCACCGATGCCGCCGCCGACCACTACGGCCCTTGCCCTGGCTGTCATGACGCCTCCTATTGCGTGTCTTCAGGCGGTGGAAGATCCCGCCTCACTACACCTGTAGTGAGGCGGGATCAGGACAGTACTACACCTGTAGTAACCGCGATAGGTTGTCCCCATGTCCCCCACGTCCCGCGCATCCGCAACCGCAACCGCAACCGCAACCAACAACCCGAACGGCCCGGAGGGCTCCCGCCCCGACCGGATCGCCGACGCCGCCCTGGTGCTGCTCGCCGAGCGAGGCATGCGCGGCCTGACCCACCGCGCGGTGGACGAGGTGGCCCACCTGCCGCAGGGTTCGACGTCCAACCACGCCCGCACCCGGCTCGCCCTGCTCGAAGCGGCCGTGCGACGGCTCGCGGTGCTGGAGGGCAAGGTGCTCGCGGTCGACGAACTGCCCGGCCCCGCCGGCGGCCTGCCCGCCCTGATCGACGGCATGGCCCTCGCCTTGCACCGCTATCTGACGAGCAACCCCCAACTACTGGTCTGCCGTTATGAGTTGGCCCTGGAGGCGACACGCCGTCCCGAACTGCGCACGTTCTTCGACGAGACGGGCAGCCAGTTCCGCCGGCCGCTGACGGCCCTCCTGCGGTCCGCCGGGTCGCACTCCCCCGAGCGGCACACCCTGTCCCTGGTGGCGTGGACCGAGGGGACGATGTTCTCGTGCGTGGCGGGTTCGTTCCACACCGCGGTGCCGAGCCTCGCGGAACTGCGCGAGGGGTACGGGGAGTTGCTGCACGGCATGCTCGACACCCCGCACGTCATCGAGGCGTGAGGCATCCGCCGTCACCCGTGCGGGGCAACCTCGCCCGCTGCGGTTCCCTCACCGCGGTCACGTCCAGCAGAGTTGCGCGGGTGCCCAGAAAGTCCAGCTCAGTCGCGCTCCTGGTGACGGCGGCCGCCGCCGTCACCGCTGCCACCGCGTCCGGATGCATGAGCGTCCACACGCCGACCGCACCGACCGCGCCCTCACCGTCCGTCGTCGCTCCGGCGCCCCGCCCCGACGGCCGCGCCGACCGGCCGGCGGTCCAGGCCCCCGCGCGGGAGGCCCTGAAACGCACCGGCCCCTCGCCGCACCGCGCCCCCGCCGCACCGCACACCGAGGCCCCGCCCCCTCCTCCCCCGGATGCGAAGGCGCCGGTCCGCCGCGCGGCACCGCCGAAGCCCGCGCCCCGCACGGCCGCGCCCGAGCCCGCGCCCGCGCCGCGCTCCGTACCCAAGGCCCCCGCCCAGACCGATGTCTGCGCCCTGGGCCGCCAGTACGGCGGCTGGGACCCGGACAGCCCACAGTCCGTGATCTGCCGGAGCGCGTACGGCAGTTGACCCTGCGCAGCACCCCGCCCCCACGCCCGGCGCGGGCCGCCCCGTCAGGAACTACGGCGCGGCGGCCCCAGCGGCTCGCCGCCCGGCCGACCGCCGCCCTCCCCGTTGCCGCCCTTGCCGCTCTCGTCGCCCTCGCAGGGCAGCCCCGACACCCGCTGCTCGAGCCGGGTGAGGGCGGCGCGCACCCCGTCCCCGTATCCGTCGTCACCCAGGGCATCGACCACCGACCAGGCCCGTGCCAGGTGGTTGCGGGCCGCGTCGGGGCGGCCCACCTTCACATAGTCCGCCGCCAGATTCAGGTGCAGCGAGGGATACAGGGCGCGCAGCGCGAGGGAGCCCTCGTGCGCCGCGAGCCGTTCCCCGGTGAGCCCGTCGGCGGCGGCCAGCGCGCGCAGGTCCCAGGCCAGCTCGTCGGCCGGGTCGTCCTGGGTGTCGGCCATGTAGTGCGCGAGCGTGCAGCGGTGCAGCGGGTCGCCGTCCTCGCCGATCTCCGACCAGAGGCCGAGAAAGCGGTCCCGCGCCTCCTCGCGGTCCCCGGCGTGCGCCAGCATGACCGCCTGCCCGATGCGGGTCATCATGGCGTCGTCCGCCGCCTGCGCGCGCTGCTGGGCCACTGGCTCCTCCAAGCTCCCGACCGGCCGGGCGCCGATCGCGGCTACCGACGCTAACGGCCGCCGCCGACAATCCAGGTCAGGCGCGGCTCAGCCCAGATCCGGGATGCGCCAGTCGATCGGCTCGTGGCCCTGCGCCGCCACGGCCTCGTCGATCTGCGTGAACGGCTGCGAGCCGAAGAACTTCCGCGCCGACAGCGGCGAGGGGTGCGCCCCCTTCACGACGATGTGCCGCTCGGTGTCGATGAGCGGGAGCTTCTTCTGCGCGTAATTGCCCCACAGGACGAAGACCGCCGGGTCGGGGCGGTCGGCGACGGCCCTGATCACGGCGTCCGTGAACTTCTCCCACCCCTTGCCCTTGTGCGAGTTGGCCTCACCGGCCCGCACCGTCAGGACCGCGTTGAGCAACAGCACACCCTGCTCGGCCCACGGCATCAGATATCCGTTGTCCGGGATAGGGGTGCCCAGCTCGGACTGCATCTCCTTGTAGATGTTCCGCAGCGACGGCGGCGTCCGCACCCCGGGCCGCACCGAGAAGCACAGCCCGTGCCCCTGGCCCTCCCCGTGGTACGGGTCCTGCCCGAGGACGAGCACCTTCACCTTGTCGTACGGCGTCGCGTCGAGCGCGGCGAAGACTTGCTCTCGCGGCGGGTAGACGGGCCCCTTCGCGCGCTCCTCCTCGACGAACTCGGTGAGCTCCTTGAAGTAGGGCTTCTGCAGCTCCTCGCCGAGGACGCCGCGCCAGGACTCGGGCAGCATCGCGGTGTCGGTCACGTCAACAACCTCCGGGGGTAAGGGCACTTGCACGGCCGCACGCGTGTCACCACCCGCACTGCCGCTTTCGACACCCACGAACCTACCGGCGCCCACTGACATGCACGGACCGGCGGCCGTTCCCGCCCCGTCCGGCCTCACCAACTGGTCTTGCGCTGCAGCTCCCACATCATCATGATCGTCGACGGGTCGAGGGCGCGTTCGCCGCCGGAGATCTCCTCGCTGGACGCGATGTACTGCTTGCCCTGCCACAGAGGCAGCAGCCGGGCGTCGTCCGCCATGATCTGCTGGGCCCGCTCGAACTGCCGCACCGTGGCACCTCTGTCACTCTCGCCGCGCGACTGCGGCAGCAGCCGGCCGGTGATCTCGGGTGACACGTACGGTGTGCTCACCGCGTTCTCCTGGCCCACGAAGGGCGCGATGAAGTTGTCGGCGTCCGGGAAGTCCGGGAACCAGCCGCGCCCGAACACCGGGTACTCGCCGGCGCGGTACCCCTTCTCGTACGTCTTCCACGGTCGGCTCCTGAGCGTCACCGTGAACAGTTTCGATGCCTCCAACTGGCGCTTGATGGCGGCGAATTCGGGCGCGGTCGCGGAGCCGTAGCGGTCGGTGGCGTACCAGAGGGTGAGGGGCACCGGCGCGGTGATGCCCGCCTTGGAGAGGAGCTCGGCCGCCTTGGCGGGGCTGGGATCGCCGAAGTCGTCGAAGAAGTCGGTGGTGTGGCCCGCGAGGCCTCTGGGGACCATGGAGTACAGCGGTTCGACGGTGTCCTTGTAGACCTCGTGCGCGATGGCCCCACGATCGACGACCTGCGCGACGGCCCGGCGCACGGCGCGCTTGCCCGCCCAGGGGTCCTTGGGGTTGAACACGAGGTAACTGATCTCCGTGCCCGCGCCCTCGACGAGTTGCAGACCCGCGGTGACGTGCTTGCCCTGGAGGTCCACGACGTCCTCGGCCGCGAGACCGCGGAAGGTCGCGTCGATCTTCTTGGACTTCAGTGCGGTGACCATCTCGGACGACGTCTTGAAGTAGCGGATCGTCACGGCGCCGTTCTTGCGGTCCGCGAACCCCTTGTAGTGGGGGTTTTCGACGAGCTCCGCCTTCTTGTCGTCCGCATAGGCCTGTAGTGCGTACGGGCCGGAGCCGGTGACCTTGCCGTCCGCGCGCAGCTCCTTGGCCGGATACTCCTTGGGGTCGACGATCGACATCGCCGGGGTGGCGAGGACGAACGGGAACGTCGCATCGGGCTTCTTCAGGTGGAACGTCACGTCCCGATCGCCCTGGGTCTCGACGCGGTCGAGGCTGCCGAGCAGGCCCTTCGGACCGCCCCTGACTCCGATCGCGCGGATCCGGTCGATCGAGTACTTCACGGCCGCGGCGTCGAGCCGGTCCCCGTCGGAGAACTTCATGTCCGCGCGCAGCTCGCAGTGGTAGACGCGGTTGGCGGTGTCCTTGAAGGAGCAGTTCGCCGCGTCGGCCTCCGGTTGCGCGGCACCCGAGGGGAAGGCGACCAGGGTCTGGTACACGTTGCGGAACAGCTCCCAGGAGCCGTCCCAGGAGGCCGCCGGATCGAGGGTGCTCGGCGCGCTGGTGGTCCCCACCACGATCGGTTTCTCTTCCTCCGAGTCGCCGGATCCCAGCGGTCCGCACCCGGCGAGCAGGGCGGTGGAAGCAGTCGCCGCCAAGATGCATGGGGCAAGCAACCTTACGAACACGCGCACGCTCCTTGATCGGGCCATGCCAAGGGTCGGCAGACCATATCGCAGAGCCCCGCCGGTTCGACCACCTGGACCGACGGGGCACTTCACGCGCGAGGACCTTTGTCAGACGTTGTCACCCGACGCCTGCAATGTGCCCTGCGGAACGTCGTCAGGCGACGCCCGCGTTGAGGAAGATGCCGCCGTCCACGACGAGCGTCTGCCCGGTGATCCAGTCGGCCTGGTGCGAGGTGAGGAACGCGGCGGCGCCGCCGATGTCCTCGGGCACGCCGAGCCGGCCCAGCGGGTAGCCGGCCGCGGCCTCGGCCTCCCGGCCCTCGTACAGGGCCTGCGCGAACTTGGTCTTCACGACCGCGGGCGCGATCGAGTTGACCCGCACCTTCGGCGCGAACTCATGCGCCAGCTGGAGCGTCAGGTTGACCATGGCGGCCTTGCTCATGCCGTACGCGCCGATGAACGGCGAGGCCGACACCCCGGCCACGGAGGCGATGTTGACGATCGCGCCGCCGTGCTCGCTCTGCCAGGCCTGCCACGTCCGCTGCGCGAAGCCGAGCGCCGAGATGACGTTCGTCTCGAAGACCTTGCGCGCCACGTTCAGGTCGAGCTCGGCCATCGGGCCGAACACCGGATTCGTACCGGCGTTGTTGACGAGGAAGTCGACGCGGCCGAACGCCTCCATGGTGCGCTCGACGGCAGCGGCCTGGTGCGCCTCGTCGTGGGCCTTGCCGGCTACGTAGATGACGCGGTCGGAGCCGAGGGTCTCCACCGCCTCCTTGAGCGCGTCCTCGCCGCGTCCGGTGATGCAGACGCGGTCGCCGCGCGCGACGAAGGCCTCGGCGATGCCATAGCCGATGCCCCGGCTCGCGCCGCTGACGAGCGCGACCTTGCCCGAGAGGGGCGGGAGTTCAGAAGTCGTCATGTGCGTTGTCCCCGGCCTTAGTTGAGCGGTCCGCCGGCTACGTACATGACCTGGCCGGAGACGAAGCCCGCCGCGTCGCCCGTGAAGAAGGCGATGGCGTTGGCGATGTCCTCGGGGCGGCCCACGCGCGCCACCGGGATCTGCGTGGCGGCGGCGGCCTGGAACTCCTCGAAGCCCATGCCGACGCGCTCGGCGGTGGCCGCGGTCATGTCGGTGACGATGAAGCCGGGGGCCACGGAGTTGGCGGTGACGCCGAACTTGCCGAGCTCCTTGGCCAGGGTCTTGGTGAAGCCCTGCAGACCGGCCTTGGCGGCGGCGTAGTTGACCTGGCCGCGGTTGCCGAGCGCCGACGACGAGGAGAGGTTCACGATCCGGCCGAACTTGGCGTCCACCATGTGCTTCTGGACGGCCTTGGACATCAGGAACGCACCGCGCAGGTGCACGTTCATGACGGTGTCCCAGTCGGAGGCGCTCATCTTGAACAGAAGGTTGTCGCGCAGCACGCCCGCGTTGTTCACGAGGATCGTGGGGGCGCCGAGCTCCTCGGCGATACGCGCGACGGCGGCCTCGACCTGCGCCTCGTCGGAGACGTCGCACCCGACGGCGAGTGCCGTGCCACCGGCGGCGGTGATCTTCTCGACGGTGTCCTTGCAGGCGGCCTCGTCGAGGTCGATCACGGCTACGGCGCGGCCTTCTTCGGCCAGACGGATCGCGGTGGCGGCGCCGATGCCGCGCGCCGCTCCCGTGACGATCGCTACGCGCTGCTCAGTGGTGGACATGCTCTCGGTCTCCTCGCCCTAGAGGGCGGTCGCGCCACCCGGAACGGGTGAGCGACCGCTTAGTACCCTGTGCGGGTGACGCTAGAAGCCCTGGCACCCGGTGTCAACGTACCCACCCCGTGCCCCTGATCACTCAGCGCACCAGAAGCGCGAGCAGCCGCTCCGCCTCGGCCGCCGGATCAGCTGTCAGACCGGTGTGCACCGGGCCCGGCTGCACCACGGTCGACCGGGGCGCGATCAGCCACCGGTAGCGCCGGCCCGCATCGTCCGCCGCGGCCTGACCCGCGCTCTCACCGCCCCGGCAGTGCCGCTCGACGGCGCCCAGTACCGCGCGCACGCCGACCACGTCGGCCTCGGGGTCGAGAGCCAGCAGGCGGGCCTCGTCGAGATGCGTGAGCGCGGTGACGAAGGACTTGGCGCGGCAGTACACGACCACGCCCGCGTTGATCTGCTCGCCGCGCTCCACGCGCGGAACGACCCGCAGCAGCGCGTACTCGAAGACGTCGCGCGCGTGCTCGTGCTGCTCGTTCACTGGGACGCTCCTTGTGTCACCCAGCCGGTCGTTCGCGCGGCCGGGGCCACGTCGCCCGCCGGCAGTTCGATGCGCTCATGGACGGTCGCGGCGCGCTCCGCCAGCGTCTCGACGTACGCGCGCCGCACCGCGTCGGGGCTCGTGAACCCCGGCTCGTCCGTGAGCCACCCGTCGGGCACGTCGGCGGCCGCCCGCGCCAGGAGTTCTTCGGTGACGCGCGGCGCGAGTTCGGCGGCGGCCGCGGCGATGTCGGGCCCGAACGGAGCGAGGGCGTGGTCGGTGGCGTCGTACGGCTTTGCCGCCCAGGCCGGTGCGGTGCGCCAGTTGTGGTGCCAGATCATGCTGGCACCGTGGTCGATGAGCCACAGGTCCCCGCCGTGGACCAGCATGTTGGGGTTGCGCCAGGACCGGTCGACATTGTTGATCAGTGCGTCGAACCAGACGACCCGGCCCGCCTCCTGGGCGCCGACGGTGTACGCGAGCGGGTCGAAGCCGAGCGCGCGCGGCAGGAACCGCATCCCGAGATTGGTGCCGCCGCTCGACTTGAGCAGCCCTTGCACCTCCGGGTCGGGTTCGCCGAGTCCGATGACCGGCTCGAGGTCGAGGGCGACGAGCTCCGGCACCCGGAAACCGAGCCGCCGCGCCACCTGCCCGCAGATCACCTCGGCGACGAGGGTCTTGCGGCCCTGTCCCGCGCCGCTGAACTTCATGACGTACGAGACCAGATCATCGGCCTCGACCAGGCCGGGAAGCGATCCGCCCTCCCTCAATGGGGTGACATATCGGGTCGCCGTGACTTCGGTGAGCATGCGCCCAGGTTAGGAGATCGGCGAGACGTTGAACGCTCCGGGATCACCGCACGTACGGGAAAGCACCCCCACGGGATCCAGGTCCGCCCATCGAAAGGAACCGAGAACATGACCGCTCCGCAGGAAACCGCGCCCCTGGGCCCGGCGCCCACCCGCCGCACCGTCGTCGCGGCGGTCGGCGCCGCGGGGATCGCCGCCGCGCTGACCGCGTGCGGAGACTCGAAGGGCGGCGGGTCCGAACCGGCGGGCAACGCCGCGTCGGCCGGTGGCGGCGGGAGCGAGGAGCTCGCCAGGACCTCCGACATCCCGGAGGGCGGCGGCAAGATCTTCGCCGACGCGGGCGTCGTGGTGACGCAACCGAAGAAGGGCGAGTTCAAAGGGTTCACCAGCACCTGTACGCATCAGGGCTGCGCGGTGACCAAGGTCGAGGGCGGCACCATCGACTGCCCCTGCCACGGCAGCAAGTTCTCCATCGAGGACGGCAGCGTCAAGAATCCGCCGGCCACGCGACCGCTGGCCGAGAAGAAGATCACGGTCAGCGGCGACTCGATCAGCCTCGCCTAGGACGCTTCCAGGCGGCGAGCACGTCAGGTGTCGCCGTGATGGTGGCGACGAGGGCGAGGGTGTTGCGGATCATCGCGGGGGTGTAGTCGGAGGGCACCCCCGCGATGGCGTCGCCGGGGACGACGACCGTGTAGCCGAGGTTCACGGCGTCGAAGACGGCGTTCGGTATCGCTACGTTGGCGGAGACGCCGGTGACGACGAGGGTGCGGCAGCCGAGGTTGCGCAGGAGCGGGTCGACGTCGGTTCCCGCCAGCGGCGACAGTCCGTGCAGGCGGCGGACCACGAGGTCCTCGTCGGCCACCTCGACCGGCGGCGCGATCCGGACGGCCCTCGACCCCGAGAGCTGCTGTACGGGGAGGCGCTCCGCGGCCCGGAAGAGGCGTCCGTTGCGGTTGGCGCCGCGACCGTCGGGGCGTCGCTCGGCCACGGCGTGCAGCACCTGGACCCCGCTTTCGTGGGCGGCGGAGACGAGCCGGGCCACGTTGGCGAGCGCCCCCGACGACCGTGCCTCCTTGGCGAGTTCGGGCAGGGCGCTCTCGGTGCCGACGACGCCCTGCTGGCACTCGACGGTCAGCAGCACGGTGCTCGCCGGGGCGAGCAGCTCGGCCAGGTCCTCGCGCGTTGCCATGATTCCCCCTGTACTCGTACGTCCGACCCCTCCGGGGTGCTGGAGACTAGCCACCATTGCGCGGGACCGGAAGAGGCCGCATGCTGCATTTCTGACACACCGTCAGCTATTGAAGAGGGAGTGCCCATGACCGACACCCAGCGCCGGGGTCGCAAAATCATGATGACCTCGCAGGAGCTGGAGACGTTCCTCACCGAGCAGCGCACCTGCCGGGTGGCCACGGTGTCGGCCGACGGCACCCCACACGTGAGCCCGCTGTGGTTCGTGTGGGACGGGACGTCCTTGTGGCTCTACTCCCTTGCGCGCAGCCGCCGTTGGGCCGACCTGCGGGCCGACGGGCGGGTGGCCGTGGTGGTCGACGCGGGCGAGGAGTACGGCGAGCTGCGCGGCGTCGAGCTGTCCGGGCGCGTCGAGTTCGTCGGCGAGTCCCCGCGTACCGGCGAGCCGCTGCCCGAACTCGACGCGCCGGAGCGGCTGTTCGCGCGGAAGAACTTCGGGATGGCCGAGATGTTCCACGACGGGCGGCACGCCTGGGCCCGGCTGACCCCGGACAAGGTCGCGTCGTGGGACTTCCGCAAGCTGGCGGATCTTTAGGTCGCGGGCCAGGCGGACCGCGCACCGCGGGAGACGAGGCGCGGCTCAGCCCCGGTCAGCCGATTGTCCGAGGTCGGCCCCCACCTTCTGCAGCGCCTCCACGGCCGCCCGGATCGAGGGCCGCCGGTCGGCGTCCGCGCGCCACACCACGTACACGTGGCGCCGCACCTGCGACCGGACGGGCACCGTCACCACGCCCCGGGGCATCGGGTCGCGGCCGAGCAGCGGCGCCACGCACACACCCAACCCGGCGGAGACGAGGCCGAGTTGAGTGTGGGTCTCGGCGGCGCGGTGGCCGACCTGTGGCTCGACCCCCTTGGCGCGCAGCGTGAACATCAGCCACTCGTGACAGAACTCGCCCTCGCCCCAGGTGATCCACTCGTCGTCGGCGAAGTCCTCCAGGCCGATCTCGTCGCGGCCCGCGAGCGGGTGCCCTTCGGGCATGGCGACGTCCGCCGGGTCGTCGAGGATGCTCGCCTTGACCAGCCCGTCGGGCAACGGCATCGGCTTGTTGTGCCAGTCGAGCACGACCGCCATGTCGAGGTCGCCGCGGATCACTCCGGCGACGCCCGCCTCCGGCTCCAACTCCTGTGATCGCAGGCGCAGTTGCGGGTGTGCGGCGCGCAGCGCGGCGAACGCGGCCGGGAAGAGTCCGCGCGCGGCGGTGGGGAACGCGGACAGGCGCAGTTCGCCCACCACCTGCCCGCGCTGCGCCTCCAGATCGGACTGGGCCAGCTCGACCTGCGACAAGATGCGCGCGGAGTGCTCGGCGAGCAGCCGCCCCGCATCGGTCAGACGCACCCCGCGCCCGTGCTTGGCGAGCAGCTGCTGGCCGACCTCGCGCTCCAGCTTCGTCATCTGCTGCGACACGGCCGAGGTCGTGACGTGCAGCGCGTCGGCGGCGCCGCTCACCGATCCGTGCCGGGCGAGCGCGTCGAGCACCCGTAGCCGCTCCAGGTTCAACATGTAAGCGATGCTAAGCGATACCGCGCACAAAGTCTCGCTTGTGCTAAGGAGACGGCGGGCGCGATCCTTGCGTCCATGAGCACCGTCACCGCCGCCCGCACCGCGGCGACCTCCGCGAACCCCACCCCTCTTCGCCGCGCTCTCGACTGGCGGGTCCGCTTCGGCGTGCTCTCCCTCATCTGGGGCTTCAGCTTCCTGCTCATCAAGGTGGGCACGCACGGGTACGCCCCGTTCCAGGTGACGCTCGGGCGGCTGGTGTTCGGCACGCTGGTGCTCGTCGCGGCGATGGCCGTGAAGCGGGAGCGGCTGCCGCGCTCCGCCCGCACCTGGGGACATCTGACGGTCGCGGCGTTCCTGCTGAACGCGCTGCCGTTCTCCCTGTTCGCCTTCGCCGAGGAGACGATCCCCTCGACGCTGGCCGGCATCTGCAACGCGACGTCGCCGCTGTGGGGCATGGCCCTGTCCCTGGTCGCACTGTCGGAGGACCGGCCGACCCGGCGCCGGGTCGCGGGCCTCGGCATCGGTTTCCTGGGCGTCCTGACGGTCCTGGGCGTCTGGCAGGGCTTCAACGGCCTGGACGTGACGGGCACGGCGATGGCGCTGCTCGCCTCCTTCAGCTACCCGGTCGGCTGGATCTACGTCCGCCGCACGCTCGCGCACACCGGCAACTCCCATCTGTCGATGACCGGCGCACAGCTGCTCGTCGCCACGGTCCAACTGGCCGTCGTCACCACGCTGTTCACGTCCTGGCCGAGCCACTTCGCGGTCGTCCCGCTTCTTTCGATCGTCGCACTCGGAGCGCTGGGCACCGGCCTCGCGGTCCTCATCCAGTACGGCCTGGTCGCCGAGGTCGGTCCGACGACCGCGCAGATGGTCACGTACTTCATCCCGGTCATCGCGACCGCCGCGGGCGTCGCCGTGCTCGGCGAGTCGCTGAGCTGGTCGACGCCGGTCGGCGCGGTGATCGTCCTGGCGGGCGCGGCGCTCACCCAGTCACGGGCCCGCGCCAAGGCGTAGCCGCTCCCCGGGCCCGTGTCAGGCGTAGTACCGCGCCGGCGCGGGCGCGACCGCAGCCGCCACCGTCTCCGCCACAGCCTCGATCTCCTCGACAGCCAGCCGGGACACGGTGATCCGCACACCCGGCCCGGCCTGCATCCGGAAGCGGGCACCCGGCGCGACCGCCCACCCCGCGTGCAGCAGCCGGGCCACCGCGCCGGTCTCGTCGGGCACCGGGACCCACACGTTCATGCCGCTGCGCCCGTGGGCCTCGACCCCCCGCGCGGCGAGGGCCGCGATCAGCGCGTCGCGCCGCTTCCCGTACGAGGCCGCGACCGCCCGCGCGTCCACGGCGCCGCTCGCCCACAGTCCGGCCACCGCCCGCTGCACGATGCGGCTGATCCAGCCGGGCCCGAGACGCTGACGGCCGCGCACCCGGTCCACGGTGACGGCGTCGCCGGTGAGCACCGCGAGCCGCAGGTCGGGCCCGTAGGCCTTGGCGACGGAGCGGACGAACGCCCAGTGCCGAACGGTCCCGGCCAGCGGATGCAGCGGCAGGTCGACGATGCCATGCCCGTGGTCGTCCTCGATGAGCAGCACGTCGGGGTGGGCCGCCAGGACCGTACGCAGGGCCTTCGCCCGGTCCTGACCCACCGCGGCGCCGGTCGGGTTCTGCGCCCGGTCGGTCACCACGAGGGCCCGCACGCCTTCGCGCAGCGCCCGCTCGACGTCGGCCGGCAGCGGCCCGTCGTCGTCCACGCCGACCGGTACGAGGCGCAGCCCGAGAGCGGGCACCAGGTCGAGCATGCTGCCCCAGCCGGGGTCCTCGACGGCGACCGCGTCCCCGGCCTTGAGGTGGGCGGCGAGCACCCGCTCGATCGCGTCCAGCGAACCGGACGCGACGGCCACCGGCCCGTCGGGCACCCCGTCGGAGTCGAGATCGGCCCGCGCCAGGCGCACCAGCTCCGGCTCCAGCGGGTCGCCCCCGTACAGCACCGGCTCGCGGTCCCCGGCGGCGGCCGCGGCGGTGAACGCCGCGGCGAGCGAGGGCAGCAGCGCGGTGTCCGGGTTCCCGTCGGACACGTCCCGCACGCCCTGCGGCACGTCCACCCGGATGCGCTCCCGACCGGTCGTCGCCGGCTTCGGGCGCACCCGGCTGCCCCGGCGCCCCGCGGTCTCGATGACCCCGCGCTCCCGCAGGGTCCGGTACGCGGCCGCGACCGTATTGGGGTTCACGCCCAACTCCTGCGCCAACTCCCGCATCGGCGGCAGGAGTTGTCCAGGCTCCAGGTCACCGTCGGCCACCGCGCGTTCGACGCTCGCGGAAATCTCCGCCGCACGTCGCCCCTTGATCCGATACTCTTCTAGCACAAACCACAGTTTGCACTAGTGCAATGGAGTTCGCAACATGAGCGTGTCCCCTGAGCCGACAGCCGCCGCCTACGCCCCCACGGAGCGCACGGTGCCGACCCGCTCCAAGGAGCGCGCCGCCTACGACCGCGCCCAGGTCCACTCGATACTCGACGAGGCATACGTCTGCCACCTCGGCTTCGTACGCGACGGCGCCCCGGTCGTGCTGCCCACGCTGTACGGCCGGGTCGGCGAGCGCGTCTACGTGCACGGGTCCACCGGGGCGCGGCCGCTGCGCATGGCGGGACAGCAGGACCCCGGCCTGCCGGTGTGCCTGACCGTGACGCACGTCGACGGCCTGGTGCTGGCCCGCTCCGCCTTCCACCACTCCATCAACTACCGCTCCGTGGTGATCCACGGCACCGCACACACGGTCACGGACCCCGAGGAGAAGCGGCTCGCCCTGGACGCGCTCGTCGATCACGTGGTGCCGGGCCGGGCCGCCGACTCGCGCCCGGCCAACGCCAAGGAGCTCGCCGCGACCGCCGTGCTCAGCCTCGACCTCGCCGAGGTGTCGGCGAAGGTACGCACCGGCGGCCCGAACGACGAGCCGGAGGACCTCGACCTGCCGCACTGGACCGGCGTCGTCCCCCTCCAGCGGGGCTACGGCCCGCTCATCCCGGCGGACGACCTCGCCGACGGCATCGACGTGCCCGCGTACCTGCGGGACCTGTGATGCTGATCCACCCCTGGGACGCGGCGCGGGACGCCGCCGAGTGGCAACAGTGGCTCGCCGTCCACGACTTCGGACAGCTCGCGGTCAACGGGCTGCCCGGCGAGCCGCCGTTCGTCCAGCCGATGCACTTCGCCTACGCCCCGTCGGCCGGCGGCGAGTTCGGCGGGGTCGTCGCCCACCTGGCCCGCCCCAACCCGGTGTGGCCCGCCCTGGACGCGAACCCCGGGGTGCTGCTCAGCGTCGTCGACGACTACGCGTTCGTGCCGGGGCCGTGGCAGGCGCTGCCCGGCGCCCCGGCCGAGCACGGGACGCCGACCAGCGTGTACACCGCCGTGCAACTCCGCTGCACCGCCCACGTCGTGGACGACCCCGAGGAGAAGTCCGCGCTGCTCAACCGGCAGGTGGGCCACTTCCAGCCGCCCGGCCTCTCGGCGACGGTGGCGGTGGGCGAGGCGCCGTACGGGCGGATGCTGTCCGGGATCCGCGGCCTGCGGCTCGAAGTGACCGGCGTACGCGCCAAGTTCAAGTACGCCGGACACAAGCCGGAGGAAGTCCAGGATCGGATCGCGGCGGGACTCACCGAGCGGGGCGGCCCTGGTGACGCCGCCGCGCTGGCCGGACAGCGGCGGCGTCGCCAAGAGGCATGACGGCTCAGCCCGAGGCGGTCCGGGTCTCCGCCACGGCGAGGCCGAGGACCGCGGCCAGCATCAGGGCCGTACCCGCCACGGTCGCCGTGGTCAGCCGCTCCCCCAGGAGAGTCACGGCGATGACGGCGGCGCCCACCGGTTCGAGCAGCATGATCACGGACACCGTGGCGGAGCGCACGACGGCCGCGCCCGCGAAGTACAGGGTGTAGGCGAGCGCCGTCGGCACGGACGCCGTGTACGCCAGCAGGCCAAGCACCTCCAGGTGCTGGACCGTGTGCGGGACCAGACCCTCGGCCGCGCCGAACGGGAGCAGTGCGAGCGAGGCGACCGCGAACGTCCCCACGGTCGTGCCGAGTTGGTCACCGGCCCGGCCCGCACGCCCGAACCACCGGGTGAGCAGGGTCATCACGGCATACCCGGCCGCGGAGGCGAGGGCCCACAGCACGCCCAGGGGCCGCACCGCCGCGCCCCCGCCGCCCAGGATCAGCACCGCGAGCCCGCCGAGCGCACCCACGACGGCGAGCACACCGCCGCGGCCGAGCCGCTCCCCCAGGGTCAGCCGCGCGCCGAGCGCGATGAGTACGGGGCCCGCGCCGAGCGTGACGACGGTGGCGACGGCGAGCCCTGTCGCCCCGACCGCGGCGAAGTAGGCGGTCTGGAACACCGACAGGCACAGGCCGAGCACGAGGAACCGGACGGCTTTGCGGCCGCGCGGTTCGGATGATGCGGCGGCGGGCCTGCGCCACAGCACCCGGGCGGCGACGAGCAGGACGAGGCCGCCCGCGCACCGCCAGAACGACAGGGCGGCAGGACCCAGGTCGCTCTGCCGGAACACCACAGAGGCGGCGGCGCCCGCGGTGCCCCAGGCGATACCGGCGACGACGAGATACAACAGGCCGCGCGCAACGGGTAGTTGAGGCGCGGAACGGACAGTGGCACACGACACGGCTGAGCCGGCCGAGACAGCATTCGACACGTGGATCTCCACGGAAAGGGTCCCGCCGCAGCGAGGACCGGGGACACGGACCGTCCGCAGCGGGCGGCCGTCTCCCGCTCGGGACATACCCGAGCCGGGGATCTGTGTACGAAGAGGCGGCCGCCCGCGTCAGGGCCCGACAGGCGGATCCGTCCGGTCTCGGAAGGATCGACGCCCGCACACAGGCGATCCGGCGGATCAGGCAGCACCCTGCGGACCGGCACCGATCGGTGCGGGTCTGATGGGCGGCGGATCGCCGAACGTGCCCGGGTCCGGCCGAGCGGCCGGACGAGCCCTAGGTGTTCTGTCCGGGGAGGTTGTGGACGGGTGAGGCAGATCTCGGCTGAGGGATCTTGAACAGGTGAGGGCCTTCCGGTTCGGTGTGGAT